>NZ_JASODY010000002.1:0-255169 GCF_030212265.1 Corynebacterium sp. UMB9976
GAGCTATTCTTTGGTGATTTGTGGTGTGTGGTCTGGGGTTATGGTGGCATGCGGACACACTTTTCTTTACTTAACCCGGGCCGGGGCTCGCTTCATTAGCGAGACCCGGCCCCTTTTTCACGCCTGACCGCTAGTAATTAGCGGCGACGCTCCTGACCCAGCATGTGCACCTGGATCATATTGGTGTTGCCCGGGATTCCCGGTGGGGAGCCCGCGGTGACCACGACGAGGTCATCGTAGTTGTAGTTCTTCTTGCTGAGCAGGGACTCGTCCACCACGCGCATCATGTCATCGGTGGAATCGACGTCATTGGTGAGCAGCGTCTCGGTGCCCCAGGTCAGCGACAGCTGGTTGCGCACATCCTGCGAAGGCGTGAACACCAGCAGCGGCAGGTAGCTGCGCAGGCGCGCCACGCGCTTGGCGGTATCCCCAGAGGAGGTGAAGGCCACCAGGGCGCGCGCGTTGAGACGCTCGCCGATGTCCTTCGCCGCGTAGGAGATCACGCCGCGGCGGGTGCGCGGGCGGTGCGTCAGGGGTGGGGCCTCGCCGTCGTCCTCGGCGGCAACGACGATGCGGGACATCGTCTCCACCGTCGCAATCGGGTGCTTACCCACGGAAGTCTCGCCGGACAGCATGACCGCATCCGCACCGTCGAGCACGGCGTTGGCCACGTCGGAGGCCTCCGCGCGGGTCGGACGGGAGTTCTCGATCATGGAGTCCAGCATCTGGGTCGCCACAATCACCGGCTTGGCGTTCTCGCGGGCGATCTGGATGGCGCGCTTCTGAACCAGCGGGACGTCCTCCAGCGGCACCTCCACACCCAGGTCACCGCGGGCGACCATGATCGCGTCGAAGGCCAGGATGATCGGCTCCAGCGCGTCGACGGCCTCCGGCTTCTCCAGCTTCGCGATGACCGGCACGCGGCGGCCGACCTCGTCCATGATCTCGTGGACAAGCTCAACGTCCGCCGGGGAGCGGACGAAGGACAGCGCGATGAAGTCCACGCCCATCTTCAGGGCGAAGCGAAGGTCCTCGCGGTCCTTCTCGCTCAGCGCCGGCACAGAGATGTTCATCCCCGGCAGGGACACACCCTTGTTGTTGGAGACCGGGCCGCCCTCGACGACCTCGCAGACCACGTCGTCGTCCTCGACAGCCTTGCAGATCAGCGCGACCTTGCCGTCGTCGACGAGCAGGCGGTCGCCCGGCTGGGCGTCCCGGGCAAGGCCCTTGTACGTGGTGGAGACGCGGTCGTGGGTGCCCTCGATGTCCTCCACGGTGATGCGGACGGTCTCGCCGGTCGCCCAGTAGGTCTTGTCTTCGGCAAAACGGCCCAGGCGGATCTTCGGGCCCTGCAGGTCGGCGAGGATGCCGACCGGCTTGCCGGTCTCCGCCGAGGCGTCGCGAACCCACTGGTAATTCTGCTGATGATCAGCGTGTTCCCCATGGGAAAAGTTCAGACGCGCGACATTCATGCCCGCGTCGATCAGCCCGCGAATCGAATCCTTATCGGCCACAGCCGGGCCGAGCGTACATACGATTTTTGTTCTTCTGCTCACAGCTCCCCAGAATAGCCAGGAGCAGCCTACCCCCGCTACATAAGGGGTAATTGGGGCGTGTTTTTACTCCGACGCGGCAGAAAGTTCGGCGTTGCCGCGGACGTACTCGGGAGTTTCCCGACGTCGGTTCCGGGTCGCCCAGAACAAGATGGCAGCCGACACAAACGCCACGGCAGAGACCACCACGTTGATGCGGACGTCCCCGAAGACCGTCGTCGCCGGATCGGTGCGCATCATCTCAATGAAGAAGCGACCCAGGGTGTAGCCAGCCACGTAGAGCATGAACACCCTGCCGCCACCCAGCCGGCGGGTGCGGTCGATGTAGACCAGCAGGCAGACGATGAGGATGTTCCACAGCATCTCGTAGAGGAAGGTGGGCTGGACGGTGGCGATGACCTCCCCGGTGGAACGCCCCGTGACGGGCGCGAGGTACCCGGATTCGTCGACGCGGCGGTAGATCTCCAGGGCCAGCGGGCCGTCAGCGGGACCGCCGTAGAGCTCCTGGTTGAACCAGTTGCCCAACCGGCCGATGGCCTGTGCCAGCAGGATGGTGGGCGCGATGGCGTCCGCGAAGGGCATCAGTGGGAGACGCTTGAACTTAAACAGCAGCGCCACGGCCACCCCACCCAGGATCACCGCGCCCCAGATGCCGAGGCCACCGTTGGTGATCTTCAGCGCATCGACGGGGTTCTTCCCCGGCCCGAAATACTTATCGTGGTCGGTGATGACGTGATAAATCCGCCCGCCGATGATGCCCGCGGGTACGGCGACGAGCAGCGCGTCGACCACGACTTCCGGGTCACCGCCACGATCGGCGTAGCGCTTCCGCGACCAGAAGTACGCCACGACGATGCCCGTGAGGATGCACAGGGCGTAGGCACGCAGCGGGAAGCTGCCCAGGTACCACACGCCCTGCGGGGGCGAAGGAATCGCGGCGAGCAGCATGGTGTCCGTCGCACCCATCATGCGTGGCTGCTCCCCTACGCCTTGGCGCGCACGCCGGCGGCCAGGTCTGCTGCGACCTCCACCAGGGTGCCCTGCTCCGTGGCGTTGATGAGGGCGGAGCCCACGATCACGCCGTCGGCGAAGGCTGCGATCTGCGCGGCCTGCTTGCCGTCGCGAACGCCCAGCCCGACGGCCACCGGCAGGTCGGTGACCTTGCGGCAGCGCTCCACGAGCTCCTGGGCCCCCTTGTCGACCTCGTCCTGGGCGCCGGTGACACCCATGTGGGAAGCCGCGTAGATGAAGCCGCCACCGGCGTTCGCGGTCATCTCCAACCGCTCCATCGTGGTCGACTGGGCCGCCAGGTAGACCGGATCCAGGTCGTGCTCATCGCAGGCGGCCTTCCAGCGGCCAGCCATCTCCGGAAGCAGGTCCGGGATGATGCTGCCCAGGCCACCGGCCTCAGCGAACTCGGCGGCGAAGCGCTCCGGGCCGTACTGCAGCACCGGGTTCCAGTAGGTCATGACCACGCAGTTCGCGCCGGCTTCGGTGGCCCGGCGAACGACCTCGATGGTGTCCTTGACCTTGAAGCCATTCTCCAGGGCGATATCCGCGGCGTGCTGGATCGTCGGGCCGTCCATCATCGGGTCCGTGAACGGGATGCCCACCTCGATGAGATCCGCGTGCTTGGACAGCTCGATGATGTTCTCGACGGACTCCTCCACCGTCGGGAAACCTGCCGGGTAGTAGGCGACGAACGCCGCCCTCCCCTCGGCCTTGGCGTCCTTAAAAATCTGCTCCAGGCGGCTCATTTAGTTTCCCTCCTTCGCGAACCACTTCGCGGCGGTCGCGACGTCCTTATCGCCGCGGCCGGAGACGTTGACGATGATCAACGGGTTATCCTCGCGCTCGGCGTACTTGATAGCAGCGGCCACACCGTGGGCGGACTCGATGGCCGGCAGGATGCCCTCCAAGCGGGTCAGCAGGCGGAAGGCCTCCATGGCCTCGGCATCGGTGATGGCGAAGTATTCCGCGCGCCCCTCGGCGTGCAGTGCGGAGTGCTCAGGGCCCACACCCGGGTAATCGAGCCCGGCGGAGATGGAGTGCGACGGGATGATCTGGCCGTCCTCGTCCTCCATCAGGTCGGAGTAGGAGCCCTGGAACACGCCCTGGCGACCCATGTTGATGGGTGCTGCGTGACGGCCGGTGTCCATGCCGTCGCCCGCGGCCTCGGCGCCGATCAGCGCGACGGACTCGTCCTCGATGAACCGGTGGAACAGACCGATGGCGTTCGAGCCACCGCCCACGCAGGCCACGACGGCGTCTGGGAGGCGACCAGCGCCCTGAAGGATCTGCTCGCGGGCCTCGGTGCCGATGATGCGCTGCAGGTCGCGCACCATCTGCGGGAATGGGTGCGGGCCGGCGGCGGTGCCGAAGCAGTAATAAGTGTCGTCCGCGTTGGCCACCCAGTAGCGCATGGCCTCGTTAATCGCGTCCTTCAGCGTAGCGGAGCCGAGCTCGATCTCCACGACTTCCGCTCCCAGCAGCTTCATCCGGGCGACGTTCATCGCCTGGCGCTGGGCGTCCACTGCACCCATGTAGATGCGGCATTCCAGGCCGAGCAGCGCACACGCGGTGGCGGTCGCGACGCCGTGCTGGCCGGCGCCCGTCTCAGCGATCACGCGGGTCTTGCCCATGCGCTTGGCTAGCAGGGCCTGGCCGAGCACGTTGTTGATCTTGTGGGAACCCGTGTGGTTGAGGTCTTCACGCTTGAGCCACACCTCTGCACCCACGTGCTTGGAGAATCGCTCTGCGTAGTACAGCGGGGACGGTCGGCCCGAGTAGTTGCGGTGCAGATCGTCGAGCGTTTCCAGGTACTCCGGATCGGTCTTCGCCTTGCCCCAGGCGTCGGTGATCTCATCGATCACGGCCATGAGGGCCTCTGGGATATAGCGGCCACCGAAGTCGCCCCACTGCCCGAGATTATCGGGCTCGTGGTGGGTCGCGGTGCCGATCACTTCGCCGGCGGTGGGAAGTGCTTGTGCTGGGCTTTTCTTTTTATTGCTCACGAGTTCCAACTTACCTGGCTGGGGTTATGCGTTTTGCTTGGAGCCGGTCGGGCACGCCGGGTGCTGGCCCGCCACCACGAGGGCCTTGGCGGCCGCACCCGGGTCGTCGGCGGTCACGAGCCCCTCGCCCACGAGGACAGCGTTTGCGCCGTGGCGGGCGTACTCGATCAGGTCGTGCTTATCGCGCACACCGGATTCCGCGATCTTCACGATGTGATCCGGGATCAGCGGGGCGATGCGACCGAAGACGGACATATCGACCTCGAGGGTCTTGAGGTTACGGGCGTTGACGCCAATGACCTTGGCACCGGCAGCGACCGCGCGCTCGACTTCGTCCTCCGTGTGGACCTCGACGAGGGCGGTCATCCCCAGCGACTCGGCGCACTCCAGGAGCCCGGTCAGCCGCTCCTGCTCGAGGGCTGCAACGATGAGGAGGATGACGTCCGCGCCGTGGGCCCGTGCCTCGTAGATCTGGTACGGGTTGACGATGAAGTCCTTGCGCAGCAGCGGGATATCTACGTTTGCGCGCACAGCGTCGAAGTCGGCCAGGGAGCCGTTGAAGCGGCGCTCCTCGGTCAGGCAGCTGATGACGGCGGCACCGTTCTTGGCATAGGCCTTGGCCAGCACCTCCGGCTCTGGGATCGCGGCCAGCGCTCCCTTCGAGGGGCTGGAGCGCTTGACCTCAGCGATAACGCTCACATCCGGACCGGAGAGAGCAGCCAGCGCGTCGAGCGCGGGCGGGGCGTCCAGTGCACGGGCCTTGATCTCCGCCAGCGGCACCTCCGCTTCACGGCGAGCCTGGTCCTCGAGAACTCCGGCGATGATCTCATCCAACACTGTTGCCATGTCGGCCTAACCTTTCACGATCGCTGTGTCGATGGTCACAACATTATCTACGCGTCGCGCTGGCACGAAATCCTGCCGCCCCCGCTGACGCTGGTTACGCCCGTTCCTCGTCCGTGGGGTCCACTCCCGCGTCGAGGGCATCCCACAGCACCCGGCCGGAATCCGGGTTTTCCGTCAGGTCTTGCTTGGCTCCCTCGCGCCGACGTTCCGGGGTCTCATAGCGGCTATAGCCACTGTCCGAGCCCCCGGGCTTCATCGCGAGGATCACTCCGCCACACACGCCGAGAATGGCGACGATGACGGTGAGCAGGACGGGCAGGTTGTGCACTTCCGCGGACACCACCTGGGCCCAGGCGGAGATCTGCTCGGGGTTGCTGGAATTCTGCGTGGCCACGCCAGAGCGCAGCAGCTGCTGGGCACGGTAGAGATCCGGCTCCGCACCCACGAGCTGCACGGCCCGGAAGCTCGCGCCAGCGGACAGCAGTGCGATGAGCACTCCGATGATACGGCGGACCACTGGCGGGACTGCCATCGTCGCGATCAGCGCGGCCATCATCGCCAGCGCCAACGGCGTGCCAGCCGGATCCCACACTGCACCCACGAGCTCGTGGGTGGACTCGCCGGACTTGTCGTCGAAGACCTCCGCGGTCAGCCAGTTCATGCGGCCGAAACCCCACACGCCGGCCGCTGCCAGGATCACCAGCAGTTGGGCCAGCCCACGAATGCGCTTCTCAGTCTTCGTCATGCCCTTCTTACCTTTTTCGTCAACGTCGTTGGCCGGTCGCAACCTAGAGCTTGCGCAGCGTCTCCGCTGCTGCCACGGCGCGCAGCACGGCCGCGGCCTTGTGCTGGCACTCGCGGTCTTCCGCCGCCGGGTCGGAATCCGCAACGATACCCGCACCGGCCTGCACGTACACGGTGCCGTCCTTGTAGAGCCCGGAGCGGATCGCGATCGCCTGGTCGGTGTTGCCGGAAAAATCGAAGTAGCCGACCGTGCCGCCGTAGATACCGCGGCGGGTGTCCTCGAGGCGGTCGATGATGCTCATCGCGGATGGCTTCGGGGAGCCAGACAACGTGCCCGCCGGGAAGGTCGCGGCCGCAGCGTCCACGGCCGTCTTACCCTCCGCGAGCTCGCCCGTCACGCCGGAAACCAGGTGCATGATGGCGCTGTAGCGCTCGATGTGGCGGAAGTCGTGTACCGCCACCGAGCCAGGCTTCGAGATCTTGCCAACGTCGTTGCGGCCGAGGTCCACGAGCATCAAGTGCTCGGAGTTCTCCTTCTCATCGGCCAGCAGCTCCCGCTCGTTGGCCAGGTCCTCCTCCGGGGTGGCCCCGCGGGGCCGGGAACCGGCGATCGGATGGGTGCTGATGTGCCCATCTTGCACGCGGACAAGGGACTCCGGCGAGGAGCCGACGATCCGGAACGCGGTCTGCGTGAAGTCCTCGTTCGGGATGTTCATCAGGAACATGTACGGGCTCGGGTTGGTGCGTCGCAACATCCGGTAGATGTCCAGGGCGGGCACGTCCGTATCAATCTCGAATCGCTGGCTCAGCACGATCTGGAACGCGTTCCCTGCCCGGATGTGCTCCTGGCACTGCAACACGCGCTCCCGGTACACCTCAGAAGTCTGCTGGCGACGGACCTGCGGCTCGGCTGTGGCGTCGTAAGTGTGAACCCCGCCCGCGGTCGCGCCGGAGAGCTTGCCGAGCATGTCCTCGATGCGGGCCACGGCGTCGTCGTAGGCGGCGTCCACGTGCTCCGGTGAGTTATTCCAGTTCACGGCATTGGCGATGAGCCAGATGCTGCCCTCGTGGTGGTCCACGACCGCCAGGGTGTCGACGAGCATCTGCACCAGGTCGGGGACGTCCAGGTCGTCCTCGCAGGTATCCGGTAGCTGCTCGATGTAGCGCACCATGTCGTAGCCCAGGTAGCCGACCAGGCCACTAGTCAGTGGTGGTAGGCCCGGCATCGGGGCAGTGTGCAGGGCCTCGAGGGTGGCGCTGATCGCAGCGAGCGGGTCCTCGGCGGCGGGCAGGTCCTCGGGGGCCTGGCCGATCCAGCGGGCGTCCTTGCCCTTGGCAACCAGGGCGGCGCGCGCCCCGGTGCCGATGATGGACCAGCGGCTCCAGGACTTGCCACTCGGGGCGGATTCGAAGAGGAACGTGCCCGGCCGATCCTCCGCGAGGACGCGATAAGTGTTCAGGGTGGACAGCCCATCGGCCAGCACCTTGTACACCACCGGAACCACGCGGTGTTCCGCCGCCAGGGCGCGGAATTCCTCGCGGGTCGTCATCTGCTGGAAATTCCCCTGCGCTGTAGCCATGTTCTAGAGCAACCTATCCGAATCGAAGCAGGTGGTGGTTCCGGTGTGGCACGCCGCACCGGTCTGATTGACCTTCAGCAGCACCGTGTCGCCATCGCAGTCCAGCCGTGCCTCCACGACTTCCTGCGTGTGCCCGCTGGTCTCCCCCTTGACCCACAGCTGCTGCCGGGACCGGGACCAATACGTGCCCTTGCGGGTGGCCAGGGTCAGAGCCAGGGCCTCGTCGTTCATCCAGGCCTGCATCAGGACGTCCCCGGTGGTCGCGTCCTGGACGACGGCGGCGACGAGCCCGTCAGCGTTGCGCTTCAGCCGCCCGGCGATGGCGGGGTCGAGGGCTGCAGAACTCAACGGCGCACCTCGTAATCCTCCGCGAGAGCGTCCTTTACTTCGCGAATGCTGACCTCGCCGAAGTGGAAGATACTGGCCGCCAGGACCGCGTTCGCACCGGCCGCAACGGCTGGCGGGAAGTGGCTGGCTGCACCCGCGCCACCGGAGGCGATGACGGGGATGGACACGACCTCGCGCACCGCGGCAAGCATCTCGGTATCGAAGCCGTCCTTGGTGCCATCGGCGTCCATGGAGTTGAGCAGGATCTCCCCCACGCCCAGTTCCTCGCCCTTCTTGGCCCAGGCCACGGCGTCCAGGCCGGCGGACTTGGTGCCGCCGTGCGTGGTGACCTCGTAGCCGGAGGGCTGGTCATCGCAGCGGCGGGCGTCCACGGAGAGCACGACGCACTGGGCGCCGAAGCGGGTGGACAGCTCGCGGAGCAGCTCCGGGTTCGCCACCGCAGAGGAGTTCACGGAAACCTTATCTGCGCCCGCCCGCAGCAGGGCGTCGGCGTCCTCGACGGAACGAACCCCGCCGCCGACGGTGAGCGGGATGAAGATCTGATCCGCGGTGCGGCGGACGACGTCCAGCATCGTGCCGCGGCCCTCCTTGGACGCGGAGACGTCCAAGAAGGTCAGCTCGTCGGCGCCCTCTTCGTCGTAGCGCTTCGCGAGCTCCACCGGGTCGCCGGCGTCGCGCAGGTTCTTAAAGTTCACGCCCTTGACGACGCGGCCGTTCGCCACGTCCAGGCATGGAATGACGCGCACACTGACGCTCATTGAATTCCACCTCGGTCCATGATCTCCTGCGCGGTGCGCGCAGCGGTGCCGATCGGCACGTTTTGAATGTGTTCCAGCAGGGTGGCGTGCACGTCCGGCTCCCCGGCCACCAGGCCGGAGACACCCGGCCGCCACGGATTGCCCGCGAAGTCGGTCGCCACGCCACCGTTGGCCTCCACGGCCAGGATGCCTGCCGCGTTATCCCACAGGTTCGGGCTGAATGTCACCGTGCCGCCGAAAACACCGGCGGCGGTGAAGGCCAGGTCGATGCCCACCGAGCCGGTGACGCGCATGCGCGGATAGGACTTGCCGATCTCGTTGAGCATGTCCTGGCGGTAGGAAATCGGCAGGTTGCCGCGGCGCTGGGACAGGATCGAGCCGAAGCTGATCTGTGTCACGCCCGCGTCCGAGGGTGGCATCGGCCGGGCGGGGTTGCCGTCCACGAACAGGCCGTGGCCCTTGTGCGCGGTGATGCGGCGGCCCAGCAACGGCATCTCGGTCACCGACAGCAGGGTCTCACCCTGGTGGATCAGGGACACGAGGATGCAGCAGAACGGGTTGCCCACCGCGTAGTTCGCGGTGCCGTCGATCGGATCAACGACCCAGAAGGTCTCCGGCTCCTCGTCGATGAGTTCCCGACGACGCCGACGCGGGCCGTCGAGGGCGTCCGCGCTCTTGTCACCGGGATTGTATTCCGGCACTTCGCCCGGCAGCTCGCCCGGCATGACGGTCCCATACTCCTCGCCGTGAACCGGGAAGCCGGTGTACTGGCTCAGCAGGTTGCGCAGCTGCCGTTCCACCTTGAGGTCGGCCTCGGTGGCGAAATCGCCGGGGCTCTTGATGACCTCGGGATCCGCACCGACGGCGGCCGTGAAGGTGGCCTCGGCTTCGTCGACCGCGGCTTCGGCGATGGCCAGCAGCGCGCGGGTGTCGAGAGATTCTGTCATCAGTCCTCCTGACCGCGGGCGACCCGCAGCGCCTCCTCGAGCGTGAACTTGCCTGCATACAGTGCCTTACCAACGATGGCCGAGTCCACGCCCTCGTTGACGACGGCGGCGAGTGCTCGGATGTCGTCCAGGCTGGAGATACCGCCCGACGCGACGACCGGCGCGGACGTTGCCGCCGAAACCTCGCGCAGCAGCTCGACGTTCGGTCCGTTGAGCATGCCGTCACGGGAGACATCGGTGACGACGAGGCGGGACACTCCCTCGGCGTCGAGGCGCTCCAGGACCTCCCACAGGTTGCCGCCGTCGCTGGTCCAGCCACGGCCGCGCAGGCGCCACTCGCCGTCGACCTCACGGGTGTCCAGGCCGATGGCGACCTTGTCCCCGTGCTCCTGGATGATCTTCTTGCACCACTCCGGGTTCTCCAGCGCGGCGGTGCCGATGTTGACGCGCTCGCAGCCGGTGGACAACGCGCGTTCGAGGGAGGCGTCGTCGCGGATGCCGCCGGAGAGCTCGACCTTCAGGTCCATCGCCTGGGTGACCTCCCGGATGATCTCGAAGTTGCTGCCCCGGCCGAAGGCAGCATCGAGGTCGACGAGGTGAATCCACTCGGCCCCGGCGTTCTGCCAGGCCATGGCGGCCTCGATCGGCGCGCCGTAGCTGGTCTCCGTGCCGGCCTCGCCCTGGACGAGGCGGACGGCCTGGCCCTCGGAGACGTCGACGGCGGGAAGGAGAGTCAAAGCGGTGGTGTTGTTGTGGGACATGTTTTTCACTTTCTCGCCACGGGGTGGATTTAGCTATTAAAGGATCAGTGTAGCCCCGGCCTGCCGGCGCAGTGCCGGGACCGTGCAACTAGAGGGTTGTGACCCAGTTGCGCAGCAGGTGCGCGCCCGCGTCGCCGGACTTCTCCGGGTGGAATTGGGTGGCCCACAGCGGGCCGTTTTCCACGGCTGCGACGAAGCGGCAGTCCTCATGCTGGGCCCAGTGGACCAGGGGCGCGCGGGTCCGGCCGTCGGTGTGCAGCTCCCACTCCTGGACTCCATAGGAGTGGACGAAGTAGAAGCGCTCGTCGGCTGGGAGGCCGTCGAACATCTGGCTGCCCGCGGGATCGACGTCCACGGTGTTCCAGCCCATGTGGGGCAGGATCTTGGCGTCGAGGCGACGGACAGTACCCGGCCACTCTCCCGCGCCCTCGATCTCCGAGCTGCCGTGGGCGCCGTCGGCGAACTCCACACCGTGCTCGAAGAGGATCTGCATGCCCACGCAGATGCCGAGTACCGGGCGGCCGCCGGCGAGCCGCTCCCCGATTAGTCGGGCCCCCTGGACCTTGCGCAGGCCCGTCATGCAGCTGGCGAACGCCCCCACGCCGGGCACGAGTAGGCCATCGGCGTTCAGCACCGTCTTCGGATCGTTGGCGACGGTGACTTCGGCCCCGGCCCGCTCGATGGCGCGCTGCGCGGAGCGGATGTTGCCACTGCCGTAGTCCAACAGCGCGACGCTGGGCCGCCGCCCACCGGTGGCCTTAAGGGTGCCCTCTTCAGCAGGGGCGGCTGTGCTGGAATTCGCTTCTGTGGACTGTGTTTCCATAGCCCGCATTGTACCCGGGCGCCTACCGGCGACGAACGCGCACCCGGTTGGTCACGCGGCGCAGACGGGTACGGACGTTTCCGGTGTCCACGACGCGGTGCTGGCCCATGAAGCGGTCCAGGATGACCAGCCCCAGGCCGACGAGGATGACGATGCCCGCACCGATGAAGGCGCCCTGGAAGGCGAAGCTGGAGGCCACGATGCCCAGCAGGATCGAGCCGACACCGGTTCCGGAGTCGAAGGACATGTTCCACAGGGCGGAAGCCTCGGCGGAGCGGTCGCGCGGCAGGCGGTAGAAGAGCAGCAGCAGCGCTTCAGACTGCGCCAAGCCAAAACCGGCGCCGAAGATCGCGGCGGTCAGCAGGGCGCAGGCCACCAGCAGCCGGCCGGTGGGTTCCATATTGATGGTCAGGGCTGCTCCCAGCACACCGGCGAGGGCGAAGATCAGCGAGGCAACGGCCAGGGTGCCGGGCTCGCCTTTGCGGTCGGACCACCAGCCGGAGAACGCACGCGCGATCGTCTGCGCCGCGCCCATCACCGCCAGGGTGAGGCCGGCGACTGTGGCGGCGATGGCGGGATCGATCTTGGCGGCGGCGGGCGCCAGGAAGTTACTGAACGCTGCAAACCCCACGGCGGCGACACCGATGAGCAGCCCGGGCACGGTCGCCAGCTTCCAGGTGGCAACCATCTGGGTGGCGGGCTTTTCAACCTCGGTGGTTTCGTGGGTGGCCTCGGTGACCTCCTTGGATTCCACCGGGAGCCCCAGCGCGGCGGCCGCGCCGACCACGGCGTAGACGGCGGCCAGGACGTAGACCGCGGAGCCGTAGTTGTCATAAACCCACATGCCCAGCGGGAAGCCGATGAGCTGGCCGCTTCCCACGAAGACCCCGAAGACACCGCTGGACCGGCCCAGCAGGTGCAGCGGCACGAGGTCGGCAATCAGCGCGGCTTCCGTCACCGTGACGGCACCGAAGCCGATGCCGCGGATGATAGCCACGGCGATCACGGCCGCATTGGACAACGAGCCGATGTGCAGCAGCGCGGGAAGGCCGAGCAATAAGCCGGCCGTGGCCATGACGGGGAAATAGCCTACTTTCCGCAGGATCCTTGGGGTGAAGTACTGGGTCGCCACGGTGGCCCCCATGAAGATGCCGGTACTAGCACCGGCCATCGTCTCGGATCCCCCAGCTTCAATGATGGCCAGCGGGATCACCGGCAGGAGGATCGCCCACCCGCCGAAGGCACAGAACACCGAGATCAACGTGGCTTTGAGCCCCGGGGCCTGCCACACGGATTCGATCTTGGCGAGCTCTGCCGCCGGGAGTGCCTTCGGGCGAATAGGCAAGGTCATCCTTCCTTCCTCCGTACGTGGTGCGCACGGGGTTGAAAATCTGCTGGTCTCTATCGGCGACGGGTCTCTCACCCGCCCAGGCCGCACGGCTGGGGCGCGTGCGGCTTAAATCCTACAAGGCACCCTTGGTCGACGGGATGCCGGTGACGCGCTCGTCGCGCTCCACGGCGGCACGCAGTGCGCGGGCCACGGCCTTGTACTCCGCCTCGGTGATGTGGTGCGGATCGCGGCCATAGAGGCAACGCACGTGCAGGGCGATCCGGGCGTTCAGGGCCAAGGTTTCGAAGAAGTGCTGGTTGATCACGGTGGCATAGTGGCCGCCGATGACCGTGTGCACCATGGCATCTGGCTCACCGGTGCCAACGTAGTACGGGCGACCCGAGACGTCGACGGCCGCATGAGCCAGGCACTCGTCCATCGGGATGAACGCATCACCGAAGCGGCGGATGCCGGCCTTGTTCCCGAGCGCCTCGCCCAGTGCCTGGCCCAGAACGATGCCAGTGTCCTCGACGGTGTGGTGGGCGTCGATCTCGACGTCGCCGACTGCCTTGACCTCAAGGTCGAAGGAGCCGTGGGCACCGAGTGCGGTGAGCATGTGGTCGAAGAAGGGCAGTCCGGTGGAAATGTCGGTCTTACCGCTGCCGTCCAGGTTGATGCTCACCGAGATGTCGGACTCGCTGGTCTTCCGCTGGGCGCGTCCGATCCGGCCCTCGAAGGTGTTGCTCATAGTTAGTTCTTTCCTTTCACTGCTGCCGCTGCGGCCAAGAAGGCGTCGTTTTCTTCCGGCAGGCCGACCGTCACGCGCAGCCAGCCGGGGATGCCGACGTCGCGGATGAGGACGTCCTGGTCCAAGAATGCCTCCCACGTGCGGTGACTGTCCTGCAGCCCACCGAAGAAGATGAAATTGGAGTGCGAGTCGACGACCTCATAGCCGAGTTCCTTCAGCTCGGCGGCAACCCGGTCGCGCTGCTCGCTGAGGGTGGCGACGGTGGCCAACGTATCCTCCCGGTGGCGCAGCGCCACGCGCGCGGCGGCCTGGCTCAGCGTCGAGAGGTGGTACGGCAGGCGCACCAGCATGACTGCCTCGATGAACGCCGGGTCGGCCACGAAGTAGCCCAGGCGACCACCGGCAAAGTCGAAGGCCTTGCTCATCGTGCGGGAGACCACGAGCTTGGCCGGGTAGTCCGCCAGCAGCGTGCAAGCGCTCGGCTCGTCGGAGAACTCGGCGTAGGCCTCGTCGATGATGACGATCCCCGGTGCGGCGTCGAGGATGCGGCGAATGTCCGCCAGCGGGGTGATCCCACCGGTCGGGTTATTCGGCGTCGTGACGAAAACGATGTTCGGCTGGTGCTCCTCAATGGCCGCCACAGCCTTGTCGACGTCGATCGCGAAGCCCTGGGCGGGGTCGCGGTCAATGGCGATGAACTCGGTCTGGGTGCCTGCCGCGAGGATCGGGTGCATGGAGTAGCTGGGCACGAAACCCAGCACGCTGCGGCCCGGCCCACCGAAGACCTGGAGGAGCTGCTGCAGGATCTCGTTGGAGCCGTTGGCCGCCCACAGATTGTCCTTGGTGACCGCCACGCCTGTCTGGGCGGTGATGTACTCGGCCAGGTCCTCGCGCAGCTCGACGGCGTCGCGTTCCGGGTAACGGTTTAGCCCAGCACCGAGCGCGCGGACCTCGGCGACGAGGTCCTCAACGATGGCCTCGCTCGGCGGGTAGGGGTTTTCGTTCGTGTTCAGCTGGTTCTTGACGGTCAGCTGGGGCGCGCCGTAGGCAGACTTGCCCTGGAATTCTTCACGGATCGGGAGATTAACCACGGTTGGTCCAATCTGGGTTGGTGCGGGCCTTGATTGCTTCCCCGTGGGCGGGGAGGCGCTCGGCGTCCGCGAGGGCGATCACGGTCTCTGAGACGTCCTGCAGGGCCTGCTCACTGTAGTTCACGACGTGCACGGACTTGAGGAAGGTGTGGGTGGACAGGCCCGAGGAGTGCCGGGCGCTGCCGCTGGTCGGCAGGACGTGGTTGCTGCCCGCGGCGTAGTCGCCCAGCGGCACCGGGCTGTACGGCCCGATGAAGATCGCACCGGCGTTGATGATCTTCTTCGCGGTGCCGGTGTCGTCCTTCGTGTGGATCTCCAGGTGCTCGGCGGCGTAGGCGTTGGCCACGCGGATCGCCTCTTCCTCATCGCCGACGAGCACGATGCCGCTCTGCTGGCCCTGCAGGGCCTCGGCGACGCGCTCGGAGTTGTGGGTCACCTGGTAACGCTCGGCGATCTCGCGGTCGACCGCGTCGGCGAGCTGCTCGGAGTTCGTGATCAGCACGGAAGCCGCCATCGGGTCGTGCTCGGCCTGGCTGATCAGGTCATAAGCCACCTGCACCGGGTCGGCGGACTCGTCGGCCAGGACCGCGATCTCAGTGGGGCCTGCCTCCGCGTCGATACCAACGACGGAGCGGCACAGGCGCTTGGCGGCGGTGACGAAGATATTGCCCGGGCCGGTGATCATATCCACCGGCTCCAGATCCTCGTCGCCGTAGGCCAGCAGCGCGATGGCCTGCGCGCCGCCCACGGCCCAGACCTCGTCCACGCCCAGCAGCTTGCAGGCCGCGAGGATCGTCGGGTGCGGCCAGCCGCCATTATCCGCCTGCGGCGGGGAGGCCACCACGAGGCTGCCGACGCCGGCGGCCTGGGCAGGAACGGCGTTCATGATCACGCTGGATGGGTACACGGCCTTGCCACCCGGGACGTACAGGCCCACGCGCTCCACCGGGATCCATCGCTCGGAGACCACGCCGCCTTCGGCGATCTCGACGTCCTGGTCCTCCGGCCGCTGCGCTTCGTGGAAGGCCCGCACCCGGCGGATCGCCTCCTTGAGCGCGTCCAGGACTTTCGGCTCCAGGGTGTCAAGGCTCTGATCGATGACCTCGGCCGGCACCCGGAGGCTCGCCGGGACGCAGCCGTCGAACTGCTGGGAGTACTTATTCGCCGCCGCCACGCCGTGGGCCTTGACGTCCTCAACGACGGGCGAGACGGTCGGCAGCACCGCATCAATATCCGTGCCGCCGCGGGGCAGCGCCCGCCGAAGCTGCGCGGTGGTGGGTGTGGTGCCTCGAAGATCAATGCGCTGGAGCATGCCAGATCCTCTCCCTTAAAGGGGCTAAAAATGGTGGGTTGCTAGGGTGATCCTTATTCTAATCAAGCCAGGTTTTCCGGAGGTTCATGGGGCATGCCACTGACTTTGAACGCATTGTTGGCCGATAGCGCCCACGATGTCGCTCAGGGGCGCACGGCCTGGCGGCAGATGAGCGAATTCGCCCGCTTCCACTGGCTCGCCACCGCCGAGGACGTCAGCCCCGAGCTCGTCGGCGAGTTCTACTTCCTGCGCGCCGGGGCCGCAGATGTGATGGGGATGACCGACGAGGCCATCGCCGCGCTCGGCGAGCTCAACACCTGGGCGGACAGTCGCGGGGACGATGCGCTCACGCTCGTCGGCAAGGCTCACCTGGCCTTCCACGCGCTCAACCAGGATGAGCCCTCTGTGTACCCGCTCGGCGAGCCCGAGGACCGGCTGCGCGCTCTGCTCGAGGACTTCCATGCCTGGCGCCCCACCCCGGATTCCCCCACTGTCGGCGAGGAACCGACCATTCGCGGTGAGAGCATCGACCGCCCCGATGCGGTGAAGCTCGCCACCGCCGCCACGACCGCATACTCGGTGGCCGTGAATGTCAGCGAGCAGCTGGCAGAGGTCTTCGCTGGGCTGGTGCGCCGCTTCGGCACCGCCTACCCCACCGAGGCAGACCGATTGCTCTGGTACGCCCAGCGGCACTGGTTCTCCGGCCGCAAACAACAGGCCTATGCCCTGGCCAGCGAGGTGCTGAGCAGCTCAGACACCACCTCGGTCTCCCGCTTCGACGCCCACGACATGCTGGGGCACTTTGCACTTTTGGAAGGCGACGAGGCAGGCGTGGCTGAGCACTGGGCACGCTGCGTGGAGCTGGCTCGCATCATGGATGCCCCGGTCATCGCGATGCGTCACGCGGAGCTCACCGCCCGCGTGTACTTCTCCCAGGACCGCGCGGGAGAGGCCTGGCAGCTCTCACATGACATGGTCACCTGGGTCGACGGCGTCCCCGTCGGCCCCATCCTGCTGGATTTGCAGGAGGTCATCGCCCAGTCCGCCTTCGAAAACAACCTCTTCGAGGAGGCCTGGGACACCGCGCGGTCGGTGATCCACTGGTCGGAGATGACCCCCAATGACCAGCGCACCGCCTCCTGCTACGCGATCGCCACCTTCGCGGGCCTGCGCCTGGGGCTAGCCGAAGAGGTCTTCGACCTGCAGCACCGCCGGGCGGAGTTGTTGAAGGCATCCGGCCGGCTGCTGGATGCCGCCGAGGTCTTCCAGACTCTGGCCTACCTCGACGAGGACGCCGCGACCGCGTACCTCCGCCGCTCCTGGGAGCTGATCGAGGCCAGCCAAGAGGAGGGCAAGGAGTGGCACGTCGCCGAGTGGCTGCTCACCATGGCCCAGTTCGCCGAGGGCGGGGCGGCCGTGGACTTCGCGCGCCGGGCGACTAGCGCCTTCGAGCGGTTGGGGCACCCGGTCAAGGAGGCCTTCGCGTTACTGGCGGAGGCTCGCGCCCAGCTGGCGATGGGGGAAACTGACCTGGCGCGACAGGCCTACGCCCAGGCAAACGTGGCCATGCCCGCGGAATTCGCGCGCCCCGCAGAGCTCGACGCGGTATTCACGCAGGTCAAAGAGGAGCTCGGCGGCTAGTTCTCGGCCGAAGCCGCACTATCGCTGAAGGTCTCACTGTCGCTCATCACGGACGCGCACCAGTAGAAGACCAGGGCGATGGTCATCGGCAGCAGCAGCGCGGTCAGCGAAATATCGGCGCTGGCCAAGTGGAGAACGTCCCCCGGGGCGGGGTGCCCCTCGGGCAGGGTATTCATCCAGCTGGTGATCCGCGCCCCAATCGCGAAGGCCCACCAGGTGCCGGAGAACACCACGAGCGTGGTCCACATCATCATGGCCGGTCCGCGCGGTTTGGTGAGGAAAGACCAACCGGCGACGGCGAAGGCCAGCAGGCCGGTGACGATAACGAAGCACGCAAAGCCCACGAAGCTGGCATCTTCGGTGCCGGGCACGGGGTCGAGTGCACCGTTGGCGGTCACCTCGACGTCAACGGTCGGGTGCCACAGCCCCCACAGCACACCGACAACGCCGTAGGTCAGCATCGCGAAGAGGAATACCGCGGAGACCGGCTGCGCCTTGCGTGCGATGCTAGCTAGCCGCAAAACTTCCAGCGCCCGCCTTCCTTGACCAGGTCAATCGGCGCTGGCTGGGACTGGCCCTGTGCGCTGGCGGTGGTCTCGACGCGCGCGGTGTTGCCGTTGACCTGCACGCTGTTGATGTTATCGATCCGCGGGATCAGGTTCAGGCCGGTCCCGGCGAGGTTGTTCGCTGCCTCGTCGAAGGCGCCGTCGCCAACCTCGTTGCGGACGCGCTGGCAGGCGTTGTCACGGCGGTAGTTCATGTAGGCGTGCGGGTTGTTGACGTGGGCGTTCATGCCCATGACGAGGTCGCGGATCTCCTTCTCGTCGTTCCCCGCGTTGCCCTGCGCCGGGGCACCACCCGGCGCCTTGGGCTGCTCCTTCGCCTGCTCCTGCTGGGCCTGCTTGGCGGCCTCTGCCTTCTTGGCCTCTTCCTTCTTGGCCTCAGCCCGCTTCTTCTCGGCTTCTGCCTTCTTCTTTTCCTCCGCCTTCTTCTTTTCGGCGGCCTTCTTCTCCTCAGCCTTCTTTTCTTCGGCCTTCTTCTTGTCCTTGTCCTCGGACTTCTTCGCGTCGGCCTGCGAGGTGGTGGTCGAGGTGGACTTCTCGTCCTTCGACGCTTCCTCTTCCTTCGAGCAAGCGGACAGGGCGAGCCCTGCTGCCAGGCACACCGCGAGGGCGCGCCGTCCAGAGCTGGAAACTGCTGAGATCTTCATAGCTTTAGAAGCCTAGTCGCTCGCGTGTCCTGTGCCTAGCTCGATCGGGTAGCGTCGAAGCCATGACGGACTCCTCGATCACCATCACCAGCGACGGCATTCAGGTCCACCGTTCGCTGCTCGCCCGCTCCCTCTCCCCCGATCTGGCCATCGCACCGGAGCAACTGCTGGGTTGGCGCATCTCGGCGCCGACGGCCAGCTCGCCGGGGTGGTTGCACTTCCTGCTTGCTGGGGCCAGCACCAACGGCTTCATCCGCAGCTTCGATGAGGCACGCCTGAACCCGGCCACCGTGCACTTCTTCCCCGGCGAGGCGGAGATGCTGACCGAGATCGACGAGCAACTTTCCCGCCTGCAGGCCGGTTTCGACGTCGACGTCGCGACCATCGATGCCGCAGAGTGGTCGGCCTCCTTCGAGTCGGACGCCCCAGCGGCGGGCAGCTCCGCAGCACCAGCGGCCGCGCCGACGTCGTCGTCGACAAAGAAGACAGCGAAGAAGAGCGGCAACCGGCGCGCCCCCTGGGACCGGGTGGCCACACCAGACAAGGTGCCGAAGCAAAACACTGAAGCGGACGTGGACGGCCCCGTGTTCGGCGAGACGGTCGTCATCACCGGGGACGTGGATCCCTACTCCAAGGGCGAGGTCTGGGACATGCTGGCCGATGCTGGTGCGATCGTCGCGAAGAACGTGACGAAGAAGACCACCCTGCTGATTCTCGGCGAATGGGCGACGGTGACCAGCAAGGAGAAGCGCGCCCGGGAGCTGCAGGAACAGGGCCAGGAGCTGGCGATCTGGACCTTCGAGGAACTGCTTCACAAGCTGGGAGTGCAGGACTAACTCCCCGGCGCGGTGGGTGGCTCCCCCAAGAATTTTTGGGGTTTTCGCCGTTTCCGGGAACCAAATGGGCTCGCGCGTTGTCTAACACTGTCATGATGAGCACAGTGACAACGCGTAGAACAACGCACAGAACCAGGACCACGATCACGGCTGCCGCGGAGGTGGCCACGCAGTGCACGGCCGGGCCGGCGGGCCCTGCGAGCAAAAGCCTGCCCGGGGTGGCTCGGCTGACCCGCCTGCCGGAGGCCTGCTATAGCCGCCCGGTGCGGGTGCCGGTGGGGTCCGGCTTCACCGCGGAGCTCCCGGAGTTCTCGGAGAAGGATTATCACACGCTCCTGCAGCTGTGGGGTGAGACTGCAGACAGCATCAGCGAGGTGGTGGGCGAATCCGGCGAGGCCTACCGTGTCCACCGCCTCGACTCCCGGGATTATGGCTGGGTGGAGCTCACCGGTTCCGCGGGCGCCCCGCCGCCGACCGCGATGCTGACCCACCCGAAGCTGGCTCAGGGGCTCGCGGAACGGATGGAAAGGGTCTTGGACGGGGTGGCGGCGTTCTACGTCGCCGGCGAGCGCGTGCAGGTCTGCCCGCTGCCATTGGCTATCGATCGCCAAGACTGGCACGGCCCCTTCGACCTGCGCACCGGTTTCTGCGTGGCCTTCGACTTCCTCTAGAAACCGCTCTCCGCGGCCTCGCGAACCGTGGCTTAGACTCTGGGTCATGGGAAACTCCACCTCACCAACCGCCAGCACCATCGCCCAGGCGCTGAAGGACTACGACACCTGGCTCGATGAGCACCCCGCCGCCGAGCGCGAAACGAAAGAGCTCGTTGCCGCCGCGCTCGACGACGCGGGGATCAGCTTCGACCAGGTCTCGGTGAGGCTGAAGGACCGCTCCAGCTTCGTCGCGAAGCTGAAGAACCCCAACTACCCGGAATATCAGGGCTTCGCGAGCGCCCACGACATCGTCGGCATCCGGGTGACCACCTTCCACTCCGGCGAGATCGAGCAGCTGCTCGCGGCGGTGAGCACCATCTTCGCCATCGACACCGTGGTCGATAAGGCCGCCGAAACCGCCAAGAGCGGGCGCTTCGGTTACGCCTCCCACCACGTGATCGGCTACTCAGAGCAACTCGGCCGGCGAGTGGAGGTGCAGCTGCGCACCGTGCTGCAGCACGCGTGGGCCGAGTTCGAGCACGATATGCGCTACAAGAACCCGGAGATGTCCGGCAACCCGGAGGTGGACCGGGCTTTCACGCTGGCCGCAGGTCTCATCGAGCTCGCCGACGAGCAGTTCGACAAGATCGCCCGCATCGTCGACGCCCGCACGCAGGAGCAGGACGCCACCGAGCTCGACACCCGCTCGCTGCCGGGCCTGCTCACCCGCCTGCTGGGCAACTCCTACCCCACCTCGCGGGCGGATTATTACGGCTGGGCGATCGCGATGCTGGCTGCCCACGGCATCACCACCGTCGCGGAGCTCAAGGAGCTGCTGGACCCGGAGCGCATCGCCGCGCTCAACGAGGCGATGGCCTATCCCTTCGAGCCCGGGCAGGTGCGCCTCATCGACGACCTGTTGCTGTTTACCTACGGCCGGGATCATATTCGGCGCACCGTGCACATCGGGGAGAATATCGAGACCCGCCCTGGGCGCCTCGGCAACCGTTGGCAGCAGCTGGGCCAAAAGGTCTACTCCCCCGGCACACGCGACTGAACGCACTGGTTCCCAGTTGTTGCCGCTGGGCGTCTACGCCCAGCGGTGATCGCCGCTAGCTTTAGCGCCGCGGCGCACCAACGCGGTGCTACCGCATTCAGCGGCGCCGCTGGTTGCGCATGAACTTATCCAGCTGGCGGCGCTCCTTCTTCGTGGGCCGGCCGGCCCCGGGGTCACGCCGTGGCATGGAGGCGATGATCTCCTTGGGCGGTGGTGGCGGAGAGTGGTCGATATAGGCTTTCTGCGCCACGGGCGCCCCCACCCGCTTGTGCAGCAGCTCCGTGACCTCGACGATGCGTTCCCGGTGGTTGACCCACACCCGCACCTGGTCCCCCACGGCCACGTGCTGAGCAGGCTTCACTGATTCGCCGTTGATTTTCACATGCCCGGCGCGGCATGCGGCCGCGGCCTGCGCGCGGGTCTTGGTGAGCCGGACGGCCCAGACCCAGGCGTCGATGCGGACCATGGTTTACCAGTTGTCCTTCTGGTTGATGATCTTGTTGATCTGCCAGCCGTTGTATCCGGCCACGATTAGGGAGATCACCAGGACGGTGATGATGAAGCCCATGCCAGCGCCGGTGAGGGCGCCCAGGACGATGAGTCCGCCGCCGACGCCAGCGGTGATCTGGATAGCCTTGGAGTGCTTGCGCACGGCGGCCTTGCGCTGGGCAATCGGGTTGTCTCCGTAGGGGCTGAGGGTCATGGTGCTTCTTCCTCTATCACGTTCTTGGTGTTGTGGCCCGGGTGCTCACCGGGTCGCCAGGGTGCCTGGGAAAAGTTTTAGCTTCCGGTGGGTAAATCTACCCAACGTTGGCCCGCGCGGGTGGGTTCCACGCGGCCTTGGGTCCAGCTGGCCAGGTGGGTGGCTAGCGCATCGTCCCCGGCGATGAGGAAGCCGACCTGGGCGGCGTAGTCGGTCTCCAGGATCTGGTAGCCGGCATTGCGGATGTCGGATTCCACGCGCCCGGCCTCGTCGTGGTTGAGCTCCACGCGGTAGAGCTCCAGCTGGGTGCGTGTGACCCAGGTGACCTTATCGAGCGCGGCCTTGGTGGCGTCGTGGTAGGCGCGGACCAGGCCGCCGGTACCCAGCAGGACGCCGCCGAAGTAGCGGACGACCACGGCGGTGACGTCCAGGGCCCCGCTGCCGCGCAGCACCTCCAGCATGGGCTGTCCGGCGGTGCCGGCGGGCTCGCCGTCGTCACTGGAGCGCTCGATGGGTTGGGCTCCGTCCTGGTGGACGAGGTAGGCGCTGCAGTGGTGGCGGGCATCCGGGTAGCGTTCCCGGACCTCGTCGATGAATGCCCGTGCCTCGGCCTCGGTGGGGGTCTGCCGCACCAGGCCGATGAAGGTGGAGCGCTTGATCTCGAGCTCGGCCTGCCACTCGTTATCCGTCGGGCGGCGGTAGGGCGCGAGCCGGGTGAACTCTTCTGCGCCTTCCGACTCGGGGGTCTGCTTCTTCTTGCTCACTGGGTGTTGTTTTCCTGCTCGTGGTGTGCTCGTGGTTGGGCAGCCGTGAGGGCCGGGGCTACCTGGGCTGTTAGGCGAAGATACCCTCCCAGGTGCTGGCCTTCAGGTCCCCCATCAGCGCCGGGGACTTGGTCACCCGCATCTCTGGACCGAGCAGGAACTGCACCTCCTGCTCGCCGTCGACGAGGGTGAGGTAGACATCCGAGTCTCCCTTGTTGTTGCTGAGCACCTGCTTGAGGCGCTGCATGTTCTCCGGGGTGGCCTGGTCGACGCGGATGTTCAGCCGCAGTGGCACGCCGGTGCCCGCCCCGATGGAGAGCTCGGCGGACTTCAGATCCTCGCAGAAGATGCTCATGCGGTCGTCGCGGTAGCGGATTTTCGCCTTGGCCAGGACGATGTTGTCCTCCACGATCTGCGGGGCGACCATCTGGTAGGTCTTTGCGAAGACGAGCAGTTCCACCTGCGCGCCGTGCTGGTCCTCGAGGGTGGCGATGACCCAGGGCGCACCGTTGCGGTCCACGCGGCGCTCGACGCTGGAGATGATGCCGCCGATCTTGACGTCCTTGTTATTCGGCAGCTCGCCGGACAGGACGGTGGGCAGCGGGGTGTCGACCTGGGCGTCGAGGGCGTCCTCGAAACCGTCGAGGGGGTGGCCGGAGACGTAGAGGCCCAACATGTCGCGCTCCAGGGCGAGCTCGTGCTTGCGCTCCCACTCCTGGTCCGGGACCTCGACCTTGAAGACGTCCCCGGCCTCCTCGGCGCCGAGGCCGGCGAAGAGGTCGAACTGTCCCTTGGCGGCGGCCTTCTTCGTCGCGACGACGGCATCGACGGCGTCCTCGTGGACGAGGACGAGGCCCTTGCGCGGGTGCCCGAGGGAGTCGAAGGCGCCCGCCTTGATCAGCGACTCGGTCACGCGCTTGGAGGCGGCGACGGCGTCGATCTTGTCCAGGTAGTCGGAGAAGTCCTTGAACGCCCCCTTCTCCTCGCGTGCGGCGATGATGGATTCGACGACGTCCTCGCCGACGTTGCGCACCGCGCCGAGGCCGAAGCGGATGTCCTCGCCGACGGACTGGAAGGTGAAAGCGGACTCGTTGACATCCGGCGAGAGCACCTTGATGCCCAGGTGGCGACAGTCGGCCAGGTAGATGGCGGACTTGTCCTTCTTATCGGAGACACTCGTCAGCAGCGCGGCCATGTACTCCGCGGTGTAGTTAGCCTTCAGGTAGGCAGTCCAGAAGGAGACCAGGCCGTAGCCCGCGGCGTGGGACTTATTGAACGCGTAGGAGGCGAAGGGCTCGATGGTGCCCCACAGGGCGTCCATGGCCTCCTTGGAGTAGCCGTTTGCCTGCATGCCCGACCAGAACTTGTCGTACTGCTGGGCCAGGACCTCCGGCTTCTTCTTACCCATGGCCTTTCGGAAGCCGTCTGCCTCACCCGCGGTGTAGTTCGCCACCTTCTGGGAGATCCTCATGATCTGTTCCTGGTAGACGATCAGGCCGTAGGTCTCGTCGAGGATCTCCTTGAGTGGCTCCTCCAGCTCCGGGTGGATCGGGGTGATCGGCTTGCGCCCGTTCTTGCGGTCCGCGTAATCCCAGTGGGCGTTCACGCCCATCGGGCCCGGGCGGTACAGGGCCAGGGAGGCGACAATATCGCTGAACCCGGTGGGCTTCATGCGCTTGAGCAGCTCCTGCATGCCACCGGAGTCCAGCTGGAACACACCCAGGGTGTCGCCCCGGGCGAGCAGCTCGTAGGTCGCATCGTCCTCGGTGGACAGCCCCTCGAGGTCGAAGTCCTCGCCACGGTTCTTCTTGATGTTGTCGATGGCATCGCCGAGGACGGTGAGGTTGCGCAGGCCCAGGAAGTCCATCTTCAACAGGCCAATGGCCTCACAGGCCGGGTAGGGCCAGCCGGTAATCAGCGCGCCGTCCTGCTTGCGCTTCCACATCGGGATGCAGTCCAGCAGTGGGACGGAGGACATAATCACCGCACAGGCGTGCACGCCCGCCTGGCGGACCACACCCTCCAGCCCGAGGGCGTCCTGGTAGATCTTGTTGACCTGCGGGTCGGTGTCGATGAGCTGACGGACCTCGGCGGCCTCCGCGTAGCGCGGGTGCTCCGGGTCCTTGATGCCCTTGAGCTCGATGTCCTTAGCCATGATCGCCGGCGGCAGGGTCTTGGTGATCCGGTCAGCCATCTGGAAGCCCGCCTGCCCGTACCAGGCACGCGCCGAGTCCTTAATCGCCTGCTTGGTCTTCACCGTGCCGAAGGTGATCACCTGGGCGATCTTGTCCTCGCCCCAGCGATCCGCCGCGTAGCGGATCATCTCGCCACGGCGGCGGTCGTCGAAGTCGATATCGATATCAGGCGCGGACGGGCGCTCCGGGTTGAGGAAGCGCTCGAAGAGCAGGCCGTGCTCGATGGGGTCGATGTTCGTGATCGTCAGTGCGTAGGCCACCAGGGCGCCTGCGGCGGAGCCACGGCCGGGGCCGACGCGGATGCCGACGGAGCGGGCGTACTTGATCAGCTCGGCGACGATGAGGAAGTAGGAAGGGTAGCCCTTCATGTCGATGACGCCGATTTCGTACTCGGCCCGGTCAATGTATTCCTGCGGCACCGGGCCGCCGTTGAATCGCTCCTCCAGGCCACGCATGACCTCGTGGGTCAGCCAGGACGTCGGCGTGTGGCCTTCTGGAACCTCGGCGACCGGCATGCGGTCGTAGGGGTGTTCTTCCCAGATCTCGCCGTAGTCCTGGACGCGCTCGGCGATCCACAGGGTGTTATCGCAACCATCCGGGACGACATGGTCCCACTGGTTGCGGATGTCCTCCGCGGTACGGATGTAGTAGGAGGAACCGCTGAAGGCGAAGCGCTTACCGCCCTCGTCGATGGTGGGTTCGTCCATGGTGGAGCCGGTCTGCACGCACAGCATGACCTCGTGGGCGGCGGCCTGGTTCTCCAGCACGTAGTGGCAGTCGTTGGTGACCAGCGGCGGCAGGTCCAGCTTGCGGCCGATCTCCAGCAGCTCGTCGCGGACGCGCTTCTCGATCTCCAGCCCGTGGTCCATGAGCTCGAGGAAGAAGTTGTCCTTGCCGTAGATGTCCTGCCACATCGCCGCGGCCTCGAGGGCCTCGTTGAACTGGCCAAGGCGGAGGCGGGTCTGCACGTCGCCGGAGGGGCAGCCGGTGGTCGCGATGACGCCCTCGGCGTGCTCGGCGATGAGCTCGGCGTCCATGCGCGGCCACTTGCCCAGCTGGCCCTCGTAGGAGGCCATGGAGGAAAGGTAGAAGAGGTTGCGCAGGCCGGTGGCGTTCTCGGCGAGCATTGTCTGGTGCAGGTACGCGCCGGAAGCCGAGACGTCGTCCTTCTTCTGCTCCGGGTTACCCCATCGCACGCGGTTCATGTTGAAGCGGGAGTCGGGGGCCATGTAGGCCTCGATGCCGATGATCGGTTTGATCCCGGCCGCCGTCATGGTGCGGTAGAAGGCATCCGCGCCGAACATGTTGCCGTGGTCGGTCATGCCCACCGCGGGCATCCCCTGGCGGGAAACCTCCTCGGCGAGCATGTCTACCTTCGCCATGCCGTCGAGCATGGAGTATTCCGTGTGATTATGCAGGTGGACGAAAGACGAGCGGCTCATAACTGGATATCCTATCGTTTTCCGGACACCACGAAACTCGGGCGCTAAGCTTTTGCCCCGTGAAGTATTTGACCAGGTCTGCCGTTGCCCATCTGGACGCCCCGTTCGCTGTCATGGATCTCGACGCCGCGCTCGCCAACGCCCGCGATATGGTCCGCCGTGCGAATGGCACCCCGATCCGGCTTGCGAGCAAGTCGGTGCGCATCCGCGAGATGCTGCGCCGCGTGCTGGAGCTGCCCGGCTACGCCGGGGTGCTGGGTTTCCACCTCTCCGAGGCCATCTGGTTGGTCGAGACCGGGGTCAGCGACGACGTCCTGGTCGCCTACCCCACCACCCACCGCGAGGCGCTGCGCACACTCGCCGCGTCCCGCACGCTCCGGGAGTCCATCACCGTGATGGTGGATTCTCCGGCCCACCTGGACTTCATCGACGAGGCAGTGGCCGAGGAGGTTGGTTCCGGTGCCGAACGCGGGGAGATTCGGGTGTGCATCGACGTGGACGCCAGCCTGGCCATGGGGCCGGTGCACGTGGGGGCACTGCGTTCCCCGGCCCACTCCGTGGAGCAGGTCCGGCGGCTGGCGGAGGTCGTCACCTCCCGGCCGGGGTTCCGGCTGGTGGGTCTCATGGCTTACGAGGGGCAGATCGCCGGGACCACGGATAGCTCCCCGGCGATCTCGGTGATGAAGGGGATCTCCACCCGGGAGCTGGCCACCCGGCGCGGGAAGATTGTCCGAGCCGTGGAGCAGCTCCTGGCGAGCGCGGGGCAACCGCCGCTGGAGTTCGTCAACGGCGGGGGCACTGGGTCGATCGAGACTACCTCGGCGGAAACAGTGATCACGGAGATCGGTGCGGGCTCGGGAGTGCTGGCCCCCGGGTTATTCGACCGCTATAAGAGCTTCCAACCGGATCCGGCGCAGTGGTTTGTGGTGCCGGTGGTGCGCCGCCCCGCCGCCGATGTGGTGACGGTGGCGGGTGGTGGCCGGGTGGCCTCCGGGCCGCCGGGGTCGGACCGGCTGCCAACGGTGGACTACCCCGCTGGCCTGCGCATGGCCCCACTGGAGGGCCCTGGCGAGGTACAGACCCCGCTGAAGGGACCTGCGGCTAAAAGCCTGCAGTTGGGAGATCACGTGTGGTTCCGCCACGCGAAGGCCGGCGAGCAGGCGGAGTGGTTCGACGAGGTGATCGTCGTGTCCGGTGGTCAGATCGTGGACCGGTGGCCGACCTACCGGGGCGAGGGGCAGGCCTTCGTCTAGTCTTCCTCAGCTGCTGGAGTGACCTTGCCGATCTTCTCCAGGGAGGCGTTGCGCCGGGTGGCGCGGGTCTGGATGACCATGTCGATGATGAAGATCACCACGGCCACCCAGATGATGGAGAAGCCCACCCAACGCATCGGCTCGATATGTTCCTTCGTGACGAACACGGCCCAGAGCATCTGCATGACCGGGGTGAGGTACTGGATCATGCCCAGCGAAGTCAGGGACATCTCCTGGGCGGCGCGGGCGAAGGCCAGCAGCGGCAGGGCGGTGACCACACCCGCGACCATCAGCAGAGCCGTGTGTCCGCCACCCTCGGTGGTGAAGGTTGACTCCGGACCCAACCACAGCAGGTAGATCACGGCAATGGGGGCAAGCACCATCGTCTCAGCGGCCAGGGATTGCAGTGGTTCCAACCGCATGCGCTTCTTCGCCAGACCGTAGAAGCCGAAGCTCAGGGCCAGCCCCAATGAGATGATCGGTGGCTGCCCCAGCGCGATGGTGAGGATCACCACCGCCACGGCGGCGATGGCTACCGAGAGCTTCTGCATCGGACGCAAGCTCTCGCGCAGCAGCAGCACGCCCAGCACGACGGAGACCAGCGGGTTGATGAAGTAGCCCAACGCGGCGTCCGCGACGTGACCGCTGTTGACCGCGTAGATGTAGAGTCCCCAGTTCACGGAGATCAGCAGCGAAGCCACCGCGACCCGGATCCATTCGCGGGGCGTGATCTCGCGCAGCAGCTTGATGCGGCGCAGCGCCAGCAGGAGCAGCAGCACGAAGACCAGGGTCCAGATGAAGCGGTGCGCCAGGATCTCCACAGGCGCGGCCGGTTCCAGCAGCGGGAAGAATGCGGGGAAGAATCCCCACATGATGTACGCGGCAAAACCCCACAGCATGGGCTACTCCTCCTCGTGCGTCACGGCGCGGATACCCATACGACCATAGGCTGCGTCCACCGGGGCCGGTTCGACGGCCATGACTTTCGGGTTCTCCGCGATCGCCTTGAGCTCGGCGGGCGCGGCGTAGACAAGGGCGCCGTTGATGGCGACCTTCTCCCCCTCCAGCCCTTCGGTGGCGATGGTGAAGACGTCCTCGCGGCGCAGCCCGGCGGCCGGCTCCGGGATTGGGCGTTGGACCACCGGGCCGATCAGCAGCGTGGACACACGCACCCGGTCCGCGTGCGGGATGTCGAAGACCTTGGCGAAGTCCTTTGGCGCCATCGCCGTGGCGGGTGAGACCAGTGCCCAGCGCGGCTCGTTCCCCTCGGCCTCGTCAAGGAGCTGGCGGGAGTGTTCCTCGTATGCCTGGTCGGACATGTAGAACGGCCCCAGCTGGTCACCATTAATGTGCATCGGCTTACTGGTGCGGTCCGACTGGGCCATCACCATGATCCCCACGAGCAGGGCTATGGCGCAGAGCCCGCCGAGCCACGCGACCCACGCGGGTCGGCGGGTATCCTCCCAGTCCAGCTCCCGCTGGCGGGCGCGGTTGGGCTTGACCACCTGCGGAGACCTAGATTCCATCGTTGGCCTCCCGCAGCCTATCCAGGGCCTGCTGGAGGTCCGCCGGGTACGGGCTATCGATCTGCATCATTCGGCCCGTGGGATGTTCGAAGCGGAGGGAAACCGCGTGCAGCCACTGGCGGATCAGGCCCAGCTTCTCGGCAAGCTCCGGGTCCGAGCCATACATGGGGTCGCCGCACAGCGGGTGGTGCAGGGAGGAAAAATGCACGCGGATCTGGTGGGTCCGGCCGGTCTCCAGGTTCACCCGCAGCAGGCTGGCCTGCCGGTGGGCCTCCAGGGTGTCGTAGTGCGTCACCGCGTGCTTGCCATCGTCGCGCACGGCGAAGCGCCAACCCGCCGAGGGGTGGCGCCCGATCGGGGCGTCGATGGTCCCGGAGGTCGGGTCGGGGTGGCCCTGCACCAGCGCGTGGTAGATCTTCTCCACCTCGCGGTTGCGGAAGGCGCGCTTCAAGTGGGTATAGGCCCGCTCGCTGGCGGCGACGATCATCACCCCGGAGGTGCCCACGTCGAGCCGCTGGACGATGCCCTTGCGCTCCGGGGGCCCGGAGGTAGAGATACGGAAACCCGCGGCCGCCAGGCCCGCGGTCACGGTGGGGCCCTCCCAGCCCAAGGTCGGGTGTGCTGCCACACCGACGGGTTTATTCACGGCGATGACGTCGTCGTCGGAATAGAGAATGTCCATACCCTCGACGAGCTGGGGTGGCTCGGCAGCCAGGTCGCGTTCCGGAGCGGGAAGGGTGACGTCCAGCCACTGGCCGGCAACAAGCCGGTCGGACTTGCCCAGCGCCTTGCCCTCGGAGGTGATGTCCCCCGCCGCCGCGAGGTCGGCCACCACCGTCCGGGACAAACCCAGCAGCTTGGACAGGCCTGCGTCGACACGCATCCCCGCCAGGCCGTCCGGCACGGGCATCATCCGCTGCTCACGTTCGGTCATTGCGCTGCCTTCCTTTCTGTTCGGGGCTCAACGATGAAAACGATGGCGAGGTAGAGGACTACCCCGACGGTGATGGCGATATCCGCCACGTTGAAGATCGCGAAGTTCCAGAAGCTGAAAAAGTCCACGACGTGGCCGTGCATACCGCCCGGCTCCCGGAAAATGCGGTCGATCAGGTTGCCGGCCGCCCCTCCCCCGATCAGCCCAATGGTCAGGGCACCAAGCCCGGTGCGGGCTCGAAAGGCGAGGAATACCGCCACACCCACCGCGATGAGCTGGACGAATGCCAGCACGATGGTGGCGTCCGTACCCATCGAAAATGCCGCCCCCGGGTTGCGGACCAACAAGAAACGGAACCAATCCCCCAGCACCGGCACGGCTTCGCGCGGCGGCAGGGTGGTCACGGCCAGCCACTTGCTCAGCTGGTCGATGATCACCACAACCGCCAGGGTCGCCAGGGCCACGGCGGTCACGGTTCCTCGGTTACTCTGCTGCTTCACTCCAGCAAGTCTAGCTTGAGCTGCAAACTGCTACGGTTATGACCGTGTTTACTCCCTCACGCACCCGCTCCCACCGCACCGGCCGGCGCGCGATCGCCGCTTTGATGTGTTCCCTCGGACTCCTCGGCACGGCCGCGTGCACTGCTGATTCGTCGAGCCCAGAGGCCGTCGAGGCGCCGGTCGAGGGCGTGCGCGTGCAGCTGCTTGAGCCCGGCAACAGCCCCCGCGCAACCCTCGCCTACCGCATCGGCGAGGAGGAGGCTTCCCAGGAGCTGACCTATTCGGCGACCCAGGGGCTGGAGCAGAAAACCGCCCACGGCGAGGGCGAGGACGTCCCCTACGGCGATGTCACGATGGACCTGCCACTGAACGCCACGGCGAACGAGGAGGGCGAGGAGATCGCCACGACCGTCGTGGTGGGGCGCCCGGACGGGACGAACGCGGAGCTGAACGAGGACATGGCCTCCGCCGAGGGTTTCGAGATGCACCAGACGATGGAGCCCAGCGGCCGGGTGAAGACCCGCTCCTTCGGCGCCCCCGAAGGCGCCACGGACGGGGCTCGGGCCAGCGTGGAGCAGGCTCTGACGCAGATGAGTGACCTGCCGATCGTCTTCCCCGAGGAGGAAGTGGGCCCGGGCGCGAAGTGGACAGTCAGCGGGCGCGTGGACGAGGGGGTCTCCCTGCGCCAGGAGCTGACGTACACGCTCGTGGAGCGGGACGGCGACAAGGTCATCCTCGACGTCGCGGCCAAGCGCCGACCGGCGGTCGCGAGCCTGGCGGATACGGACCTGAAGGTGCTGGAGGCGGATTCAACCTCCGAGGGACGGATCACCGTCGACCTCACCCGCCCGCTGCCCGCCGAGGGCAAGGTCAGCGTGGAAACGACCGTCACTTACGGCAAGGACGACGCCCCGCTGCGCGTACTGCAGACCATCACGTCGCGCAGCGAATGGAAGTAGGCCGTTGACAGCCTAAGGCCCAGGGAGCAGAGCCCAGGGCGTGGGGAGCTTAGAGCTCCTTACACATCGGCGGGACCTGCTCCGGCAGGACCGTCTCGACGAGGGTGCACGCCCAGCGGGTGTCCAGCTTCCACTTGCCATCCTCGTGGACGAACTCCACTCCACTGATGACCTGCGTGTCCCGCTCCGGCGCCTGCAGCTTGATGGTGGCCTCGGCCATATCCGGCAGCACGCCCGGCAGCACCGGGTCCACGACCTCGAGCTTCGCCTGAGCCTCGCTCTGACTGCGGGTCAGCGCCTCGAAGATTTCCGGAGCCTGGTCACCATCCACGACGGAATTGACCTTCTCCTCGGCTGGGACGCGCGGGTCAACGGCCTTGAGGAGGACCTCCTGCAGTTCCTGCGGGGTCGGCAGCTTCTCCTCCGGTGCGGTGGAGGACGGTGCGCTGCTGGCAGTGGTCTGCTCGGTGGTGGCTGCGTTATCCGCATCCTCCGAGCCGCAGGCGGTCAGCGTGAGGCCGGCGACGGCAGCGGTTGCCACGGCCACGGACTTCCAGATCTTCACGGTCAACATTCTCCTTCGACGCGGGGGTGTCAAAGCCCTGATCCTACTCGCCTGGGTGTCAAAGCCCGCTTCCGCAGGCGTTGGTGTGCGCCGGATCTCATTCCGGGCGGGGCTCAGTCGGGTCTTCCCCACCGAGCTCCAGCTGCCCGCCGTCATCATCCGCAGCCGTATCCCAGGCCAGGCTGTCCAGCGGGTCCGCGGGCTGGAGCTTCGGGTCGTCGGTGCCGAAGGTGGCGATGCGTCCCGGACCGGTTTCGCGGGTCTCAAAGCGCACCGTCACCACGCCCACCCCACTTCCCTGCACCCAGCCATGCCCGTAATCCGGGTGCCAGACGTCCTGGGTCTGTTTCCACCGGTTTTCCGACTGCTCCCCCGCACCCCCGGGGTGTGACTCGCCAGCTGCGTCGGCCTCCGCCGGGATCACCCCCGGGCCGCTAACGGTCGTAGCACTCAGGTGCGGCACCGCGGGGTGGCTGAGCTCTGGGAAGAGCATCTCCTGCCGGTCGTGGCTGAGTCCGGAAAATCCCACGCCCACCAGCCGCACTGCGCCGGAGTCCTCCGGGCGCGGCAGTACCGCGCGGGCGGCGCGCAACAACTGCTCGAAGTCATCGGTTGGTGCGGGCAGCGTGGTTGACCGGGTGTGCAGCGCGAAGTCGCTGGTACGGATCTTCACCGTGACAGTGCGTGCGGCCCGACCGTCCTTGCGCAGCCGCCGATAGGCCTGCCGGGCGGAGAGTTCCATGATGTTCAGCACGTCCCGGTAGGTCCGCGCGTCCACCGGCAGGGTCTGTTCGGCACTGATCTGCTTCGCCTCCGCCCGTGGGGCCACGGGCCGGGGGTCGTCACCGCCGGCCATGACCTGAACCTCAAGGCCGACCTTGCCGAGCAGTGATTTCACGTCGGTGGGGTCCATGTCCACGAACTGCTGAATCGTGTACACGCCCACGTCGGCGAGCTTGGCCTGAGCGACCCGACCGATCCCCCACAGGTCGCCCACGGGGCGCGGCCCGAAGGTGGCCATCCGGTCCTCCACCACGAAGATGCCGTGGGGCTTGGCCAGGTCGCTGGCCATCTTCGCGTCCAGCTTGGTGCTCGCAATCCCGATGGAGCATGGCAGCTCCGTGGCCTCCTCCACCGCGCGCTGGAGGCCCTCGGCCCACCGCCGGGCGGCCGCGGCATCGGCCAACCCCTGTGGTTCGGCGAAGCCCTCGTCGACCGAGAGCTGCTCGACCACGCCCGCGCGCTCGGCGATGACCTGGAAGATTCGCCGGGAAATGGTCTTATACAGCACCGACCGGGGCTGGACCACGATCGCCCGGTTGCGGCACAGCCGGATCGCCTGGTGCATCGGCATGGCTGAGCGCGCGCCGTACACGCGCGCCTCGTAGCTCGCCCCGGCCACAACCCCGCGCCCGGACATCCCGCCCACAAGGACGGGCCGGTCACGCAGGGTCGGCCGGGTCAGCTGCTCCACGGACGCGTAGAACGCGTCCATGTCGATGTGGGCGACCCAGCGCATGGCGGCTTAGCGAGCCACCTTTGCCACCTCGGCGGTCACGCCGGCCACGATCTCGTGGCCCAGCTTCTCGCCGGTGAGCACCTCGTGCTCCACCGCAAGGACCTCCTCGGCGATGTGGCCGATGTGCTGCTTAGCCCAGTCCTGCTTCTCCGCCGGCACCGACAGGCGCAGGCTGATGCGGTCGGAGACCTCGAAGCCCTCGTTCTTGCGGGCGTCCTGCAGGCCACGGATAACATCCGCTGCCCAGCCTTCGGCCTCCAGCTCGGGGGTGACGGTCGTGTCGAGGACCACCAGGCCGTCGACCCCACCCGGGCCCGCGACGCGCGCGGTGGAGTCCGGGTTCTCCGCCACCAGGCGCTCGGTGTACAGCTCCGGGGTCAGGACGATATCGCCGTCGACGACGACGTTCTCGCCGTCGCGGACGTAGTTACCCGCCTTAACGTTCTTGATCGCGCGCTGGACGTCACGGCCAAGCGTCGGGCCCGCAACCTTCGCGTTGACGACGACCTCGAAGCTGCCCGCGGAGTCGACGTCATCCGTCAACTCCACGTCCTTGACATTGACCTCGTCGCGGATGGTGGCGGCGAAGTCCGCGAGCCGTGCAGACTCCGGCAACGCGACCGTGAGCTTCGGCAGCGGCAGACGGTTGCGCAGCTTATTGGACTTGCGCACCGAGCTGGCCGAGGAGCAGACCGCACGGGTGGCATCCATCGCGTCGACGAGCTCCGCGTCGGCCGGGAAGTCCTCGGCCTTCGGGTAGTCCGCCAGGTGGACGGAACGCTCGCCGGTGAGCCCACGCCAGATGACCTCGGAGATGTACGGCAGCAGCGGCGCGGTCACGCGGGTGGCCACCTCGAGCACCGTGTACAGGGTGTCGAAGGCCTCCGGGTGAGCCTCCTGGCCAGCCCAGAAACGGTCACGGGAGCGGCGCACGTACCAGTTGGTGAGGATGTCGGCGTACTGACGCACCTCGTCGCAGGCGTCCGCGATGCGGGTATCGGCCAGGGCCTTGTCCACGTTGGCCACCAGGTCGTGGGTCTTGGCGAGAATGTAGCGGTCCAGCACGTTATCGGAGTCCACGGACCAGCGCGCCTCCTCGGAGGCGTAGAGCTGCAGGAAGCTGTACGCATTCCAGATCGGCAGCAGCGCCTGGCGCACGCCCTCGCGGATGCCCTGCTCGGTGACGATCAGGTTACCGCCACGCAGGATCGGGCTGGACATGAGGAACCAGCGCATCGCGTCGGAGCCGTCACGGTCGAAGACCTCGTTGACGTCCGGGTAGTTGCCCTTGGACTTGGACATCTTCAGCCCGTCGGAGCCCAGGACGATGCCGTGGGCGACGACCTTCTTGAACGCCGGGCGGTCGAACAGCGCGGTGGAGAGTACGTGCTGGACGTAGAACCAGCCGCGGGACTGGCCGGAGTACTCGACGATGAAGTCCGCCGGCTGCTCCTCCTCGAAGGCCGCCACGTTCTCAAACGGGTAGTGGTACTGGGCGAAAGGCATGGAGCCAGACTCGAACCAGCAGTCGAGGACGTCCGGGACGCGGCGCATCATGGACTTGCCGGTCGGGTCATCCGGGTTCGGGCGGACCAGCTCGTCGATGTCCGGGCGGTGCAGGGACTTCGGACGGACGCCGAAGTCGGCCTCCAGCTCCTCGATGGAGCCGTAGACGTCCACGCGTGGGTACTGCGGGTCATCGGAAACCCACGCTGGGACCGGGGAGCCCCAGTAGCGGGTGCGGGAGATGTTCCAGTCGCGGGCACCCTCCAGCCACTTACCGAACTGGCCGTCGCGGATGTGCTCCGGGATCCACTCGATCTGCTGGTTGAGCTCCACCATGCGGTCGCGGATCTCGAGCACATTCACGAACCAGCCGGGCAGAGCCATGTAGATCAGCGGCTCGCCGGAGCGCCAGGAGTGCGGGTAGGAGTGGACGATCGTCTGGGCGCGCAGGACGCGCTGCTTGGCCTTCAGTTCGCGGATGATGTCGCGGTTGGCGTCGAAGACGAGCGTGCCCTGGTACTCGGGCACCAGGGAGGTGAACTTGCCGTCGGCGTCCACCGGGATGACCAGGTCGATGCCGTAGCCCTTACAGACGTCCATATCGTCCTCACCGAAGGCCGGGGCCTGGTGGACGACACCGGTGCCGTCCTCGGTGGACACGTAGTCCGCGACGAGCACCATGAAGGCGTTGTCCTGATCAGCGAAGTGATCGAAGACCGGGGTGTACTCCAGGCCCTCAAGCTCAGCGCCGGTGAAGGTCGCCAGCACCTCTGGCTCCTTGCCCAGCTCCTTGGCGTAGGCACCCAGCAGTGCACTAGCCAGCAGCAGCTTCGCGCCGACGAAGCCCTCCGCACCGTCGTCGCCGACCTTGACCAGGGAGTACTCGATCTCCGGGCCGACGGCCAGGGCGAGGTTGGACGGCAGCGTCCACGGGGTCGTCGTCCAGGCGATGGCCGCGGCGTCGTGCAGCTCGGGGTGTGCCTCCCAGGTCTTGGTGGCTGGGTAGCCCTCGCGTGCGCCGGTGAACGGCATGGTCACGGTGACCGTCGGGTCCTGGCGGTCGCGGTAGGAGTCGTCGAGGCGGGTCTCCTGGTTGGACAGCGGGGTGTGCTCGGCCCAGGAGTACGGCAGCACGCGGAAGCCCTGGTAGATCAGGCCCTTGTCGTAGAGCTCCTTGAAAGCCCACATGACGGACTCCATGTAGTCCTGGTCCATGGTCTTGTAGCCGTTGTCGAAGTCGACCCAGCGAGCCTGACGGGTGACGTAGTTCTCCCACTCATCGGCGTAGTGCATGACGGACTTGGCGCAGTACTCGTTGAAGCGGTCGAGCCCCATGGACTCGATCTCGCCCTTGTCCTTGATGCCCAGTTGCTTCTCCGCCTCCAGCTCGGCAGGCAGGCCGTGGCAGTCCCAGCCGAAGACGCGCGGGACGTGGTAGCCGACCATGGTGCGGTAGCGCGGGACGATGTCCTTGACGTAGCCGGTGAGCAGGTGGCCGTAGTGCGGCAGGCCGTTGGCGAACGGCGGGCCGTCGTTGAAGACGTACTCCTCGTTGTCCTTGCGGTTATCGAGGCTGGCCTGGAAGGTATTGTCCTTCTTCCAGTACTTCAGTACCTCTTCTTCCATGGCCGGGAAGTTGCTGCCCCCGCCGCTCATGTCCACGCGGGGGTAGACGCCGCCAGCTGGTGTAGCCATAAGAAAATCCTCGTCTCTGGTGCTTAAAATGAAATTTCTTTCAAGCACAGGGACGAGGATTCGCGGTACCACCCTGCTTGAAGCCTTCCGTGGGCGCCACCCGCCCGTTGGAAAGGCTTCCTCTTATCTTGCGTTGTTGTACGGAACGCGACTCCGCTCGGTTCTACTGGGCATCCCTCGTGGGGGCTGTTCTTCCGAGACGCTCGCCGGTGATGGCCGGGTCCTCGCGGTGGGTTGGCTCGGTGTGGCTGCCAACCCTAGGGGTAAAGCTATGTAGTTATTTTTTGCTCTTACGGTGCTGGATGGCCTCCGCGATGGAGAGCAGGACTCCGATGGCTGCGATGATCACGCAGATCCAGGCCCAGGTGACTGAGCCCAGGTAGAGCGCCACCAGGAGTGCCGCAAATCCGAGGACCGCGAGGCCCAGTGAGGCCACGAGCATGATCGCTAGTTTCGCTCGCCTTCGCCCTCGACGGCCTTCGGCGCTGCGGTGCCGCGGCTGTTGAGGTCCTCAAGCTGGGACTCGAGGAAGGTCTTCAGGCGGGTGCGGTACTCGCGCTCGTAGGTGCGCAGCTCCTCGATGCGGGCCTCGAGAGCGGTCTGCTGCTTCTTCACCGTGGTCATGATCTCGGTGTGCTTGCGCTCGGCGTCCTGCTGCAGGGCGTTGGCCTTCTCCTGCGCCTGGCGCACGGTGGCCTCTGCCTGAGCGTTGGCGTCGGAGACCAGGGTCTCGGACTTCTGCTTCGCGTCGGAGAGCTGGGTCTCGGACTTCTGCTTCGCGTCGGCCAGCATCTTCTCGGAGCGGGTCTTCGCGTCGGAGAGCTGCTCCTCGGAACGCTTCTGGGAGTCCGCCAGCTGGTTCTTCGCGGTAGAGTCCGCGTTATCCAGGGTCTTCTTCGCCTCGGCGCGGGCCTCATCCAGCATGGCGTTGGACTCGGTCTTCGCGTCGTTGGTGAGGCGGTCAGCCATCTCCTGAGCCAGGGACAGCACGCGGGCGGCCTGCATGTGGGTGTCCTCGGTGGCAGCGCCCTTGGCAGCTGCACCACCGGCGACACCGGAAGCCTGCGGGGCAGCCTTGCCAGCCTGGGACTTTGCGGCCTCGGCATCCTGCTGAGCCTTCTTGGCCTTCTCCTCAGCCTCCTGAGCGCGGCGCTCAGCGGCCTCAGCGCGCTGCTCCGCCTCCTGCAGCTTGGACTGCAGGCCGGAGACCTCGGCAGCACCCTTGGACTGGGTGTTCTGAGCCTCGCGGCGAGCCTCCTCGCGGACCTCGGCCTCAACCTCGGAGCGGATCTGCTTGCGCAGTGCCTCCTCGTCGACCTTGATGTCCGCTGCGGCAGCGACCGGCTGGCCACCGTCGCCCACCTGGCTGCGAAGTTCAGCGTTCTCGTCCTGGAGCTCGGCGAGGGTGTCCTCAACGAGGTCGAGGAACTGATCGACCTCGTCCTCGTTGTAGCCACGCTTACCAATCGGGGGCTTACTGAACGCAACATTGTGAACGTCAGCTGGTGTGAGCGCCATCAATACTTCCCTTCGCTCTCGGTTATTTTCGGCAATGCCTGTCTGCAGGATGGTTTTATTCTTCAGAAAGACTGTATTCCACCATACCAGCGCGAAAAGGCTTTGTTCCTATCAAGAGGTGGTTTTCTTCACCAGTTCTGAAAAACCATCGCCCTGGCCGGGTGCTCCCGGGATTCCTCGCTAGAGGAGGGAGTACAGAATCATCGTGAGAATCTGCAAACCAAAGAACAGCACCAAGACAGAAACGTCGAGGGCAACCCCGCCCATATTCAGCGGCGGGATGAGCTTACGCAGCCCCTTGACCGGCGGATCGGTGATCGCGAAGATCGGCTCGGCAAGCATGATGAACCAGCGCTGCGGGCGCCAATTCTGGGAGAAGGACTGCACCATCTCCACGATGATCCGCACGATGAGGAGCAGCGTGAAAAGGCGGACGAGCAGGATGAGTGCTCCGATGAGGTTGACCACTCGGGATCAGCCCTCCGTCAGCTGATCCAGCTGGGACTGCTCGAGCTCAATGCCGTGCGGGATCAGCACGAAGTTACGAACCCCACCCAGCTTCTTCAGCTCGGCATCCAGGCCCAGGCTCAGGCCTGCGGCGAAGTCCAGCACGCGAGTTGCGGCGGACTTCTCCATCCCGCCCAGGTTGAAGACGACGACGTCGCCGGTCTTCAGCGCCTCGGAGATCTCGCGCGCCTGGTTGTACTCGTTCAGCGCCAGGCGGATAACCATCGGATTCTTCTGTGCCGGGGCAGCCTCACGCTCGGCGGCACCGTAGCGGGAACGTGCCGGGGCCGCGTGCTCCCGGTCGGAGCTGTAGCCGTGAGAGGAGCCAGCCTCGGAGCGTCGCTCGCTGGGGCGGTAGGAACCGTAGTGATCGGAGTCGTAGCGTCCGGCCGAACGGTCCTCACGCTCGTGGCGCTCGGTGCGCTCGGGGCGCTCTTCGAAGTTATCCCGGTAGTAAGGGTCCTCGTAGCTTTCTACGCCCCCGAGCCCGAAGAACTCCTTGAACTTATCGCCAAAGCCCTCAGCCATGCTTGGGTTTCCTTTCGCTTGCTGCAATCACTGTTTATTGGGGTATTCGTTGTTCGTTAACGTACTGGTCGCGGGCCCATGATGTCCGTACCGACACGCACCAACGTGGAGCCCTCGCCGATAGCGATCTCCAGGTCGTGGCTCATGCCCGCGGAGTACACCGGCGCGCCCAGAACGCGGTCGCTGATGCCGTCCAGCAGCGCGCGGCCGCGGGCGAAGACCTCGGCCGGGTCACTGCCCAAAGGAGGGACGGTCATGAGGCCGCGCAGCTCGAGGTGCTCCGAACCCGCAACCAGGTCCGCGAGCTGGTCGATCTGGTCCTCCGGGGCACCGCCGCGCTGGGGGTCACCGTCGGCGCTGAACTGCACCAGTACCGGCAGCTTCTCCGCCCGGTCGCCGCGCTCCAGCGCCAGGTCGGCGCCGCGTTCGAGGGCGTTAATGAGGCGCTCCGAGTCCGCGGTGTGGACAGCGGCGGCCCACCGAGCCACAGAGTTGGCCTTGTTGGTCTGGATCTGACCCACCATGTGGATCTCGACGCTTCCCGCCAGGTCAGCGGCCTTGCGCTTGGCTTCCTGTTCGCGGTTTTCCCCGACCGCGTGGATGCCGCCGGCGCGCAGGAGCTCGATGTCTTCTACCGGGTGAAACTTCGTGATCGGCAGGAGGTCTGCTCCCCCGGCCACGGCGATGCGCTGCCGCACGGCTCGGAGGTTCTCCGCCAGCTGCTCTGCCCGCTGGGCGCGGGCCTTATCTCCATCTGGGCTTGTCATGATGGCATCCAGATTACGCCAGCTTGGCGACCGGTGGTTCCCTCGCGGCGGTAGCTGAACAGGTTCTCGGAGGCAATGGTGCAACGCGGGTCGATGTCCACCGCGCCCACGCCGAGGCTTTCGAGCTGGCGGGCGATGCCCGCCCGGATGTCGAGCCCGGTGGTCCCCTGCTTCGTACGGGTTTTCGCCCCAGGCAGGCGGGACTCCACGTCCGCCGCCATGTCGGCCGGAACCTCGTAGTTTTCGCCGCTGACCGCAGCCCCCATCACCGCATGGATCGCGGCGGGGTTGGCGCCAAGCTCCACCATGCGCTCCACGGCCCGGGCAACGATGCCGTTGCGGGCCCCGATCCGCCCGGCGTGGACCGCGGCGATGACGCGGGCGTCCTGATCGGCGAGCAGGAGGGGGACGCAGTCGGCAGTCAGGACGACCAGCGGGACGTCCCGCAGCGTCGTGACGAGAGCGTCGGAGGCCGGCACGGGCCCCGACCCCACCATGTCCGCGGTGACCTCCGTGACCGTCGGGGTGTGCAGCTGCTCCATGAACATGAAGCGCTCCGCGTCGAGCCCCAGGATCTCGGCGAGTCGTCCGCGGTTGGCGGCGACCGCCGCCGGGTCGTCCCCGACGTGATCTCCCAGGTTAAAGCTGCAGTAGGGAGCCTCGGAAACGCCACCGTCACGGGTGGTAAACACCATCCGGACGGGGCGCTCGGTCGGGCGTGCCGTAGCCATCGCTGTTAGAGGAAGGACGGGAGGTCGAGGTCGTCGCCCTCGTCCGGGCCGTCGGTGCGCTCGTGGCGCGGGCGAGCCGACTCGTCAGAGGTGAACAGGCCGCCGCCGCGTGCGGGGTTCTGACCTGCGCGGCCCTCGCGGGCAGCGAAGGAGCTCTGGCGCTCCTGGCGCGGCTCGCTTGCTGGGGTCGCTGGCTGGGCCGGTGCGGCCTCCTGCAGTGGCTCAGCCTCGACGCGCGGGGCCTCGGAGTCACCGAAGATGCTGGCGCCGCGGTTCTCGGCAGCGTGGGCAGCCCCGCCGCGCTGGGCGCTGGAGGATGCCGACGGGGAGTCGTCGAAGCCGGTGGCGATGACGGTGACGCGAACCTCGTCGCCGAGCTGGTCGTCGATGATGGTGCCGAAGATGATGTTGGCGTCCTCGTCGGCCATGGTCTGAACCAGGGATGCGGCCTCGGAGACCTCCATCAGGCCCAGGTCGGAGCCACCCGCGAAGGAGAGCAGCACGCCCTTGGCGCCCTGCATGGTGTTTTCCAGCAGCGGGGAGTTGATCGCGGCCTCGGTGGCCTTGACGGCGCGCTGCTCACCGCGGGAGGTGCCGATGCCCATCAGGGCGGAGCCGGCGTCGGTCATGACGGAGCGGACGTCCGCGAAGTCCACGTTGATCACGCCCGGGGTGGTGATCAGCTTGGTGATGCCCTCGACACCGGACAGCAGCACCTCGTCTGCCTTGCGGAAGGCGTCCATCATGGACAGCTGCTCGTCGGAGAGCTTCAGCAGGGAGTCGTTCGGGATGACGATGAGGGTGTCGCAGACGTCGCGGAGCTCCTCGATACCCGCCAGGGCCTGCTTGGTGCGGCGCGGCCCCTCGAAGGTGAACGGGCGGGTGACGACACCCACGGTCAGGGCGTTCTGCTTCTTCGCGATGTTTGCGACGACCGGGGCGGCACCGGTGCCGGTGCCACCGCCCTCACCGGCGGTGACGAAGACCATGTCCGCACCAGCGAGGATCTCCTCGATCTGATCCTTGTGGTCCTCGGCGGACTTGCGGCCGACATCCGGGTTGGCGCCGGCGCCAAGACCACGGGTTTCCTCGCGCCCGATATCCAGCTTCACATCGGCATCGGTGAGCATGAGAGCCTGCGCGTCGGTGTTGATCGCGATGAACTCCACGCCCTGCAGCTTCTCGTCGATCATGCGGTTGACGGCGTTGACTCCGCCGCCGCCGACACCAACCACCTTGATTTCTGCGAGGTGGTTTCCAGGAGTTGTCATAAAGTTTTCCGCCTTCCTTGTGCGCGAGCCTTCGGGGAAAGGTCCGCGCTAATGTGTGGAGCCTTTTCGTTGCCTTCCATCTTGACCCGTGGGGCCAAGGATTTGGCGCACATTTCGGGAGCGTGTCGTATCTTTAAAGTTCTACTTTAAGGTTCCGACCTGCGATTATCGGCACATGAGTCACACTAGTCACACGCGCTTCAGTAGCGCCGCGCCAACCCCAACGCGGCGGAAAAATCCCACTTAATCCCGGGCTGTCGGCATGGCGGGATTGGACACGTTCCACGTGGGCTGCTCGCGCTGCAGCACCACGCGCACCGCCTCGGCCTTCTCCGTCAGCTGCTCGGCTGCACCGAAGTACACGACCTTGCGGGGCTTGGCCTCCCCCTTAGGGGCGGGCAGCTCGAAGGTCATCTCGACCGCCTCAGCGTTCGGCACCGCGACTTCCACCAGTTGCTTGCGGTTCTCCGGCTGCAGCGCATTCACCGCCGCCGCACCGGCAGCCAGTGCCCGGGTGTCGCCGTCCTTGACCTTGGTAAACGGCACCGCACCCTCCGGGGCCGGCCCCTTAAGGAAGACCTTGCCGTCCCGGTCGATCAGGGATGTCTCCCCACCCTCGTCGAGCACGCCGACGGCCTCGTGTTCGGTGATTTGAATTGTCACGGTGCTCGGCCAGCTGCGTGAGACGGTTACCTTCTTCACCCACGGCGTCGGGGCGACGTTCCGGGCGACCTGCTCGGTATCCAGGCGCAGCATGTTGCTCTGCTGGCCCACCCCGCTCGCTTCGCTGACCTGCTGGGCGTCAGCGTTTTTGGCTCCCTGGACGTCGACGTTCTTGACGGTAAGAACCGGGAAGAAGAAGAGCACCGCCCACGCGACAACGACGGCGAGCACTGCCACAAACGCCCACCGGCGCCGCGCGTGCTTGCTTCGCCTGCGACGTTCCCGGGCCTGCGCTCCCGCGCTACGGGGGCCGCGCCGAACGCGAGTGGTCTTTTCTTCCGCCATGGCCCCTACTCCCCCTGCGCTTCCCGGCCGCAGCGCAGGATCTCATCGGCGAGCATGGTGACCGTGCCAGCACCGATGGTGAGCACCACGTCCCCCGGCTTCGCGATGCCGATGACCTGCTCCGCAACAGCGGAGAAGTCCGGCTGGAAGTGCCAGTCGCAGGTCAGCTTCTCACCGATGATGCGGGAATCCACGCCCTCCACCGGCTGCTCACGCGCGCCGAAAATATCCAGCAGAACAACCTCGTCCGCCAAGGACAGGGCACGTGCGAATTCAGCGGCGAAGTTCATGGTGCGGCTGTACAGGTGGGGCTGGAATACCGCGATGATGCGTCCGGCGTCGGTCGCCTCGACCAGCTCCTTAGCGGCGGTGAGCACCGCGGTGACCTCGGTCGGGTGGTGCGCATAATCGTCGTAGACCCGCACGCCACCGGCCTCACCGTGGTACTCGAAACGGCGGCGCACCCCGTCGAAATCGGCCACCCCAGCGATGACCTTCTCCAGGTCCGCGCCCAAGAGGGCACCGCCGGTGATCGCGGCGACCCCGTTGAGCGTCATGTGTGCCCCCGGGATGGCCACGCGGATGTCCTCACAGCGTTCCTCCTGGCCGGGCAGGGTGAACCGAACCTTCGCAGCCGTACCACGTGCGTCGGGGCGCATCTCCTCGATAATCGCGGCGGCCGGGATATCCGGGTGTTGGTCGACGGCCGCGCGGGTGCCGTAACCCAACACTGTGGGCGCCGAACCCGCGGCGCGAACCCGGGCTGCCAGCGCGGCAGCGCCCGGGTCGTCGAGGCAGCACACCAGGTAGCCACCCGGGGTGACCTTCGTGGCGAACTCATCAAAGATCGCCACATAGGCCTGTTCCGTGCCGTAGTAGTCGAGGTGATCCGGCTCGATGTTCGTGATCACCGCAACTTCCGGGCTATAGGAGAGGAACGAGCCATCGGATTCGTCGGCCTCGGCGATGAAGATCTCCCCGGTGCCGTGGTGGGCGTTCGTACCCGCGCGGTTCAACTGCCCGCCGATGGCAAACGAAGGATCGAGGCCGGCGGCCTGCACGCCCACCACCGCCATCGAGGTCGTGGAGGTCTTCCCGTGGGTGCCCGCCAGTAGGAACGCCCGGCGATCGGACATGAGGGCGGCGAGCACGTCGGAGCGGCGGACGACGGGGATCCCGGCCTCGCGGGCAGCGGTGAGCTCAGGATTATCCTGCGGAATCGCGGCGAAGGAGGTCACGACAACCGTCGGAAGTGCCGCGCCACCGGTGACGTTGGCGGCGTCGTGTCCGATAGCGACCTCCGCCCCTGCTGCACGCAGCGCCAGAACGCTGCGGGAATCCTTCATGTCGGAGCCGGTGACGCTGTAGCCCCGGGCGAGCAGGATTCGGGCGATGCCGGACATCCCGGCCCCGCCGATGCCCACCATGTGGGTGCGGCTCAGATCAATCTGTTCAGGCTGCGTGGTCATGGGATCCTCAATCTTCGTGGGAAGGGCTATTGCCTTGAAAGGGGTGTCGTAGTGGTCGCGCCGGGAGAGGCCACCTGCTGGTGCTGTGGCCCGGCGTCCGGTTGAAGCGGGTCTGGGCGCCTAGCGGGCTGCTGAAAGCAGAGCTCGAGCAATCTCGTCCGCCGCATCGCGGTGACCGGCGGACTCGGCTGCCGCGCTGGCCTGGGCCAGCCGCTGCTCGTCGCCGAGCAGTGCGGTGACCTCCGAGGCGACGCGCGCGCCGTCGAGCTCGGCATCGGGGACAATCACCCCGCCACCGGCGTCGACAACAGGGCGGGCGTTGAGCTCCTGCTCCCCGTTGCCGTGCGGCAGCGGGACGTAGATGCCAGGCAGGCCGACGGCGGAGACCTCGGCGACGGTCATCGCACCCGCGCGGCACAGTACGGCGTCGGCTGCGGCGAGCGCGAGATCCATGCGGTCGATATACGGCACCGCCTGGTAGCGGGGTGCGGTGTCGAATTCGGGTGCGGTGATCTCGTTCTTCTTGCCGAAGGCGTGGAGGACGCCCACGCCCGCCTCGTGGAGGGCATCGGCGGCGTCAACAACCCCGCGGTTGATGCTGGCCGCGCCCTGGGAACCACCGGTGACCAGGAGGACCGGTCCTTCGGGGTCAAGGCCAAAGAACTCGCGAGCCTCGGCGCGCAACGCTGCGCGGTCCAGGTTCAACACGGATTCCTTGACCGGGATGCCCACGATCTTCTCGTCCTTCAGGCCCGAGCCCGGCACGGCGGCCAGTGCAGTCCCACCGAGGCGAACGCCCAGCTTGTTAGACATGCCGGCACGGGCGTTGGCCTCGTGCACGAAGAACGGGATTCCCAACGAACGGGCGGCGAGGTAGGCCGGAGCAGAGACGTAGCCACCAAAGCCGATGAGGACGTCCGCCTGGACGTCACGGAGGTGGGCCTTGGTCTCGTCGATGGCCTGCTTCAAACGCAGCGGCAGGGTGAATAGGTCCTTATTCACCTTCCTCGGGACCGGAACCGGCGGGATCATGCGCAGGTCAAAGCCGCGGTCAGGCACGATCGAGGCTTCCAATCCCTTGGGGCTACCCAGTGCGGTGATCCGGGCGTTCGGGGCCAGGCGCTTCACAGCCTCGGCGACCGCGAGCGCTGGCTCGATGTGGCCAGCGGTTCCGCCTCCTGCGACGACCACCGACGGCGCGGCATCGGTACGCCCGCCTGCTGGATGATCCTCCCGGTGTGTGCTGTCGGCCATGGGTTTCTACTTCCTCCTTGGCGAGTAGCGGTTCGCGCTACTGCGGCTTCGACGTTGCGGCAGTGGTTCCTGCCGGTGCCAGCTATTAGTGCCATCGTAATCCGGCACGCGATCGCGGTGCGGCAGCCGCTCCTGCGCGCGACGGTTCCGGTCACGTTCCCGGCGGGCATCCTGCCCCGCGGTGCCCGCGGTGGACTCCCGGCGGGTCACCGGTCGACCGTAGCGCTGAGTCGTATTGCGACGCTCGATGCGGCGCTCCTCCCCCGCCCGGTACGGCAGCGGCTCCGGCAGCAGGAACATCCGGTCGAAGAGGCTACGACCCTCGTGCTGCATCGAGGAGATCGCCTTGGGCTCGTGGCGTGCGCAATTGGCGAGGAGGCCGAGCGAGCCCAGGGTGATGACCATGGAGGTACCACCCGCGGAGATCAGTGGCAGCTGGATACCCGTCATCGGCATCAGGCCCACGACGTAGGAGATGTTGTACAACGCCTGCACGACGATGCCCAGGGTCAGGGTTGCGGCGAGCATGGACAGGAACGGGTCTGCCTGCGCCAGGGCGGTGCGGATGCCGAACCAGCCGAGGAACGCGAAGAGCGCGACCACGATGATGGCCCCCACCCAGCCGAGCTCCTCCCCGATGATTGCGAAGATGAAGTCATTCTTCGCCTCCGGCAGGTAGTACCACTTCGCGCGAGATTGCCCCAGCCCCGTGCCGGTCAGGGAGCCGTCCGAGAGGCTCAGCAGCCCCTGATAGGACTGGTAGGACGGCCCGCTGGTGCTGCCCTCCCGGAAGTTCAGGAACAGGGTGTCCTTCCACGTCGTGATGCGGTCGCTTCGGTAGGCCTGGGCGATGGTCGCGCCGGTGGCCAGCAGCGCGATGACACCGCCGACGAGGGCGATGAGGCGAGCCGAGACACCGGAGAAGAAGAACAGCGCCATCAACACGATGCCCACGGTGAGCATCATGCCGAGGTCCTTCTGCAGCAGAACCAGAAGCACCATGGCCGTGCCCACGGCCAGGAATCGACCTAGAACAGGGCGGAATTCGTCGGTCTGGCGCGTCTTGGAGCTGATCTCCGCCGCACCCCACACAGCCAGCGCCACCTTGGACAGCTCGGAAGGCTGAATACCGAAGGAGCCGAAGCGGATCCACGAGTGGGAACCGATTTCCGCGCCAACACCAACCCCCGGGATGAACAGTGCCACCTGCAGGAACAGTGCGAGGCCGAGCAGCCACGGGGAGATGGCCTTGATGGTGTCCGGCCGGAGCCGCAGGGCAAGCCAGGCAACCACGAGGCCGAGGACGACGTACAGCGCCTGGTTGAGGAATACGGACCACACGGAGGTATCCGGGGTGCGCGCGGTGACCATCGAGGAGGACAGCACCATCGTCAAACCAATGGCGGTGAGCATCAGGGTGATGCTCAGGATCACCTTGTAGTTCAGCTGCGGGGCATCCAGCACCGCGCTGATCTTGGCTCCCACGCCCTTGGCGGTGGAGTTCTGCCCGCCACCGCTCTGCTTCGGTCGCGTTTGATCCGCGTGGCGGCGGGGGTACTCGGTACGGGCGGGTTGGCGCCGGGCACGATCACGGCCTGAGCCGTGGTGTGAAGTCATAGTCATTGGTTCTCGCCCTCCCGTTCGCTGGTGCAAGCCTCGGCGCCTGTGCGCTGAGCGTAGGCGGCGAAGAGTTCGCCGCGCTGTGCCATGCCGGTGTACATGTCCAGAGACGCCGCCGCGGGCGCAAGGACAACACTGTCCCCTGGTGCAGCGAGGCTACGGGCGGCGGCCACCGCCTCGGCCATCGCTCCTTCCGGGTCGGTGTTCGAGACCTCCGTGACGGGCAGGTCTGGGAACTGTGCCGCCAGTTCACGAATGATCTCCGCCCGGTCACAGCCGAGGACGACCGCGCCTCGCAGCCCAGGTCCGACGGTGGCGATGAGGTCGTGAACCTCCGCGCCCTTGAGCTGGCCGCCGGCGACCCACACGATGTTCTCTAGCCCGCCGAGCGCGGCGATGGCTGCGTGCGGGTTCGTGGCCTTGGAGTTATCAATCCAGATCACCCCTTCTGCCAGGTGCACGGCTTGGCCACGGTGCGCCTGCACTTCGAAGCCGTGCAGCGCCTGCGAAATGGCTACTGGCGGCACGTCGAAGGCTCGCACGAGGGCGCAGGCCGCCACAGCATCGGCGATGCCCGCCGGCCCCGGTGGGGAAATCGCCTCCGCCGAGGCGATGGGGGTGACCTGCAGTTCACCGTTCTCGGCGGTGGCTACCTCGGTGATGACCGCCCCCGCCTCGGACTCCACCACCCCCACAACGAGCGGGAAATGTGCCTGGGCGAGCACCTCGGCAGGATCCTGCATGCTGCAGGCCACCACGTTGGGGACACCGTTGTCCGCAGCGAGCTCGCGGACGAGCTGTTCGTCCACTGCAACCACCGGGCGCGGTCCCCGAAGGGCGCGGAGCTTATCCCCGGCGTAGCCTGCCATGGAACCATGCCAATCCAGGTGATCTTCCGCGAGGTTGAGCACCACGCCGGTGTCCGGGGTGAAGCTGGGCGCCCAGTGCAGCTGGAAGCTGGAGACTTCGGCGACGAGGTAGTCCGCCCGCTCGTCGGCCACCAACGCGGCCCCCGGCGGGGTGCCGATGTTGCCGACGGACACGGCGGCCAGGCCCCCTGCCTGCAGCATCGCCGTGGTCATCGCGGTGGCGGTGGTCTTACCGTTCGTGCCGGTGATCGCAATCCAAGTGCGCGGGGTCCCGAAGGCCCCGGCCTGGTCCGCGAGCCAGGCGGCCTCGATGTCACCGATCACCGGCACGCCCGCGGCCTGGGCTGCGAGCAGCAGCTCTGAGTCCGGGCGCCACCCCGGCGAAGTGATCAGCAGTGCGGGCGCGGTCTCAGCCGAAGACACCGCGGCAATAGCCTCGGCGGTGTTGAGATCCGCAGCCTGGGCGCGGTCGTCGACAATCTTGAAGCGTCCACCGATGCCCTCGAGCATGGCGACGATGCCCTTGCCCGCCACGCCGGCGCCGGCGACGAAGACCGTCTGCGAGCGCATGATGTCAACAGCGGACTGGGGGTGAAGGATCGAATCGGTGGACATGATAGGCCCTCTTTCGCGGGTTTAGAAGCTCGTGGCGGTCAGCCACTCGCCGTAGAACAGGCCGAAGCCGGTCATCGCGGCCAGGGCTGCGAGCAGCCAGAAGCGGACGACGACGGTGGTCTCGGCCCAACCGCCGTTCTCAAAGTGGTGGTGGATCGGTGCCATGCGGAACACGCGCTTACCGGTCGTCTTGAAGTAGGTCACCTGGATGACCACGGAGACGGTCTCCAGAACGAAGATCGCGCCCACGATGATCATCAGCAGCTCGGTGTGGGAGGTAATCGACAGGCCGGCGACAAGACCGCCCAGGGCCAGCGAACCGGTGTCCCCCATGAAGATTTTCGCCGGGGCGGCGTTCCACCACAGGAAGCCAAGGCAGGCGCCCAAGCCGGCGGAGGCGAGCATCGCCAAGTCCAGCGGATCGCGCACGAAGTAGCACCCAGCCGCCGCCCCATCGGCGCAGGAGTTGCGGAACTGCCAGAAGGTGATGAGCACATACGCCCCCATCACGATGGCCGTCACGCCGGACGCCAGCCCGTCCAGGCCGTCCGTGAGGTTCACGGCATTCGACCAGGCGGAGATGACGATATTGATGAAGATCAGGAACAGGATCATGCCGATGACGGCGCCGCCCACGGCGATGTTGAACGTCGGCATCTCCCGGACGAAGGAGAGGTACGTGGATCCCGGGGTGATGTCATTGGAATCCGGGAACTGCAGAATCAGCACGCCGAAGGCGATGGCGATCACCAGCTGGCAGATGAGCTTCGCCCGGGCGTTGAGCCCCAGGTTCCGCCCCTTGACCAGCTTGATGTAGTCATCGGCGAAGCCCACCCCGCCCAGGGCGAGGGTCAGGCCCAGCACCAGCCAGCCGGACACGCCGGGGCCGGAGCCGGTAAAGATAACCCCGACCAGCACCGCGACAATATAGCCAAGGGTGATGCCCACGAGGATGGCGATGCCACCCATCGTGGGAGTGCCGCGCTTCTTCAGGTGGGACTTCGGCCCCTCCTCGCGGATCTCTTGGCCCAGGCCTTCGTCCGAGAACTTCCGGATGAGAACCGGGGTGAAAAGTACAGCCGCGAGGAACGCCACGGCGCCCGCGATGAAGATCTGCATCATGGGTTTTCCTTATGCTCCTTCGTCCGCCAAAAGCCCTTCGGCGACCGCCCAGAGACCATCAGAGTATGACGCCTTCACGAGCACAACATCCTTGGGTTTGACATGTTGATCCACAAAATTCACTGCCGCGTCGACATCCTCGACGCTGCGGGTATCCACACCGTGCTCCCGCGCCGCATCGGCGATGGCACGCTGATTGACCCCGGTGCCAACGATCACGGCGTGATCGATGCCCCGGGTGCCGAGGAACTTGCCTAGCTCGGTGTGCTCCTCGGCGGATTCCTCACCCAGCTCGCCCATCTGCCCCAGCACAGCCCAGCTACTGGCCTCCAGACGACCACCGGCCGTGTAGGCCAGGGCGTCGATGCCAGCGCGCATGGACTCCGGGTTGGCGTTGTAGGAATCGTTGATAATAGTCGCACCATCGCGCCGGGTTCGCACATCCATGCGGTTGGCGCTGGCGGCGACGTGGTTGCCCAGCACTCGGGCCACCGACGCCGGCAGCATGCCGGATTCGATCGCAACCGCAGCGGCGGCGAGCGCGTTGGAGACCTGGTGGGCACCGAACACGCCCAGGCGGATGTCCACCGGCTCACCGTACGGGTGGTGCAGGCGGAAGGACGCCCGGGCGACCTCGTCCAGGCGGATGTCGCTGGCCCAGTAGTCGGCCCGCTCCCCAGTCTTGGAACGCTCGTCAAGCGCGAAGGTGACGACCCGCGCGCGGGTGCGGTGCCGCATGGCGATCACCGCGTCGTCGTCTGCGTTGAGGATCGCGATCCCGCCATCCTCTGCGGCAGGGAGTGCTTCGACGAGCTCTCCCTTGGCCTGTGCGATCGCCTCCCGGGAGCCGAACTCGCCGAGGTGTGCGCTGCCAACGTTCAGCTCGACGCCGATCTTCGGCGGGGTGACCGTGGTCAGGTGGGCAATGTGGCCCACACCGCGGGCGGACATCTCGGAGACCAGGAACTTCGTGTCTCGGTCCGCGCGCAGCGCGGTGTAGGGCAGGCCGATTTCGTTGTTGAAGCTGCCCGGCGGGGCGACGGTCTCTCCCAGGTCACCCAGCAGCGCGCCGATCAGGTCCTTCGTGGAGGTCTTCCCGGCCGAGCCGGTCACACCAACGACGACCATGCCCTCTTCGTCGGCAAGGACGTCGGTGTTGTGGCGCGCGAGCTTATCGACGGCGGCGAGCACCGCCGCCCCGTAGCCCTCCTCATCTGCGCCGAAGACCGCGGAATTATCGGTGCCCTCAGCCCGCTCGCTGGCCGGAGCCAGCAGCGCCGGGTAGCCGACGGGCCGGCCCACGATGGCCAACGCCGCGCCCTGCTCACCCGCGGCGGCCACGTAGTCGTGCCCGTCCACGGTGGCCCCGGGCAGCGCCATGAAGATGCTCCCCGGCGCTACGTTGCGCGAGTCGAACTCCACGGGCCCCGCCACGATAGTCTCCGCGGCGGCGCCGTCAATCAATTCGCCACCCGTGATGGCGGCAATTTCACCTGCTGAAAGCTCAATCATTGCTTCGTCGCCTCTCGTTAGTCGCGGAGCTTCGTGTGTGCCTGCTGGTCAACGCCCGCCCGCTGCTCAAGCGCAGCGGCGAGCTCCTCGAGGTCGGAGAATGGGTGGATTTCCCCGCGGACCTCCTGGCCGGTCTCGTGTCCCTTGCCGGCCACCACGATCGCATCGCCGGGGCGAGCCCATGCGACCGCCGCGCGGATGGCGTCCGCGCGGCCCGGGACGTCGTCATAAAAAACCTTCTCGCCGTTCGCCTCGCGCGCCTTGGCTGCCTTGCGCACCCCGTCCAGGATCATCGACCGAATCGGGGCGGGTTCCTCATCGCGCGGGTTGTCGTCGGTGACGAAGACGGCGTCGGCGATCTTCGCGGCCTCCTCGCCCATCATGGGGCGCTTATCGTGGTCGCGGTTACCGCCGGCGCCCAGCACGATGCCGATGCGCCCCGTCGGGGACGGCAGGTAGTCGCTCAAGGTTCGGACGACGGCGGCGACGGCGCCCGGCTTGTGGGCGTAGTCCACGACCGCGAGGAAGGGCTGCCGGGCGTCCACGGCCTGCATGCGGCCCGGCACCTGCACATCCGCGATTGCCGCTGCTGCGGCCTGCGGGTCCTCCCCCAGTTGCGCCACGCAGCTGATCGCCAGCAGGCTGTTGGCCACGTTGAAAGAGCCGACCAGGCCGATGTCGTAGCTGAATACCTCGCCCTCGGCGGCCACGGTGATCTCCTGGCGCCCGGCCGGGGTGACGTGAACGTCTGTGACCTGCCAATCCGCGCCGGACTGCTTCTTGGTGCTCACGGTGAGGGCCTGGTGGCCGGATTCCGCAATCATGCCGACGAGGCGCTGGCCCCAGTCATCGTCGACGCAGACAACGGCGGCGGGCAGTTCCGCGCCCTCGGCCTGAGCCTGGAGGAACAGCTGAGCCTTCGTCTCGAAGTAGTCCTCCATCGTCGGGTGGAAATCCAGGTGGTCCTGGCTCAAGTTGGTGAAGCCGGCGACGTCGAAATCGATGCCGGTCACCCGCCCCAGCGCGAGCGCATGCGAACTGACCTCCATAACCACGTGGGTGACCCCGCGGTCGCGCATCTGCGCCAGCAGGGCCTGCATGGTCGGCGCCTCGGGGGTGGTGAGCTTCGTGGGGATCTGCTCGCCATTGATCCGGGTGCCGGTGGTACCGATGATGCCGACGCTGTGCTTGGCCATCAGGGCGCGTTCGATGAGGTACGTCGTGGTGGTCTTACCCGAGGTTCCGGTGATGCCGATGATGCGCAGGTCGCGGCTCGGATGGCCGTAGACGGCCGCTGCGACCGGCCCCATCCAGCGCCGGACGTCGTCGACGACCAGCAGCGGGAGGTCTGCATCGGCGAGGATCTCCGCGCCCTCGGCGTCCGTGAGGACGGCAGCGGCCCCACTGTCGGCCGCGAAGGTCGCGCCGTGGACGCGGCTACCTGGAACGGCACAGAACAGGCCGCCGGGCTGGACGTCTGCGGAACCGATGGCGGCGGAGTCGACGGTGACGTCCTGATGGGTATCGGCGACCGTGCCGCCGGTCAGTGCCGCGAGTGCGCGGAGGGTTACCCCGCTGGTGTTGCGGTCGGAATTGTCAGTGGCCTGGTGGGTTGCCATGTTATCGAGCCTCCAGCATGAGCCGTGGTGCCTTCGGGGAAGGCGGAACGTTGTAGTGATCCATCAACCAGGATGCAATGTTGTGGAAGGTCGGCGCAGCCGAGCCCCCGCCGCCACCGCCTTCCTCGGTGCCGCGCTGCGGGTTGTCCAGCATGATCGCGACGACGAAACGGGGGTTATCCGCCGGGGCGATGCCGCCGAAGGTGATCCAGTAGTTGGAGTTTGAATACGCGCCGGTGTCCGGATCAATCTGCTGGGCAGTGCCGGTCTTGCCGGCGATCTGGTAGCCCTCGACTGCGGCCGCGGCACCGGTGCCGTTTTGCACACCGTTCGGGTCATCCTGGGTGACGGACTGGAACATCGCGCGGACGGTCTTCGCCGTCTCTGCGGACACGGCGCGCGTCTCACTCTGGACCGGCTGCGGGACGTCCTCCCCGTCCGAGTTGGTGATGGACTTGATCAGGCGCGGCTGGACGCGGACGCCGTCGTTGGCGATCGTCTGGTAGATGCTGGCCATCTGCAGCAGGTTCATGGACATACCCTGCCCGATGGGGAGGTTGGCGAAGGTACCGCCCGACCACTGAGAGAGCTCCGGCATGTAGCCCGCGGCCTCGTGTGGCATCCCCACGTCTGCAGCCTGGCCCACACCGAACTTCCGGAAGTATTCGTACATCTTCTCCTGACCGACGCGCTCGGCGAGCATCAGGGTGCCGACGTTGGAGGACTTCCCGAACACGCCGGTGGTGGTGTACGGGGCCACGCCGTGCTCCCACGCGTCGCGGACGGTGACGCCGGCCATTTCAATTGAGCCGGGCACCTTCAGCACCTCGTCCGGGGTGGTCTTCTTCTCCTCGATGGCGGCAGCGGCCGTCATGATCTTGGCGATGGAGCCCGGCTCGAAGGTTTCCGCGGTATTGCGGTCGCCGAAGGCCTTGTTGGCCCGCAGCTGCTTCTGCAGGTCACCGTTGGGATCGATCGTGTCGGAGCTGGCCATCGCGATGACCTCAGCGGACTTGGCGTCCAGCACGACGGCGGAAGCGGACTCGGCCTTGGAGTTATCCTTCGCCTGCTGCACCTGCTGCTGGATGAATGCCTGCGCGTCGAGGTCGAGGGTGAGCTCGAAGTTATCGCCGTTGACCGGCGGGTGTTCGTCGCGGGCGGAGCCTGGGATAGTGAGGCCGCCAGCGATGTCCAGGGTCTTGGAGCCGTTGACACCCTGCAGTCGGCTGTCCTGGGAGAGCTCCAGGCCGAATTGGCCCTGGTTATCGGCGCTGATCTTGCCGATGATGTTCTGGGCCACCGCACCGTTGGGGTACTGGCGGATGTCCTGGCGTTCCGCGGTGATCTCCGGGAACTTTTCGGTGACCTTCTGTGCCACGTCTGGGGCGACGTTGCGGACGAGGACGGTGTAGGTGACCTTCTCGTCGGTGAGTTTCTTGCGGAGGTCTTCCTTCTTCACCCGGCCTTCGGATGCCGGGATCATGTCGGGCAGTTCTTCGACGATCTGCTCGATGCGCTCGTCGGCTGGCGGGACCTCATCCGGGTTCGCCTTGTGGCGTTCGTCCATGTAGCCGCGCAGCTTATTCGGCAGCACCGACAGCGACTTGGCTTCCATCGTGTAGGCGAGGTTGCGGCCCTCGCGGTCGACGATGGCGCCGCGGTGGGCTGGTTCAGCGATGACGGCTGTGCGCTGCGCAGCGGCGTGTTCCGCGAGCGTTGGGCCCGCGATGAGCTGGACCCAGGTCAGGCGCAGGATGAGCGCGAGGACGACGATAACGATGGCAAACAGGGAGAGCCGCAGGCGCTTGTTATAGCGCTGCGGGCTGTTGTCGAGGAGCAGCAGCGCTCGCGTATTCCGCGAGCCGTCTGCCGGCCGACGGTTCCACTGCTGAGCCAACGGTGTGTGTCCTCCTCGATCTTTGTCTTCGCAGTTGCAAGATCGGCATGGTTCTTGGGTTGGAGACGCAGATCTTCACTGGCCGGGACGCGGCGGTGTCCCGGAAGTTTTAGCGCTTAGAATCTTAGGCGCTGTGCGGCCAGTTACGGTCGCGGCGCGGCGGGCGGAGCCGGATTCGCTTCGGCGGGTGCCGCCGGTGCGGGCTGTGCTGCTGGTGGCGCCGGCGGTGCCGGCTGCTCGCCGTTGGCCGGGGCCGGAGCTGGTGCGGGGGCTGGGGCGCCGTGGCCCTGGTTGGCATATGGCAGGTCCCCGGAGTTCATGTTGCCGGCTGCTTCCGCACCCGCCGGGCTAGAAGGCGCCAGCCCCGGGACGTTGCGGGTCTCCTCCGGGGAGGACGTTGCCTCGCGAGTTCGCTTATTCCCGGTGACGTCGACGACCCGGCGATCCTTGGAGTTATCCGCCTCGCGACGCTGGTCAACCTTGTCGCCCTTGGTCTCCAGAATGCCTGCCTGCCCCGGGGCAACCATGCCCAGCTCGGCGGCCTTCGCGGACAGGTTCTGCGCGGACTTCGCCTTTTCGACGTCTCGCTCCAGCGTGGTGATCTCGTTAGCCAGCGTCTTGGATTTGGCCTCTGCGTCCGTGATCTGGAAGGTCTTCTCCGTCGTCATGCCGGCGAGCAGCATGACGGCGGCGGTGCCGATGATGCACGCGGCAACGGCGAAGGCCACGAAGCGGAAGACCCGGGAGTTTTCCTGCTTGATGGGCTGCAGGCGGCGGCCGCGTTCCGAGACGCGCTGCTGCGAGCCGAGGCGGCCACGGTAGGCCGGAGCGCGGTGCAGGCTGCGACGGGGCTTGGCCGGCTGCCGCTTGAGCGAACGGGGTGCGCTGGTGCGCAGCTCTGCTCGCTCGACCTTGGTGGCAGTCCTGGGGTGCTCCTTCAGCATTCCGGGAGTGGTCATATCCTGTCCTTTGCCTGGTTCTTCGGGCTCGTTGTGGGCTTCGTGGTGCGGTGCGCGGTTGTTGTTGAGGTTTCTGTCGGGCTATTCGGTCCACTTACTGTGGCGACGCCAGCGGGTAGTGTGGCCCGTCTGTTCCGGAGGTGTGGGCGCCTATTCGCCGCGCTGCCCGGACCCTCACGGGGGCGGATCTGGAGTTTTCAGCGATCTCTTGCTCGCTGGCTTTCTCCGCCCCGCGAGTGAGGAGCTCGAACTCCGGTTCGGTGCCGGGCAGCTCGACTGGCAGCCCGGGCGGCGTTGTGGACTCGGTCATGCCCTTGAGCTGTTGTTTGACGATCTTGTCCTCGAGGGACTGGTAGCTCATGAAGACCCCGGCGCCGTCGACACGGAGCCAGCTGAAGGCTGCCGGGATGACGAGCTCGAGGCTTTCCAGCTCCGCGTTAACCTCGATCCGTAGTGCCTGGAAGGTTCGCTTGGCGGGGTGCCCGCCGGTCCGTCGTGCCGCGGCTGGGATGGTTGCGTAGAGCAGGTCCACGAGGCGCGCGGAGTTGTCGAAGGGCTGCTTCTCGCGCTCGCGGATGACAGCGGAGGCGATCTTGCCCGCGAACTTCTCATCGCCATAGCGCTTGAGGATGCGGGCAAGCTCGCCGTGCTCGTAGGTGTTGAGGATCTCCGCCGCAGTCAGCCGGCTGCTGGGGTCCATGCGCATGTCCAGTGGGGCGTCGACACGGTAGGCGAAACCGCGATCCTCCTGGTCCAGCTGCATGGAGGACACCCCGAGGTCGAACAGGAACCCGGAGATCCCCTGCTCACAGATGTCGACCGGGAAGCCAGGGTCCTCGGAGAAGTGCTCTAGTGCCTCACCGATGCCATCGAAGCGAGTCTGGTAGCTGAAGAAGCGCTGACCGAAGCGCTCGAGGCGGGCGCGGGCCTCAGCAAGCGCGTTGGGATCGCGATCCAGCCCGATGACGATGGCATTGGGGTAGGCCTCGAGGAATGCTTCGGTGTGGCCTCCGGCCCCCAGGGTGCCGTCCACGATGATGGGCTGAGCTGGGGCGCTGCCTGCGGTCACACCGATGCCGACGAGTTCGACCATGCGCTGCCGCATGACGGGAACGTGGCCTGGGCTGCTTGGATCGTGGGGGGTGTTCGCTGCCACGGTCACGCTCCTCTGGGCTCGTCGGTGGGTTACTTCGGGTGAGCGCCTGCCTGTGGGTCGGGCGCCGTCAAACTGCTTGGGGTTTTTGTCTTGGGTTGATATGAACAGGGCCTTACCTGCGCGGGCGTGGGCTTGATGTTGGGGAAGTGCATCAAACGGTCACGTCTTCCGCTCAGGCAAGGGCCTGCACACATCACGGGGATCGCCGGCGTGATCGTGGCCGGTCGATGTGGCATGGCGGGCTAGAGGAAATTCGCGAAGGCTTCGTCGTCGCCTGCGGCGAAATCTGCCTCGTGGGCTGCGCTGTACTCCTCCCAAGCCTGGGCATCCCAGATCTCGAGGAAGTCCACCGAGCCGATGACGACGCACTCCTTCTTCAGCCCCGCGTATTCGCGGTGCGCTGCGGAGACGGAGATGCGCCCCTGCGAGTCGAGGTCCTGCTCGTCCGCGCTTGCCGCGAGGTTTCGCACGAAAGCGCGAGCTTGCGGGTTGCTACGGCTCGCGGCCGCGGCCTTGCGGGCCCGGAGGAGGAACTCCTCGCGGGGGTAGATCGCGAGGCTGTGATCCTGCCCCTTAACGACCATCAGGCCGTCCTTGAGTTCCTCGCGGAATTTCGCAGGGAGGGTGAGTCGCCCTTTGTCGTCGAGCTTCGGCGTGAAGGTGCCAAAGAACATGTCTTGTGACCCCTTTCGCCGTTTTCTCGTGCAGCCATGCCATGTTTTCGCTGTGAAGTTATCCGTGGCTCTTGCGGTGCGTCCGATCTGGACCCGCGGGCTACCTACATTCAGGAAGCCCCCTCAATCACCAACATGCCCCACTTTACCCCACCTTGCGCCACCATAACCACCCAGCTGGCGTGTTTAGGCGTGTTTTTTCTCAAGCCAGCGAAACAACCTGCAGGTTCACGACAGAGACCGGTGGGGAGCGCGAACTTTCCGCCACCGAAATCCGATCCACAAGGCCCAAAAATGGCGCCTTTCATGGTGGCTTTGACTTTAAATAACGCCAATTCGAGTCTCAGCGGGTCGAGAGTGGGTGAAAGTGGGGATTCGGAAGAAGGCACGAAAAAACCCTCGCCATGTGGCGAGGGCTCTCGGGCTGGGGCCCGCTAGTTCACCGCGGGGCTTAGCGCTCGAAACGCTTGCGGAACTTATCCTCCATGCGGTCCCCCAGACCGCCATCCCCCTGCCGGACAGCTCCGCCAGCGGAAACCCGACGAGGCTTCGTGCTCTTCGCTGGAGCCGGGGAATCGCCGTTATTCAGCGCGATCATTCCGCCACCCAGCATGACCAGGAAGCCTGCAACGCTCAGGATCACGAACCACAGGGAGACCTGCGCCAGAGCGACACCGCCGACCAGCAGACAGATGCCGAGCATGATCAGCGAGATCGAACGGATATCGAAGCGCACCCCCGACGGCGCCGAGTCATCCCCGCCCTGAGCAAAGCGCGGATCCTCCGCGATCAAAGCCCGCTCGATCTCTGCGAGCATCTGCTTTTCTTGTTCCGAGAGAGCCATGACAGTCCTCGTTTCCCTCTACTGATCCTCCGCGTGGCCACAACAACGCAGCACGCGACCTGATAACCCACTGTAGCGCGCTTCAGATCTTCATTTACTCCGGCGGAAGATCGCGCCAACGCCGCAGTCTGCTGGAAGCCACCCCGCCGCAGCGAGGCTTCCCCATGCTTTAGTTACTACTCGATTCCCCACTCTAACCAATGAGCAGGATTAAGTCAGCCCCAAAGCCCTAGGCAGCCTGTAGGCCAAGGCCCAGCTCCATTCGCACACGCTCCAGGAGTTCGACAGAATCCGAGTACACCTCCTGAAACGAAGAATCTGCCACATCACGCTCGAGGCCGATATCTGCCCGCTCCGCCAGCCTGGCGTGTTGCTCGAAAGAGTCAGCCCAGCCGCCGAGGTCAGGTCGCACCGCCCGGAGACGCAGCCACGCCGAACCGGCCGGAAGCCTGCGACGAGCCGGCCGCTCGGCGTCGATAACAGCACCTGCAGCACGTAGCCCGGCGCGATAGGCGTAGACAACAGCCCGCGGCAGATCCCCTTGACCATAAGCCTCGTTCGCCAACACGAGTTGGGCTTCCGCGCGCATCAAAAATTCCGCTGGATTGGGACGCAGCGTCCCCCTTGTCTTCGACATCACAGCCATCGCCACTCCCACCTTTCGAGAACTTCCGTTTCGCAATTTGCACCCCTGACGTTAAAGCTCGGCGCAGACACCCCCGCCCACTATTCGAACACGTGTTCTAATTACGCTTTAGCATCTCCCGTTGCACACCCTCGCGCTTGATACGTGGGACGATATCCCTATGAGCCAGCCCATCGCGCAACCCGACCAGGATCACCTCGTCTCCCTCGCACCCATCAGCCGCGCGGTCTTCCTGCGACGCCTCGATGAACTCGTTGCTTTGCACCTCAAGGCCATGGGGTATCCGCCGGAGGCATTTCGACAACGGCGCAGCCTGTGGCTCAGCAACGCCAACCACCCACACTTCACGAGCCTGGTAGCGCTCTTACACTCACCGGCGGAAGAACCGGATCCAGCCAACCCTGCGCAGAAGATCGTGGGTGTCTGCTTTGGCTTCCAGGGAAGCCGAGGAACGTGGTGGTACCAGCAGGTCAGCTACGGCCTGCTGGCTTCAGGCATGCCGCCGGAGGACGTCACCGAGACTCTGTCGAGCTACACCGAGATTTCGGAGATCCATGTTCTTCCGCGATTTCAGGGCTCCGGCATCGGCACCCGGCTATTAACGGAGGTCCTGGGCATCCTGCCCACCCGCGACGCAATGCTCTCCACCCCGGAGGTGCCCGGCGAGAATAATCACGCGTGGCGCCTCTACCGCAGCCTGGGCTTCACCGATCTACTGCGGGAACACCGCTTCCCTGGCGATCCCCGCCCCTTCGGCATCCTTCGCAAGCGCCTGCACAACGCCCCAGGCGACCCCACCACGGTGAGGGAACCAGCGTCAGACGCGGACCGGGTAGCACGCTAGCCCCCGCGCGCCGGTCCGGGGCAGACTTGCCCAGCAGCTGCCCCACCCCACGGGGCGAACGCACCGGTAGGCGTCGCCGGTGAGCTAGCGAACCATGTCCTGGCCGTAACCCGGCCCCCATGCTGGCGCCATCCCCAGGTTGTGCAGCACGTCCTGGGTCGCCCGCACGTTATTCATGGTCATGAAGTGCAGGTTCGGCGCGCCCTCTGCAATGAGACGCTCACTCATCTCGGTGGTGATGTCGATGCCGACCTCGCGGACCGCATCACGGTTGGCAACCTCATCGCCAGCAGCGGCCTTCTCCAGGCGCTCCAGGATCTTCACGGGAACCTCGCCACCCGCCAGTTCCATTTGGCGGCGCACGGAACGGATCGAGGTGATCGGCATGAGTCCCGGAATCACGGGCTTTGCCCCGTGGATCGGGTCGGCGGCGGCGAGCCTATCGCGCAGCCGGAGGTAGTTCTCCACGTCGAAGAACATCTGGGTAATCGAGTAGTCCGCCCCCAGCCGGAGCTTGTGCAGGGTCACCTGCGTGTCCTGCTCCAGGTCCTCGGCCCGGTAGTGCCCCTCCGGGAAGCTGGCGATACCGATATCGAAGTTTTCGCACTCCGGGGTGTTGCGGATCAGTTCGATGAGGTCGGAGGCATAGTTCAGCCCGCCCGGTGTGGGCTGCCATGCTCCGAGCGGGTCCCCCGGCGGATCGCCGCGCAGGGCGAGCACGTTCGTCATGCCGCGACGGGCGTAGTCCTGGAGCATGGCGCGCAGCTCGTCGGCCGAGTGGTCCACCAGGGTGAGGTGCATGAGGGTGGTCAGTGGCTTGGCCGCCAGCTGTTGGGCGACCTCCATCGTGCGCTCCCGGGTGGAGCCACCGGCCCCGTAGGTGATGGACGCGAAGCTCACGCCGAGGTCGTGGAAGGCCTCCGCAGCGTTCCACAGCCGGGTTTGGGCGGCATCGTCGCGCGGGGGCATGAATTCAACGGAGAACGGGATCTTACCGGGGCTGTAGCCACGGATAGCTTCGCTCACTGGAACTTGGAGCGTGGGCTGTGGTGGTGTGCCCGGCAGCGGTGAGGTCTTCTCGTGGTGACCGTGGGGGTTGGATGCAGACATGAAGAAAATCATAGTAGACATCTCTGTCTAGGTCGCGTTCCGGGCTAACACTCGCGTGCCGTCGGGTTCCCCCACCCCCACTGACCTATCCGGCACCCACCCCGGTTGCGCCTGTTCGCCGGTGTCTGCAGCGACCTTTAGACTATGAGGCACAAGATCGAACCTTCAAAGCAGGGCGCTTCGTGCGCTGCTCACTCAGCATCCACGCCCCGCCCTGCCCCACAGCCCCGAAAGGTGTGCTCCCTGTGACCACTCCGTCCTCCCCGCATGGCCTGTCGACGATCTCCCAGCCGCCGGTTGCGAACCAGCTAGCCGGTTGGGACCTGCGCTCACCGCTGAAGGACGTTCCGGCTGCTGTCGACCGTGCCCTGGACGCCTATTTCGACCACAGTGCGGCGGAGTTTTCCGCGATCGCGCCCGAGTTCAACGACGCCATGGCGGTGTTGCGGGGCTTCGTCATGGGCGGTGGCAAACGCGTCCGACCGACCTTCGCTTGGGCTGGTTTCCGCGCCGGCCTGGAAGGTGGCGGGGCCGATGGCAGCAGCATTCAGGACGTCGACCCGGCGACCGTGCTGCTGGCTCTCAGTGCTCTCGAGTTTGTTCAGGCGTGTGCGCTGATCCACGATGACATCATCGACGAGTCCGATACCCGCCGAGGCAACCCCACCACCCACCGAGTGTTTGAAAGCCAACACCGCGAGCGCGACTGGTTTGGATCCCCGGAACACTACGGCATCAGCCAGGCCATTCTGGCTGGTGACCTCGCGTTGAGCTGGGCGGATGATCTGCTCGCCACCGCGGGACTGAGCCCAGCGATTGTCGAGCGGGTGCGGGATCCTTGGCGTGCGATGCGTACCGAGGTGATCGCCGGCCAGCAGCTGGACATCGCCTTGGAGAACAACGGGAGCGAGTCGATCGCCGATGCCATGCAGGTGATCAACTTCAAGACCGCCAGCTACACCGTCGCCCGTCCACTGCACATCGGCGCGGCCCTGGCAGGCGCTGATGAGCGCACGATCGAGCTGCTCCTGGAGTACGGGACACTGGTGGGGCAGGCTTTCCAGCTTCGGGACGACCAGCTGGGCGTCTTCGGCGACCCAGCCGTGACTGGCAAACCGAGCGGGGATGATCTGCGCACCGGGAAGCGAACGGTGTTGGTGAATACCGCTTTCTCGGAGTGCAGCCCGGAGCAGCTGGCCCGACTGCGGGAAGATTTCGGTCCGCTTCCCGGCGCGGCGGAGCACACTGCGGAGCAGATCGACGGGATGCGCCAGATCATTCAAGATTGCGGGGCGGCGCAGCAGATCGAGGACAAGATCAACGCCCTGTCCGAGCGGGCAATCTCGCTGGTCGAGAACTCTTGGCTGGAGGACAGCATCAGCGAGGAGCTCGTCGCCTTCGCACGCTTGCTGAGCGACCGGAGGTTCTAGGGCATGCCGATTTTTAGCGCGATCCCCTCCCCTCGCCAGGTACTCGCGGCCACGCGCCGGATGGTGGTTCCGACCACCCGCCCAACGACCCGCGATCGGGTCCCCGGGGATGTCGAATCCGTGGTTGTCGTGGGTGCGGGGCTATCCGGTTTGGCGGCTGCGTGCCGGCTGCAGGCTGCTGGCAAGCAGGTGACGCTGGTTGAGGCGAATCCCGAGGTCGGGGGCCGCTGCCGTACGGAACAGCTGCGCAGCGACCACGGCGAGTTCTACGCCGACACCGGGGCGACGGTGCTGACGATGCCGGATCTGGTGGATAACCTCCTGCTGCACCTGGGGGTGAGTGCCGAGGACGTTGGCTGGGGTTACCGCAAGTTGCGCCCGGCCTATCACGCGATGTTCGCCAGTGGCCGCGAGCTGGATGTCTACTCGGACGGCGACACCATGGAGCACGAGGTGCGCCGCTTCGCCGCCGGGAAGTACGGCGCCGACAGCGGAGATGTCGACCGGCTTGCCCGGGGATACCGCCAGCACCGCCAGTGGATCGGCGGGATCTTCGATGCTTCCTTCGAGTCCTTCATCGGCGCGGATTTCGATTCCCTTCTCGACGCCGTGGCGACCCCTGCCGCTGCCAATGACATGGCGGATCTCGTGGAGCTCGGGGCGTTCGGCAGCCTGGGTAAGCGCGCCTCCCGCCACCTGGGGGACGAAGAGCTGGCCCGGGTATTCAGCTTCCAGGCCCTCTACGCCGGCGTGGCCCCGGCGAAGGCCCGCGCGGTCTATGGGGTGATCTCCCACATGGACACGACCATGGGTGTGTTTTACCCGCGTTTCGGCATGGGGGACCTGCCTGAGGTCTTGACCAGGGCCTCCCGCCGAGCCGGCGGGGTGCTGCGCTGCAACACCCGGGTGGAGCGCATCATCCATGATGGTGCGCGTGCCACGGGGATCCGAACCGCTGACGGCGAGCAGCTGGCCGCGGATGCCGTCGTCGTCACTGCGGACCTGCCCGTCGTGGAGGAACTACTGGACTCCCCGGCACGGCTGGCGGGACGAAAGCCGAATTGGTCCCCCTCCGCAGTCGTGGTGCACGGCAGTATCCCGGTGGACGTCACCGCCGCATGGCCGGGCGCAGACGAGGGCGGCTACCACCACAACATCAGCTTCGGCGAGGCGTGGAACGAAACCTTCGCCGAGCTCACCGCCTCGCGCGGTCGGGCGGGGCTGATGTCGGACCCATCGCTGCTACTGACCCGCCCGGCGGTCACGATCCCTGAGCGGCTCGTCCGCACCGAAGATGGTCACACGGTCGAGCCGGTGAGCGTCCTCGCCCCGGTGCCGAACCTGGACCGAGCGGGCCTGGATTGGGAGGCGATCGCCGAGAACTACGTCCAGGAATTGCTGGGGGTGCTAGAAGGTCGCGGCTTCACTGGTCTGCGGGATCACCTGTCGGTAGCCCGGATCGATACCCCTGTGTTCTGGCAGCAGCAGGGCCATGGCGGGGGCTCGCCGTTCGGGCTGGCCCACACCGTCGCACAGACCGGCCCCTTTAGGCCACGGAATTATCCGGTGGCGGGCCTGGAGAACGTGATTCTGGCTGGCTCCTCCACCACCCCGGGTGTGGGTGTGCCGACCACGCTGCTCTCTGGTTCTTTGGCAGCACGCAGAATTATTGGTGGAGGTTCCATCCGATGAGCACGCAGTTGCAGGAGTCGCAGGATAAGTCCGCGGCGACCAGCCGACCTTTCACTGAGCACCCCGTCGTTGCCCGCCCCACCGCGTGGTTGCGGGCCCACAGTATGAGCAGCGCGGTCCGCATGGGGCTGATCGGCTCGGTGGTTCTCACGCTGTGTTCCTACACGGTGGGCGCTACCCGCGAACGCGGCGGCATCATGCAAGCCCTCGGCCTGGATTGGCTGACCTTCGGGCACATGGCGGGGATCTTCTCCGTCGTGCTGTGGGTGGGTATTGCGCTGCTGGTGCTCAGTTGGGCGATCGTCGGCGGGCTCGTGCTCCGGGGCGGGCGCTCCTTGCCACAGCGCGCGATCGCCGCGTGGGTCGGGCCGATGGTGCTGGCTGCACCGTTGATGAGCCGCGATATTTACTCCTATTTGATGCAGGGGGCGCTGGCGAAGGAGGGGCTGGATGCCTACCGGGTGGGTGCGGCGGCCAACCCGGGCCCGATGCTCTACGAGGTCTCTGCCGACTGGCGTAACACCACCACCCCCTACGGCCCCGGCCATCTGTGGCTGGGCAAGGGGGTCACCACGATCACCGGGGATAACGTCACCGCCGGGATCTTCGTATTCAAGTTTCTGACCCTCGTGGCCTTCGTGGCCCTGATCTGGGTGGTGCGCCGCCTGGCCGCCGAACTCGGCAGTGACCCCGACCTGGCGGTGTGGCTGGGCGTGGCCAATCCCCTGGTGATCGTGCATCTCATCGGCGGACTGCACACCGAGTCGATGATGATGGCGCTCGTGATGCTCGGCATTCTGGCGAGCCTGCGGCTGCGACCGGTCGCCGGGCTACTGCTGGGCAGCGTGCTGATCGCCACTGGCGTGGCGTTGAAGGCCACCGCTGCGATCGCCTTGCCCTTCCTAATTTGGATCGCCGTCGCCCGCATCGCTGGGCCCGCGCCCCGTGGCTGGTTCAAGGAAACTGCCGCCCGTTTCGTCACCTTGCTGTGGACGGGGATCAGCTCCGTGGCGGTGGTCGTGGCCGTGATGTTCGCCATCACCTGGGCCTCGGGGCAGACCTGGGGCTGGATCGCGGAGATGTCCGGCAACTCGAAGGTGATCAACCCGCTGGCCGCCCCCACGATGCTGGCCAGCACCCTGGAGCCCTTCATCTCCCACATCAACGACGACATCGGGTTCAACGTCCTGATCGGAATCTTTCGGCCGATCTCGATGGTCATCATGCTGATCGGTCTGGTCGTGGTGTGGTGGCTCTTCCGTCACGACGTCCGCCGCGCCCTGCTGGGTGCGACCCTGGCCTACGCGGTGACCTGCGTGTTCAACTCGGTGGTGCTGCCCTGGTACTACGTCGCCCCGCTGGTGATCGTGGGTGTGTGCATCCGTGACCGCCGGGCGGTCTTCATCGTGGCCTGGTTGAGCGCGGTGCTGTGCTTCATGTTCGACGGCGGTGGCAACAACCGCCTCTACGTTCTGTGGTGGGTCATCGCCATCGGCGTGGTGATGTGGTTCGCGCTGCGCGCCACCCTGGGCTTCGCGCCCGGCATGCCGGAAGAGCAGGCCGAGCCGTGGCCGAAGGCCGCTAAATCAGAGCCATCGCCTGCGCCCGGCGGCGAACCTCACGAGCCAAGTGCCCGTGCAGCGCATCAACCGGCCGACCAGGCAGGGAGTCGTCCTCGGTAAAGAGGTACTCCAGGATCTCCGCGGGCTGGTAGCCGCCGTCGAGAAGGAGGGCAACCACCCCGGGGAGGAAGCGGGTGACCTGGCCGTCGTCGTCGAAGAAGCGGGCGGGGAGGTAGCGCACGCCGTCGATCTTGGTGTCGAGGATCTTTTTCTTCTGCACCAGATCCAGGATCTTGCTCTGCCCCACCCCCATGCGCTCGGCAGCTTCAGGGATGCTCAGCAGCACCTCGCCCGCGGGCAGGCCGCCCGCGGCCTCCTGCAACACGCCACTGGTCACGCGGCCGCGATCGGAGCGGCTTTTGGCTGCTGGGGTGGCTTCTAGGTGGGAAGACTGCGGATCCGGCTGTGTGGAGTTGCTCATGGCTGCCATTGTATTCGACTGTGACAGGCTAGAATCGTTGACACCTTCAAGGCACACTTGAGACTTTAGGGCGCGGGCTGCGACCCGGCCCGGCACGGTGTGGACCCGGCCCGCCCCTCCCCTGCGTTCGGTGCCCTGCGCACGGCCCAATGGCCTTCGTAGCGTGCACAGATGGACAACGGGGAAGAGCGTAAGAAAAAATAAGCAAGGATTATCGGCAGTAAAAGTGATGGAACCGCAACCCGGCAGCTACCTCGACGACCGCTACCACCTGGGCGCCAAGATCGCCAAGGGCGGAATGTCGACGGTCTACCACGCCGTGGACACTCGCCTGGACCGTGAGGTCGCGGTGAAAATCATGAACCCGGAGCTCGCGACCGATCCGACCTTCCGCACCCGCTTCGAGCGGGAGGCCCGGGCTGTCGCAAAGCTCACGCACCCGGATCTGGTCAACGTCTTCGACCAGGGCGAGGATGGCCCGTTCGTCTTCCTCGTCATGGAGCTCGTAGACGGCGGTTCGCTACGGGAGCTGCTCCGGGAGCGTGGCCCGATGCCGCCGCACGCAGCGCTCTCGGTCATGGAGCCGGTGCTCACCGCCCTATCGGTTGCCCACACCACGGGCATGATCCACCGGGACGTTAAGCCGGATAACGTGCTGATCAGCGCCAATCACCAGGTCAAGCTCGCGGACTTCGGGCTGGTCCGCGCGGTTGCGACGGGCTCGGGTGAGGCGGCGCGCACCTCAGCCACCGGGCAGGTCATCGGCACCGTCGCTTACCTTTCCCCGGAACAGGTTCAGGGCCAGTCCCTGGGTGCGGCCTCCGATGTCTATTCCGCCGGGGTGCTGCTCTACGAGCTGCTGACCGGCGAGACCCCCTTCAGCGGTGGCAGCCCCGTCGAGACGGCGCTGAGCCGGCTCACCCAGGATGTCCCCGCCCCCTCCGAGATCATCGACGGCGTGCCGCCGGAGATCGACGACCTGGTGCTGCGGGCCTGCCAGCGGGCACCGGAGGATCGTTTCGCGGACGGTTCTGAGTTCCTCGCCGCGGTCCGCCAGACCGCCGCGGAACTCCAGCTTCCGGCATTCCGGGTGCCCGTCCCCGCGGATTCCGCCGTGCAGCACGCCCTGGCAGGCTCGAGTTTCACAGACCGCCTGGCCTGGGACGACGAGGCGATGTCCACCCGTGCGGTCACGCTCGACCCCGCAGCGGGTACCGATGAAGCCGGGGACACGGCGGAGACCCACTACGCGGCTCAGGACCAGGCTCACGAGACGTCGGAGACCGCACTGGTCGACCCCTACGGGGATTACTCCCCCGCCGAAGCCGATCAGGGCTATGACCAGTGGGCAGACCCAGGCCATCAATGGGCTGAGCCCGGCGAGCAGTGGGCCGAGCCAGCCCAACCCCAGGGGTATGGGCAGGCGCCGGGCTACGCGGAGCCGCAGTACTACCCCGCTGCTCCAGCGGGTTACCCAGCGCAGCAGTCCGCAGGCTACCCAGCGCCCGTACACCGCCCCGCGCCCCCACCGGCGCCGACAAAGAAGCTCAGCAACCGCTCCACGATCAAGGGTTTACTGTGGACCGCGATCATCACCGCGCTGGTGATCGCCATCGGGCTCGGCGGCTGGTGGCTGACCTCCGGCCGCTACGGCCAGATCCCTTCGGTCGTCGGCCTCGACCGGGAGGCGGCGGTCGTCAAGGTGGAAGACGCAGGCTTCGTCTCCCAGGTGGATGAGCAATTCTCCGACGACCACCCGGCGAAGAAAGTGATGGGGACCGATCCCCCTTTTGGTGAACGGGCACCGAAGGGAAGCCAGGTTTCGGTGCTCGTCAGCCTCGGGGTGCCGACCGTCCCGATCCCTGGTGAGACGGATACGGCGGAGACCTATTCCGCCAAGCTGACGTCCCGCACCCTCGTCGCCGAGATCGGCGAGGAGGTCTACTCCGACGACGCCAAGAAGGGCACCGTCGCCGAGGTCTCCCCCTCCCCCGGCAGCGAGGTCCGCACCGGGTCCACGGTGACGATCCACGTCTCCCGCGGGCCAAAGCCGGTCCGGGTTCCAGGTGTGGCGGGTCAGAAGCTGGACCGGGCGAAGAAGACCCTGGAATCCGCCGGCCTGAAGGTGGGCAAGACGATCAAGGAGTTCGACCCCGACGCCGACCCGGGCACCGTCCTGCGCACCACGCCCTCGAAGGGCACGGAGGTGCCGAGCAAGTCCGAGGTCACCATCGTGGTCAACAATGCCACGGAGGTCCCGGACATCACGGGACTGAGCAAGTCTGAGGCCATCGCCGAGCTGCGCGATGCGGGTCTGGACCCGGTCGATGATGGCGAGGTTTTTGACGAGGACGTCTCCGGCGGCGACGTCGCCTCCCAGTCACCGGAAGCGGGCACGGTCGTCGACCCGTCCCGGGACACGCAGGTGAAGTTCAAGGTCTCCAACGCCGAGTCGGTCCCCTTCGTGTTGGGGATGCGGGCGGAGAAGGCCCGAGAGAAGCTGGAAGACGCGGGCTTCGAGGTCGAGATTTCGGGCTCGGAGGACGGCCTGGTGTGGAGCCAGTCGCCGAACACCGGTCGGAAGGCACAGAAGGGCGACACGGTGCGGATTTCGACCTTCTAGGCTCCGCTGGGGCGCTCGGGTTAGCTCCACTGCGGTCTCCCCACCGCCCCCGCCTGACACCCTGGATGGCTATCGCTGCCGTGCACCCTGCACAACCGGCTGGGCAACCGGCCCTCAATCAACCGACCCCGGCGCAACCAGGCAACCGGCCCTCAATCAACCGACCCCACGCAATCGGCTGGGCACGCAATAACCCCGGGGAAGGAATAACTCCTTCCCCGGGGTTGCGTTGCGCTGCGGGACCGGTGCGGTCCGGCGCTGGCTACAGGGGCAGCAGCCTAGTTGCGGAGCATCTCCGCGACGAGGAACGCCAGCTCCAGGGACTGCTGGGTGTTCATGCGCGGGTCGACGGTGGTGTCGTAGCGCTTCGGCAGGTCCACGTCGGTGATGGACTGGCCGCCGCCGACGACCTCGGTGACGTCGTCGCCCGTAAGCTCCACGTGCACGCCGCCCGGGTGGGAGCCGAGGGCGCGGTGGACCTCGAAGAAGCCCTGGACCTCATCGATGATGCGGTCGAAGTCGCGGGTCTTGTAGCCATTGGAGCTGGTGTAGGTGTTGCCGTGCATTGGGTCGGTCTGCCAGATGACCTTGTGTCCGGTGGCCTCCACGGCCTCCACGATCGGCGGCAGGACGTCGCGGATCTTGTCGTAACCCATGCGGGTGATCAGCGTCAGTCGGCCCGGATCGTTGTGCGGGTCGAGGCGGTGGACGTACTGGACGGCCTCCTCTGGGGTGGTCGTCGGCCCGATCTTCACTCCGACCGGGTTACCGATCAGGGAGGCGAAGTGGATGTGGGCGTCGTCCAGCCCGCGGGTGCGCTCGCCGATCCACACCTGGTGGGCGGAGAGGTTGTAGAGCACGTCCCTGCCCTCTTCGTCGTGGGCCAGGCGCAGCATGCCGCGCTCGTAGTCCAGGACGAGGGCCTCGTGGGAGGCGTAGATGTCCGCGGTGTGCAGGGTGGAGGAGGTCACGCCACAGGCGCTCATGAACTCCAGGCCGCGGTCGATCTCCTGGGCCAGGGCCTCGTAGCGGGCGCCCGCCGGGGAGTTGGCGACGAATTCGCGGTTCCACTCGTGCAGCTTGTACAGGTCCGCGGTGCCCGAGCCAGTCAGGGCGCGGATGAGGTTCATGGTCGCCGAGGAGTTCGCGTAGGCGCGCACCATGCGGGACGGGTCGTGGGCGCGGGCTTCCTCGGTGGCCTCGTGGCCGTTGACGAGGTCGCCGCGGTAGTTCAGCAGGCCGTTGGCGTCGCGGTCGGCGGAGCGCGGCTTCGCGTACTGGCCTGCGATGCGGGCCATCTTCACCACGGGGGTGGACGCCCCGTAGGTCAGGACGACAGCCATCTGCAGGAGGGTCTTGATGTTGCCGCGGATGTGTGGCTCGGTGTTGGACTCGAAGGTCTCGGCGCAGTCACCGCCCTGCAGCAGGAAGGCCTTGCCCAGGGCGACGTCCGCGAGCTGCTTGCGCAGGCGACGGATCTCCGGGGCGACGACGATCGGCGGGACGGACTCGAGAATCCTCCGGACACGATAAGCATGATCCTTGTCCCAGCTCGGCTGCTGCTTGGCATCACGAGCAAAAACCTGGTCAAACTCCGCTGCGATATCGTCCGGCAGCGGCGGGAGGTCGGGCATCTCATCGATGGGGAGGTCAATAGTCCAAGACATGCCTAAAACTATACCCGAAATTACCCCTGCGCTGCGCGTTAAGTGCGTTTATTCAGCGCAGCCATGCTCAGCCGGTACTTCACGGCGTTGAAACGGGCATCCACCAACGCGTCGTGGGCCTTAGATGGGGCCTCCGGCAGTTGCGGTTTACCCGCCATCTCCCACAGCTGGCGCAGCTCGCGGGTGAAGTGTGGAATCTCGCGGGGCAGCTTGGTCATATCCCCCCACAGCTGCGCGAGCGCCACGTGGTCGTACGCCCCCAGCCAGGCCCACAGTTCGGGCCAGTCGCGGCGGGTCGTGCCGGGCGGCAGGAGGAAGTCGTAGAGCTGGTCGCGCATCTGCGCGCGGCTCATCCAGGCCGCGTGGGAGCGTGGCGGCAGCAGCGGCAGCACGTTGCGCTTGACCCATGGGCCGGCCGCCCCCGCGTCGAATTCCGTGGAGATCGCGTAGAACTCGCGACCGTCCTCCGCGACAACACCGATGGAGATCAGGTCGATGGTGCGACCGTTTTCGATGAACTCGGTGTCATAAAAATAGCGCACTGCTACTGCTTTCTAGCTTCGCGTTTGGGTGGAGCTTGCGCACTGCTGGCGCGGCGTGGAGCGTTGTTCCGCCGTCGAGTGTAACCGGGTAGCGCCCGCCCGGGACAAAGCCGGCGGATAAAGAATCCACTTGAGCACCGGCACCTTGCCGACGTTGTAGAACAGGGTCCCGGCGAACAGGCAAGCAGCGAAGCCGATGAGCATGAACGGATAAGTCTCAGTAAGGAACCCGAAGCGCTCCGGGTCACTATCGGCCAGGCCGCGGGCGCCGACGTCCATAAACAGCCACATCATCGCATGGTGACTGACGTAGATCGGCAGGGTGTTGGCTCCGACAAAGGTCAGGAAGCGGCTGACCAGCGGGGTGTTGCTCAGCCACACGGCCAGCACCACGCCGAACGGCACAGCGGTGAAGGTGCGGATGAGCGCCAGGAATGCGTTCTGGCTGGAAATGACGATATCCCAGCCTTCGAAGACCACCGCCTCCATGTAGCGGTACACGAACTCCCAGGCCACGAAGATGCCGAAGGTTCCGAGGATGACCGCCGCGTTGCCGGCCTTATTGGCCAGGGCAAAGAACCACGTGCGGAAGTGCAGGCCGGCAAAGAAGATCGGCATGTAGATGAAGGCCTGGCGGAAGCTCTGGGTCTGCACCCAGCCGGTCATCATGCCTGCACAGATGGGAACGAAAGAGAGCGCCAGGGCCACGACGGCGGGCTGGCGACGCAACAACCACGCGACGATGTTGTAAACCATCAGCGTGTAGAGGAACCACAGCCCAGGATCGCCGAACAGGATCGCCTGGATCAGGTGGGGCAGGTCGGCATTGCCCGCCATGTTGAGGCGGATCAGCGCCTGGAAGGGGGTGAAGACCAGATAGGGAACGAGCAGAAACCACAGGCGGCGGTACCACAGGTCCCCCAGCGTGCGCTCCAGCACTCGGTGGGCGAAGAGCCCGGAGACCAGGAAGAACAGCGGCATGCGCAGCGGGTCAAGGAAGGAGGACAGCATCCCCAGCGGTGTGCTGGTGCCATCCGGAACCGCCGTGACGACGTGCATCAGGCACACGCCGATGATCGACAGACCCTTCGCGGTATCCGCCCACTCGACGCGGCTCGCCTTGCGCGGCGTCGAGGCCGGCGCCGACGCGCTGCTCGCCGCGGTCGCGTCCGCGGTCTGCTCACTGCTCGTCTTGATGTTTGCTCCTCTATGCCAATGGGGCTCTGCCCTGCCCCGGTGTGGATCCGTGGCCGGCAAGCCCCTTATCGAAGCGCGACTTCTTAACGTTTTTTAAGAGTACACCACGCCCTCGCCCGGAGCGGAACCCTCCGGGTAGCCCTGACCTGCAGCGAGGGAGTTTTTCACGTCCGCGGCGTAGAAATCCTTCACGTACTCCTGGCCGCTGAGCTTGGCGAGCTCTTCCATGACCCGGTCGGTCAGCGCACGAGCCTGCTGGTAATCATCCCCGGCATCCTTGAACTCGGCGGGGTCGATCGGGTCGCCCACGATCACGCCGCAGCGGTAGGGCCGCGGGATCCAGGAGCCGATCGGGTTGACCTTATTCGTGTTGATCATCGCCACCGGATAGACCTTCACGCCGGACTCCAGCGCGATGCGAGCCATGCCGGTCTTGCCACGGTAGAGGCGACCGTCCGGCGAGCGGGTGCCCTCCGGGTACATGCCCAGCGCGTCCCCCTTCTCCAGCACCCGCAGCGCGGTCTGCAGGGCGGCCTCCTGGGACCCCTTGTCGGCGCGGTCGATCGGCACCTGCCCCACCGAGGAGAAGAACCAGCGCTGGATCGCGCCGACCAGGCCTGGGGTGGTGAAGTATTCCTTCTTCGCCAGGAAGGTCAGCTGGCGTTTGTTCACCAGCGGGAAGTAGAAGGAGTCCATCACAGCGAGGTGGTTGGAGGCGAAGATCACCGGCCCGTCCACTGGGGGCTTATCCAGCCCGCGGGTGAATGGCCGGTTGTAGATCCACAGCCACGGCCCGATGAAGACGTGCTTCAACCACCAGTAAGTCCGGTTCCGCATTGGAAAAGTCTTGCCTTCCTAGAGTTCGCCTCGAGCTTTGAAGCCCCGATCGTGTTTGGCCGCACGCCGCGCGGCCCGGGCTGCCCAGGGCTATAACTTCTTTAATCCAGCGCCTGCGCTGCGAGTAGAGCCACGCCAATCATACCGGCGTCCCCACCCAGTTCCGCGGGAACGACGCGGGCTAGGGGTCGGCGACCTTGGCCGACGATGTTTTTCGCCATCTCTGCCCGGGCGGTATCTAGGAAGAGGTCAGCGTCGGCGCTCACTCCCCCACCCAGGACGATGAGCTCTGGGTCGAGGATGTCCTGCACCATCGCCAGGCCACGGCCGAGCCACTCCCCGACGTCCCGGAGGATCTCAAGGCCCAGCTTGTCCCCGTCGCGAGCAGCCTTGACGATGTGCCGGCCGGAGATCTCCTCCGGCTGCCGGTGGAAGCGGGTGAAGAGCACGGATTCCGGGTAGGCCCGCTCCGCGATGCGGTCATGGGCGGCCAGCTGCAGCGCGGAGCCGGAGCAGTAGCGCTCCAGGCAGCCTCGCTTGCCGCAGGGGCAGGCCCGGCCGCCGGGCACCACGGTGATGTGGCCGAACTCGGGCGCGGTGCCGAAGGAGCCCCGGTACAGCTCACCGTTGTGCATGAGCGCGCCGCCCACCCCAGTGCCAATGGCAAACAGCGCCCACGTGCTGACCCCCTGTGCCACGCCACGGTGGTGTTCCCCGATGGCGGCGGCGTTGGCGTCGTGTTCCACGACGATGGGCAACTTGATGCGGTTTTCCAGTCGGGCGACGACGTCGACGTCCTCCCACGGCAGGTGGGGCGCGAAACGGACGGTGCGCAGGTCCGGGGCCAGGAAACCCGCGATCGCGAGGCCCACCGCACCGATCTGCGGGTGTCGGGCGCACAGCGTGTCGACGACGCGGACGATGGTGTCCTCCAGCGCCGGGGCTTCGGATGGTGTGGGGAGTTTTTCGAGGTCGACGATCGTGCCTTCGGCGTCGATGACTGCCGCGCGGAGGTTCGTGCCTCCGATGTCCATACCGATCGTCAGCTGTGGGTGTTCAGCTGGTGCTTCCTGGTTGTGCACCGGCAACCTTTCTCGATTCAGGCGTGGAAATACCGGTGCCCCGTAGCACCGGTATTCGCCGTGGTTCTCGCCCCTCGGTTGAGGTTGCGGCGATCGTGTCGCGCGGCTGGCGAGTTGAGGTCTTTATAGAACTTACTTCTTATTGACCGGGGAATTCCAACTGTGGCGGGGTGGTGTGCGCCGCCGTGGCTGCTGGTCGCCCCGCAGGACGTACTCCAGTTGCTGGGCGAGAACCCGCCAGTCCCAGGCCTCCGCGACGCGCTCCTGCCCAGCTGCGGCCAGGTCTGCGGCGCGTTCCGGGTCGTTGAGTAGTGCGCTGAGGCAGGAGGCGACGGCGGCGGTGTCACGCCCGTTCACGATCTCGCCGGTGACTCCGTTGATGACGGTCTCGGGTGCTCCCCCACCATCGCCGGCCACGGTGGCCCGGCCGGCGGCTTGTGCTTCGAGGAAGACGATGCCCAGCCCTTCGACGGAGAGCCCACCGCCCTGGGTGCGCACCGGCAGGGCGAACACATCACCGAGGCTGTAGTAACCGGCGAGCTCCGCTGGCTGCACCGGCCCGGTGAAGGTCACGTGCTGGGCGACGTGGAGTGCCTCGGCACGCCGCTGGAGCTTCGTTGCGTAATCGCCAGGGCCGACGATCACGAGGTGAGCATCCGGGACCTCCCGCAGGATCTGCGGCATCGCTGCCACGAGGGTGTCCTGCCCTTTCCTGGGAACGACCCTGCTAACCGCGACGATGACTTTCTTTTCCTCAACGCCAACGCGTCGGCGGAGGCGCTGCCGGACCTGCTCATCCGGGGTGAAGCTTGCGGCATCCACGCCGCCGGGCATGGGTTCCCACGCCACATCGGGGCCGAAAACCCCGGCGATGCGCCCACGCACGTAGCGGGAGACGAAGGTGAGAGTGTCCACGTGCCGGCCGATATAGCGGAGCACGGCACGGGTGCCGGGGAACATGGACCAGCCAACCTCGTGGCCGTGGGTGGAGGCCACGACCCGCGTTGCCCCGGCGGCCCGGGCGCTGGGAGCCATCGCAGCGAGTGGGGCTGCTGCACCGAACCACACGGTGTCGATGCGGTACTCGCGGATGAGCTGCCGCATGCGGCGGGCGACCTGCGGGGTCGGCAGCATGATCTTCCGGGGCCACCGTACGACGTGGTAGTCGACAGCGGCGTCGAACTCGGCGGCCGCGTCGGCGTCCTGGGTAGAGGCGAAGACCACGATATTCTCCGCGGGGATCCCGGCGTGGGTGACCAGCGCGTTGAGGTAGTCGCGAATATAGGTCTGGATACCCCCGAGGGTCGGTGGGAAGTCGTTGGTAACGACGAGAACCCGCGGGGCTGAGACGCCGCTGTTCTGCTGCTCCGGCACGCCGGGTGGGACCTGCTAGTAGCGGACGGCGCCGACGATCGGCATGGAATCGACCGGAACAACCTGGACCGGGATGCCGTAGTCGGAAGCGTGAACGAGCTGGCCGTCGCCAATGTACATGCCCACGTGGGTCGCACCCGGGTAGTAAGCGACGATATCGCCCGGCTGGAGGTCGGAGGTGCTCACGCTCTGGCCGCCGGAGAGCTGGGCCTGGGAGGTGCGCGGGATGGACTTGCCGATCTGCTGATAAGCCCAGACCATCAGGCCGGAGCAGTCGAAGGCGTCCGGACCGGTGGCGCCCCAGCTGTACGGGGCGCCGAGCTTGCTCATCGCCGCGGCGACGGCGCCGGCGTAATTGCCCTTCGCCGCACCCTTGGCGGACTTCTTCAGCTTGCCGAGGAACTCGTCGACGTCGACGTCGATGGGGCCGTTGCGGTCGACCCAGCGGCGGCGGTCCTCCGGGGAGAAGCCATCGACGATGGTCTTGACCTCGGCCTTGAGCCGGTCCAGGTCCTCGGTGCGCTCGTTGAGCTTCTTCTCCTGGTAGCGCAGCTCGTTGAGTCGGTGGTCGGCCTGAGCCTTGGTGCGCAGCGCCTTGGAGCGGGCGGCGTGGGCGTCCTGCTGGTCCTGGGTGACGGCGTCCATGCGGGACTGCGCGTCGCGGGTCAGGGCGGTCAGGTAGGCGGAGCGATCCATGGCCGCGGCCGGACCGGATGCGCCGGCGATCGCGGAGACCGGGTCCACGCTCGCGCCACGGTAGGCGGAGCGGGACATCTCGGAGACGGAGGCGCGGGAGGCGTCGACCTTCTTCTGCGTCTTGTCGAGCTGGGCCTTGGCGGCGCGGACGTCGCGGTTGGCCTTGTCCAGCGCCTCGTTCTGCTTGGCGATGCGCCCCTTGGTGGACTCCACGAGGTCGCTAGTGACCGCCGCGGTGCGGGAGATCTTTTCGAGGCGCTTGATCAGGCCGTCGACGTCCTTCGGCGCGGGGCTCTTGAGCAGACGGTCGACGTCAGCCTGGGTGGCGTCGAACTCGCTGAGCTTCTTCTTGTCCTTCTTCGTGTCCGCCTGGTTGGCTCCGTTGTCTCGGGTCGACGCGGCGGGGTCGGCCTGCGCGATTGGCGCGGTCGGCAGGATCGTCGCGGCGGTGAGTACAGCAGCGCAAACACTAGTCCCGAGGGTGAATTTCTGCTTAGACAAGATTTTTTCCAAACCTTTGCTTCGAAGAGCCACAGTGTGGGGGCGGATGTACGGGCCGTTCACGGGGTCGTCACGGCCACAAGCCGGGTTTTCAGGGGGATCGTGCAGCCGTGTTGGCTTGGGCTGACACCTGCTGCGGCGAACCGAAACCCAGCGGAACAACCAACTTGTGATTATGCCACAGTTGGCTCGCAATGAGTAGCCATTTCGGAGGGCTGAGCTGCAGCGCAGTAACGCCAGACCTCGTTAGCCACAAGAGTTAACTGAAGGAAACAAGAAACCCGCCGGAGGCGGCATTCTGGGCCACTCCGGCGGGCAATCGAGCGCCTGAAAGCTTAGAAGCGCACTGCGTTGTTGACCGGCATGTAGTTGAGGTCGTTGACCTGAACCGGGGTGCCGGAGTTGACGGCGTGGACGACCTTGCCCTTGCCGATGTAGATAGCAACGTGGGATGCGCCACCGTAGTAGGAGACGATGTCGCCCGGGCGCAGATCCTTGATGGCGACCGGCTTGCCGCCGCCAGCCTGAGACTGGGAGGTACGCGGGATGTTCTTGCCGACCTGCTTGTAGGCCCAGCTGGTCAGACCGGAGCAGTCGAAGGCGTTCGGGCCAGCGGCACCCCAGGCGTACGGGGCGCCGACCTTGCTCATAGCGTAGTCGGCGATCTTCTGGCCGATGCTGACGTGTGCCTTAGCAGGGGCAGCCTTCTTCGCACCCTTGGTTGGAACCTGAGCCTGCTTAATGAGGCCTGCGTTCACTGCCTGGCGGTGAGCGTTATCGATGTGCGGCTGCACCTGCTTGGCGATGTGGTCCGGCGCCTCGACGGAGAAGTCGGTGTCCGGGACGGTGATCGGCGCGGCGGTGGCGGTGGCCGGAGCCAGGGCTGCGAGGCCTGCGCCTGCTGCTGCGAATGCGACTGCGTTGCGGACGGTGTTGCCCTGCTTACGGTGCTTACCCATAGAAATTCTTGCCTTTCGCTACTCCCCTTGAGAGGAGTTCTTATTCGGTTTCTTTTCTCCGGATGTTTACCGGCGGGGCGGCTGCCCTCTGCTTTAAGATCACGGAAAGATTACGAAACGATCACAAGCCCTGTCCACTGAAACGGCCAAAGTTTGTGAAAATTCTTCTGTTTCCATGCCAACCAAGGGCACCGACCTGGGAACTTCACCCCGCGAACACGCAAAAGTTACCAAACCGTAATAACCCCGCTACCTGCGTTCTTGCATTTGCTATACCGCTCGACTGCTGGCGCCAGCACCGCAGGCATAGCGGTGAAGTTCCAGCAATGTGATCTTGCTCACACCTCTTTATATTGGGTGCTTTTTGGCGCTGGAACACGGTTTGGAGGGAAGAAAACCGGACATCGAACACCTGCTGCTCAGCCAAAGAACGGGCTTGTCCGGGAGCGCGCCTAGACTCCTTAGCTATGAGCACTCCCCCGGCTAATACTCAACCCGGCTGCAATCGTGATGATGGCTCGTCGGTGAACCCGCGCCCACGCCTTGAGGCTGCGTTGGCAGCAGCGTTGGAACGCTGTGCGGTGGTGGACCTGGAAACCACCGGGCTGGAGCCTGCCACGGATAGAATCATCGAGATCGCTGTCCTGACCGTAGAGCATGGAAGCATCGTGGGGAGGTTCCACTGCCTCCTTAACCCCGAGTGCAGCATTCCTGGGGAATCCAGCAACATCAACGGCCTTAGAGACGATGATGTCGCCAACTCACCCACTTTTGCCGAGGTCGCTCAGGAGCTCCTACCCCACGTATTGAGTAGGACGCTCGTGGGGCACAACGTGAAGTTCGACGTCGGCTTCCTCGCGGCGGAATACGCTCGCCTGGGGCACGCGGATGCGGCACGGGTTTTGACGGAGCAGTGCCTCCCACAAGCGTTGTGCACGGCAGCGACCGCGCGAGAGCTCATCCCCCGGGAGGCCGTGGGGCGTTATACGTTGGCGAACCTCGCGGCACACTGTGGGTTGCCCTCCTCCCCTGCCCATCGGGCGCAGCAGGACGCGGCCACGACTTTTGATCTCACCCATCGGCTCTACACAATCGCACAAGAGCCCCCACAGCGTTAGTGGGCGTTCACCGCACTCCTCCACGCTTCCGCACGCGCAAATCCCTCAGGCAGGAACAGCGGGAAGCTTTAAATAGGGCATAGAGAAAGGGCGGGGCCCACGTTTTTAACGTGGGCCCCGCCCTTAGCCTTTCCCGGCTGCTAGTGGCAGTTGGAACTAGCGCCGGTACTTCTGCGAGCTATGCGCCTCGTGGCGTTTAGTCCTCGTTGCGGGACTCCAGCTCGGCACGGTTGGCCTCCTGGAGACGCTCGAACATCTGCTTGCGCTCCAGCGCGTTGCGGTGCTCGATCTCCTGAGCCTTTTCGGCGATCTCCGGGGAGTCCGGGCTGAACCAGCCACCGCGGCCCGGCTTGCCAGCCGCACCGAGGTCGTTCGGCTGGGTCGGCACGTATGCACCCTGGTACTCCAGCGGGATGGCGTGGCCGTGCTCGTCGACGCCACCAAGCGGCTGGTGGACCTCGATGAACTCGCCGGACGGCAGCTGACGGATGGTACCGGTCTCGATACCGTGCTCCAGGATCTCCCGGTCGCGACGCTGCAGACCAACGCAGATGCGGTGGGTGACGTAGTACGCGATCGGAGGCAGCACGATCAGGCCGATGCGGCCGACCCAGGTCATCACGTTCAGCGAGATGTCGAAGAAGTGAGCGACGTGGTCGTTACCACCAGAGACGGTCAGCAGTGCGTAGAACACCAGAGCCATGACGCCGAGGCCGGTGCGGACGGGGACGTCGCGCGGACGCTGCAGCAGGTTGTGGTGTGCAGTGTCACCGGTCATCTTCTGCTCGATCCACGGGTAGGCAACCAGCAACGCGACCAGCAGGCCGAGCAGCAGGGCAACCCAGAAGACAGAGGCGATGGTGTAGTTACCGAGGTACAGCTCCCATGCCGGCATGACACGGGCAGCACCATCAGTCCACAGCATGTAGACGTCCGGCTGGGAACCAGCGGAGACCTGGGACGGGTTGTAGGGGCCGATGTTCCAAATACCGTTGATCTGGAAGAGACCAGCCAGCAGTGCCACGAAACCGAAGGTGATCAGGCCGAAGGAAGCTGCCTTGACGCCGAAGACCGGGAGGATTCGGACGCCGACAACGTTGTTCTCAGTGCGACCCGGTCCAGGGAACTGGGTGTGCTTCTGGAACCAGACCAGAGCCAGGTGAGCAGCGATCAGAGCCAGCAGGATGCCCGGGATCAGCAGCACGTGCGCGATGTACAGGCGCGGGATGATGATGTCGCCCGGGAAGTCACCGGCGAACATGATCCAGTGCATCCAGGTGCCGATGATCGGCAGGGAGATCACGATTGCAGACATGATTCGCAGACCCACACCGGAGAGCAGGTCGTCCGGCAGGGAGTAGCCCATGAAGCCCTCGGCGATCGACAGCAGCAGAAGCAGGCAGCCGATAACCCAGTTGGCCTCACGTGGCTTGCGGAATGCACCCGTGAAGAAGATGCGCATCATGTGAACCATGATGGACACGGAGAACAGCAGTGCTGCCCAGTGGTGGACCTGGCGAATGAACAGGCCGCCACGCACCTCGAAGGTGATATCGAGGGCCGTGTGGTAAGCGGCGGACATCTCCACACCGTTGAGCGGTGCGTAGACGCCGTCGTAAATGACCTTCGACATGGATGGGTCGAAGAACAGGGTCAGGTAGACACCCGACAGGATCAGAATGATGAAGGAGTAGAGCGCGATCTCACCGAGCATGAAGGACCAGTGAGTCGGGAACACCTTGTTGATCTGCGGGCGGATTACCCCAGATGCGGTGTAGCGCTCATCGATGTTGTTTGCGGCCTGCGCGAGGCGGCCTTGTTGCTTAGTGGTCATGACCTACGCTCCCAGAATGCCGGGCCAACAGGCTCAATGAAGTTGCCCTTGGCGATGAGGTACCCTTCCTCGTCCACCGTGATCGGCAGCTCTGGCAGTGCACGTGCGGCTGGGCCGAAGACCGGCTTGCCGTACTGCAGCGCGTCGAACTGGGACTGGTGGCACGGGCAAAGAATACGGTTGGTCTGCTGCTCGTACAGGGACGTCGGGCAACCAATGTGCGTACAGATCTTGGAGAACGCAATGTAGTCGCCGTAGTGGAAGTCTTCCTGACCGGCACGCTGGACAGCACGCAGAGCATCCTCGTGGCGCAGGCGGATCAGCATGACCGCGTTGCGGGAACCGTGGATGGAGTGCATGTGGTCCTCGTAGACCTCAGCCTTGGAGTCGTACTTGTCGCCGTCGTTGACCATGCTTTCGGTCATCGGGAAGACGGTCTCCATGGCGCCAGCGTCCAGGTCCTCCGGACGGACGCGGACCAGGCGGGAGATGCCCTGGGTGCTCCAGTGGCCGTCGTGGTTCTCAGCCACGGCGCCGGTGTCGCGAGCCAGGTACAGCTTCTCGCCCTGCTCGTGCAGGGTCCAGCCGGTGGTCCACAGGGTGCCGTCGCCGGCGATGCCCATTGCGCCGCGCTTCCACGGGTTCTTCACGATGCCACCCATTGGGAGGATGATCGCGAGACCAGCGAGTGCAGCACCACCTGCGGCCAGGCCGGCGATCACCGGGCGGCGGCCGAGGGTGGAGGTCTTCCAGGAGTCGTTCAGGAGGGCCACGAGAGTGCGGCGATCGACCTCGTCAGACGGGCCGTCGTGGCGAGTCTGAACGGAGATCTCCTCCGGGATGAAGCTCTTGGTGTAAGCCGCAACACCCATGCCCAGCAGGGTGATGGACAGACCAGAGGTAATACCCAGCAGCGGGGTGTAGAAGGTGTACCACCACAGGCCCTCTTCATCCATGTGCTTGTACTCCCACGGCCAGAAGAGGTAGATGGCAACGAATGCCAGGCCGAGGACGATGGAGAGGATCAGGTAGGTGGCAACCCGACGGGAGGCACGCTTCTCAGCCGGATCGTTCTCGATCGGGAAGCGTTCCTTACGGTAAGCGACGGTCACGCCGTCCAGCTCGGTGCCGAGGCGAGCGAGGTCTTCCTCGCTCATCTGCGCCAGCTCGGCATCAGTGTACTTATTCTTCAATTCGCTCATGACCGGGTTCCAATCCACATCGCGAAGGCGATCATCACGATGATGCCTCCGAACCACATCAGCATGCCCTCGCTAACGGGACCCAGACCGCCGAGGCCGTAGCCACCCGGGTTCGGGGTTTCCTTAGCGTTCTTCACGAAGGCGATGATGTCCTTCTTCTCGTCAGCGGTCAGCTGGCGATCAGAGAACTTCGGCATGTTCTGCGGGCCAGTCAGCATGGCCTGGTAGATCTCCTGCTCGTTCGCGTGATCCAGGGTCGGAGCGAACTTACCGGAGGACAGTGCGCCACCACGGCCAGTGAAGTTGTGGCAGGAGGCACAGTTCAGACGGAAAAGGTCGGAACCGCGTGCCACGTCGGCCGGGTTGATCTCACCGTCGGTGGTGCTCTTACCGCGGAGGGACTCCATGGCGATGGAGCCGTCCTCGTTGCGGACGATGCCCGGGCCGCCACCGTTGGCGTTGACGTATGCCGCCAGAGCCAGGGTCTGCTGCTCGGAGTAACGCGGCTGCTTACGCTTTGCCTGCGCCTCGTTGCGCAGCATCGGCATGCGGCCGGAGTGGACCTGGAAGTACACGGAGCCCTCGCCGACACCGATCAGCGAAGGACCACGACCCTCCTGGCCCTGGAGGTTGGCACCGTGGCAGGTGATACATGCCACTTCGTAAATTTCCTTACCCTGCTGGACCAGTGCGGTCTCGTCCTGCTGTGCCGTAGCAGTGTTCGGGTCCGGAGTGAGGGCATTAGCCAGGAATCCCGCGCCGGTCAGTCCGACGACGAGAGCGAATGCCCCGGCAAGCACCTTGCGGAGCTTGCGGCGCCGCCGTGCGGCCCCTGGGGAACGCTGTGCACCGGTTGCTGCACCAGCGCTCGCGTTGTTGTTAGAGGTATCCATCTTGTTCCCTTTAACTCGTCAATGGAATTGCGATGGGCTGTCGGCCAACCTGAGTTGGCGCTAACGGCCTATTGAACGAAGTAAATCGTGATCCACAGGCCGATCCAGACAACGTCGACGAAGTGCCAGTAGTAAGACACGACGACGGCAGCGGTTGCCTGTGCCGGGGTGAACTTGGACTTGAACGTCCTGAGCAACACAACGAGGAACGCAATCACACCGGCCAGCACGTGTGCGCCGTGGAAACCGGTCGTGATGAAGAACACCGAGCCGTAAACGGAGCCCGGGATCGTGGTTCCAGTCTCGACGAAGTGGAAGTACTCGTATCCCTGACCGATAAGGAACACGGTTCCCAGCAACGCCGACAGTGCGTACCAACGACGAAGAGCGAAGACATCCCCCCTCTCAGCCGCGAACACGCCGAACTGCGCAGTCACGGACGAGGAGATCAGGATGATCGTAATCGTCGCCGCGAAAGGCACGTTCAGCTCGGTTGGCTCGGATGGCCAATTGCCTCCCGAGTTGGCCTTGGACACGAAGTACATCGCGAACAGGCCAGCAAAAAACATCAATTCTTGAGACAGGAACACGATCGTGCCGACGCTGACCATGTTCGGTCGGTTCAGCGTCGCAACACGATGTGGTGCTGCCATACCTGGGTTTTCAACTGCGCTTGTCACGTGTCTAAGTATGGCTGTTTTCTGGCAGATAGTCGATTCCCCACGCGTGAAAGCTCAAAGCGGACTGGAAAACAGCAGGTCAAACCTTGGACAAACCTGCCAGTATCCCCCCTTTGGGGGATAGTCGGAACTTTTTGGAACCGCTATCCGACGCACATCATCGTGGCAGGTCAGCGCATAAGCGGCCACGATTTTCCGACGTACTGACACCCGATATTGTTCACAGGATTCAGCCAGCAAGGCCTCACCCCCTCCCCCATTTCGGGCCCAAATCCCGCCACCGAATCTCCCCCGTATCTCGCCTTTACCCCCGCAGAAGTCGCCGAGATTCGGTTCGTAGTCGTGATCCACGCCACCCGCTCACAGGCAACACTAACCTCCGCCGTATTATTTAAAGGAAACAGCTTTGGAAGGGAGCCAACAGGTGGCAACAGAGTCATCCGATCACAGCACATTCACCTCTACCGCTCATGCACTGGGCGCCGGGCAGCTTCCGGAGTCCTATTTCACCTGGCCAGGTCTGCTGGACCGCCTGGGTCGCCGGGAGGAGCTCAGCGAGTCCCAGACCGCGTGGGCGATGAACGAAATCATGGCGGGGCGCGCCAGCGACGTCCTGATCTCAGCCTTCGCGTTTGGCCTTCGGGTGAAAGGCATCACGGCCGCGGAGCTCGCCGCCGCAGCGGAGGCCATGCGCTCCTTCGCCACCCCGGTCGACTTCTCGGACGTGGACAAGATCGTGGACATCGTGGGCACCGGGGGCGACGGCCGCAATACCGTGAACATTTCCACGATGGCCTCCTTCGTGGTCGCCGGCACGGGAACCAACGTGGTCAAGCACGGTAACCGCAAGGCCTCCTCCCAGTGTGGTGGCGCGGACATGCTCGAGGCGCTCGGCGTAGATATCGAGCGCTCCCCCGAGGCCGTGGCGGAGGACCTGAAGGAGACGCACTTCGCGTTCCTGTTCTCGAAGGCCTATCACCCGGCCATGCGTTTCGCTGGCCCGGTGCGCAGCGAGCTGAAGGTTCCGACTGTCTTCAACCTGCTCGGGCCCATGACCAACCCGGCCAAGCCTGGTTTCGGCCTCATCGGCTGCGCGTTCAAGGACCTCATGCCGATCATCGGCGGCGCATTCGCCCACCAGGGCAGCCGCGTGCTCGTCGTCCGCGGCATGGACGGCATGGACGAGATCAGCGTGTGCGCCCCTACGGACGTGGTCACGGTGGATGCCAACGGCCAGACCGGCGAGGAGATCATCAACCCGCGTTCCCTGGGCCTCGACTTCTACGAGGAGGACGCCCTACGCGGCGGGGATGCCGAGTACAACGCCGAGATCGCCCGCAAGCTGTTCCGCGGCGAGCTCGAGGGCGCGATTAAGGACGCCGTTCTGCTCAACGCCGCCGCTGCGCTTGCCACCGTCGAGGGTTGGGAGGAAGACGGCCTGCAGGCCACGCTGAAGCGGAACATCGACCGCGCCCGCGAGAGCCTGGAATCCGGCGCAGCCCTGAAGAAGATGGAAGCGATGATCGCCCGCTAAGGGCCACACCACTGCCCTATTAGGCCCCTCGGTCAAGGTTTAACGCCTGACCCTGGGGTCTTTTTCATCGCTTTTCGGTCCAGCTACTCCCCTGGCACTGACTGGCGAACTTCGCACGCAGGGCGACGATCCCTGGAATCAAACCTGGCCAGCGAACCGAACACAGGGGTGTTGCCAACACCGAGTCGCAGGGAAGCTGGAAATTCAGGGCCAGGTTCCGAAATGCAGAACGCGGCCGGGTTCCCGTCGAGGGATCCCGGCCGCGGTCTTAAAGCGTGTGAACGCTTAAGCGTTTAGTGGTCGTCGCGAGCGACACCGTACTGGAGGTTCATCATGACAGAGCCCCAGATCAGGAAGATTGCGCCTGCCACGATCAGCCAAAAGTGGAAGAAAGCCAGACCGTAAGCAATCAGCATGACTGCGATGGTCAGCTGCAGCGGCCAGATGGAGCCGGCGGAGAAGAAGCCCAGCACGCCAGCGCCGTCCTCAATCTCAGCCATCTCCCAGTCAGATGGGCCGATGTCGGTCTTGTTATCGGTCAGGTGCAGGTACACCGCCAGCATCAGGGACAGCAGCAGGGCCAAGGTCAGGCCGGTGACACCAGCCCACTCGGTACCCATCACGCGGTTGGTCTCGACCAGGTACTTGGTACCCAGGATGTAGACCACGTCCATGACCAAGAAGAACAGGGCGAGGCCGTAGAAAAGCTTTGCTCCGGAAGTCATCTTTTCCTCTTTCTCTAGTTAGGAACTCGCGCGGTGCCCTTAGGCGGCGTTGCGGTCCGTCATGTTCTCGCCGGCCTCACGGGTGCCCGTGCGGTCGGAAACGAATGGGTGGGTAGAGGTGGAGTACGGAGCTTCACCGATGGACTTCAGAGCCTCGGAGTTCGGAGCCTCCGGGTTGTCCTGACGGAACTTGATGTAGTCCGCGAACTTCTCCGGAGAGACGACACGCAGCTCGAAGTTCATCATGGAGTGGTAGGTACCACACATCTCGGCACAGCGACCGACGAATGCTCCCTCTTCCTTGATCTCGGAGATCTGGAAGCGACGCTCAGACTGGTTAGCCTCCGGGTGCGGGAACACGTCGCGCTTGAAGAGGAACTCTGGGATCCAGAAGGAGTGAGCAACGTCCGCGGAAGCGAGGTTGAACTCGATCGCGGTGTTGGACGGAACAACCAGGACCGGGACCTCGTCGGTGGAGCCGACGGTCTCAATCTTGTTGAAGTTCAGGTAGCTGTAATCTTCCTTCGAACGGCCGTGGATCGGGCCGACACCGTGGTTGGTGTTGGAGCGGATCTCGTACTTGGAGTCCTCAGCGCGCTGCTGAGCCTCCTTGTCGACGCCCTCGTAGTCCTGGCCGCCCAGCAGCTCGCCGTTGATCTCGCCGTAACCGAACTTCCAGTTCCACTGGTAGCCGGTGACGTCGACCTTGACCTTCGGGTCCTTGTCCAGCGCGGTAACGCTGTCCTGGGTCTGGACGTTGAAGAAGAACAGGACCATGACGATCAGGACCGGGAGGGTGGTGAGCACCAGCTCGAGCGGGACGTTGTAACCCGTCTGACGTGGGAATTCTTCGTTGTCACCACGGCGGGAGCGCGCCTTGCTGGAGTAGCGACCCATGACGAAGAACATCAGGGCCCACATGATGATACCGATGATCCAGGCAGCTACCCAGACCCAGACCCAGTAGTTGCCCATCTGCTCAGCCTCCGGGGTGATACCCATCGGCCAGCCCATGCGGAGAGCATGGAAAAAGCCGTTCTCCGGGGGCGCGACGTTACAACCAGCAAGGGCGAGGCCGGACAGGCCGAGCGTCCCTGCCATAGCAATACGGCGAGTCATACCGTGCACTTTTCGCTGTTCCACGCGATTATGCCTTCCTCGTTCACACGTTCATAGCCTTGGGTTTTCGGCGTTATCGCTCGTGGTGAGCGCACGCTTGTTGCGCCCAAGACTGCTTCACTAGAGAACTTTAGACCATATACAGCGAATTGCCACTATTCGTTGCGGTGGGTGCCACATTTTGGGGGTTTCCTGTGAGCCCCTCCCCCCGTCCGGGGCAACTTGCCCGTTTTCCGCCCCGCGCGCCAGCTAGGACGAGCGCCCCCGAGCGCGTAGTTTGTAGTCTAACCGACCTGGCTCGCGGCCGCTTCTGCTCCGCGCGTCAGTTTATATAGTCCCCGATGATTCAGGAGTAGTAAAGCACCCTATGTGTGGCCTACTTGGTTTACTGTCCGCCGACGGCACTGCCAACACGTTCACCGACCCGGTCGCTGAGGCGCTGCCGTGCATGCGTCACCGTGGTCCGGATGATAGCGGCACCTGGAACGACGACGATGTGGTCTTCGGCTTCAACCGCCTGTCCATCATCGACCTGGAGCACTCCCACCAGCCGCTGCAGTGGGGGCCAGCGGATCAGCCGAACCGCTACTCCATGACCTTCAACGGCGAGATCTACAACTACGTCGAACTCCGCGAGGAGCTCCAGAGCTTGGGTTATTCCTTTAATACCAGCGGCGATGGCGAGCCGATCGTCGTTGGTTTCCACCACTGGGGTGCCGATGTGGTCAACCACCTGCGTGGCATGTTCGGCATCGCGATCTGGGATTCGGTGGAGCGCCGCCTGTTCCTCGCTCGCGATCCGTTCGGCATCAAGCCGATGTACCTGGCGTCGACCGACAAGGCGACCGTCTTCTCCTCAGAGAAGAAGTGCATCCTTTCCCTTGCGGACGCCATCGGCCTGAACCTCGATCTGGATTCCCGGGCTATTGCTCACTACACGGATCTGCAGTACGTCCCTGAGCCGGAGAGCCTGCACAAGAACATCTTCCGTCTGGAGTCTGGCTCCCGCGCATTCGTGACTCCCCCGGCGGAGGGCGCGCAGGGCGGCTGCACCATCGAGGAGGAGCGCTACTTCGAGCCGAAGTTCCCGGTGGCTAAGGTGCCGGCGGGCGGCGAGGACGCCCTCTTCCAGCGCATCGCCGAGGCCCTGGAGGATTCCGTGGCCAAGCACATGCGCGCGGATGTCACGGTGGGTTCCTTCCTTTCGGGCGGCATCGACTCCACGGCCATCGCCACCCTGGCGAAGCGCCACAACCCGGATCTGCTGACCTTCACCACCGGTTTCCAGCGCGAGGGTTACTCCGAGGTGGACGTCGCGGCGGAGTCCGCTGCAGCGATCGGCGCAGAGCACATCGTCAAGGTGGTCAGCCCGGAGGAATTCGCCGACGCGGTGCCGAAGATCATGTGGTACCTGGACGACCCGGTTGCCGATCCGGCCCTGGTTCCGCTGTACTTCGTGGCAGCCGAAGCCCGCAAGCACGTGAAGGTCGTGCTCTCCGGCGAGGGCGCGGACGAGCTCTTCGGTGGCTACACCATTTATAAGGAGCCTTTGAGCCTCGCCCCGTTCGAGAAGATTCCTAGCCCTATTAATAAGGTGCTGGCGAAGCTGGGCGACGCACTGCCAGACGGCGTGCGCGGTAAGTCGCTGCTGCAGCGCGGCACGATGTCCATGGAGGAGCGCTACTACGGCAACGCCCGATCCTTCAACTACGAGCAGTTGGAGCGCGTGCTGCGCGAGGTCCGCCCCGAGTGGGACCACCGGGAGGTGACCGCCCCGATCTACGCAAAGTCGAAGGACATGGATCCGGTGGCCCGCATGCAGCACCTGGATCTGTTCACCTGGCTGCGCGGGGACATCCTGGTCAAGGCGGACAAGATCACGATGGCGAACTCCCTGGAGCTGCGCGTCCCGTTCCTGGACAAGGTCGTTTTCGACGTCGCGGAAACCCTCCCGATCGATATGAAGATCTCCCACGGGACGACGAAGTACGCGCTGCGTAAGGCGATGGAGCGCATCGTTCCGGAGCACGTGCTCAACCGCAAGAAGCTGGGCTTCCCAGTGCCGATCCGCCACTGGTTGGCCGGCGACGAGCTCTACGGCTGGGCGAAGAAGCACATCGAGGATTCCCAGACGGATCACATCTTCAACAAGGCCGAGGTGCTGGCGATGCTCGAGGAGCACCGCACGGCGATGAACTCCGGTTCCGGCCCGGATCACTCCCGCCGCCTGTGGACGGTGCTGGCGTTCATGATCTGGCACGGCATCTTCGTGGAGAAGCGCATCGACCCGGGCATCAGCGAGCAGGATTACCCGGTGAAGCTCTAAGGCCACGCTCTTAGGCCGCTGGGCCTGGGGCGGGAAGCCCGCGCCCTAGGCCCAACTTCCCCCGGGCCCTAGCCTGTGACCCCTGCCAAGCCCTGGGACCTCACCGCTCGCTAGCCCCTGTTGGGCTCCTTGCAACAAAAACGCCGCGGCACCCACTCGACGTGGGGCCGCGGCGTTTCGCCGTCCTGCCTCTTTTGCTACCCCGCAGCCGCGGGGTTAAGGGCCTTTCTTCGGCTTAGGAGAAGGAGTCGCCGCAGGCGCAGGAGCCCGAAGCGTTCGGGTTGTCGATCGTGAAGCCCTGGGACTCGATGGTGTCCGCGAAGTCGATCTTCGCGCCCATCAGGTATGGGGCGGACATGCGGTCGACGACCAGGTTCACGCCCTCGTACTCGTCCTTCAGGTCTCCGTCCAGGGAGCGGTCATCGAAGAACAGCTGGTAACGCAGGCCAGCGCAGCCACCTGGCTGGACCGCGATGCGCAGTGCCAGGTCGTCGCGACCCTCCTGGGCCAGCAGGGAGCTTGCCTTGGCCACAGCGGCGTCGGTCAGCTCAACACCCGTGACCTTCTCTGGGGCAGTCATATTTCCTCCTCATTAAGGATGGTTTCGATGCTCGTTTAGGTTACTCGCGAAGCGGTGCGAATTCCACAAGCTCGCGCTCCGTCCTCCCGTACAACGAACGTTGCCGCGAAACTATTCCATCCTTTTGATAGCCCCCTGATTCTGCTCTAGCCTAAGAGGCGTGAAAAAGTCGCGTAAGAAGAGCACATCCACCTCCGCTGCCGCCAGCACCGCCGCAGCATCCGCCGAGGCCACCCCAGAGGCTGGGGACAAGCAGCCTGCCAACAAGGCCTTCACCCCGCCGAAGGGTCGGCCGACCCCGAAGCGTAACGAGCAGGAGCGCCAGGCCGGCGTGCGCCGCGGCCCATACCAGGGCCCCGAGACCCCGGCCGAGGCCCGCAAGCGCCGTAAGGAGCTCAAGGCCTCCATGTCCAAGGAGGAGTACAAGGAGCTCAAGGCCAAGGAGCGCCGGGAGCGCGAGGCCGAGCGCCGCCACATTAACGAGCGCATGATGGCCGGCGACGAGCGCTACCTCATGGACCGCGATAAGGGTCCGGAGCGTCGCTTCGTTCGCGACTGGGTGGATTCGCACCGCTACCTCGGCAACTACTTCATGCCGATCGCGCTGGTCGTAGTCGTGATCATGGTGATCGGCCTGCGCAACCCGATGCTGGCGAACACCGCCTCCCTGGTGATGTTCGGCATCCTGATCCTCATGGTCATCGAGGGCATCATCCTTGGCCGCAAGGTCAACCGCCTGGTGCGCGAGAAGTACCCGGACACCACGCTGGGTAAGTTCGGGCTGGGTATGTACGCCTTCGGCCGCGCGACGATGATCCGCAAGATGCGTAACCCTGCCCCGCAGGTAGAGATCGGCGAGGACGTTCGCTAAATGGCAGTGGACTTCACGGCCGTGGAAGCAGTCGATCCGACGCGTGTTGCTGAGGCGACCCGGCGGCTGGAGGCGACGACGATGGCTGCTGGTGGCGGCCGCGCGAGCTTGGGGGAGCTCGCCGCCTGGGGTGGCTGGTTGGCGGCCTGCCAGGGCCGGGAGCTGCCCGCCGCGCTGGAGCGCGTGACCTTGGCGGTCGTCGCGGGTAGGTCTTCAACGACGCCCAGCGTGTCCGTTCTCCCCGAGGACTCCCTTTCTCAGGTGGGCGAGCTGTATTCTTCGGGTCGCTCCCCCGTCGCCGCCGCTGCGGTGGCACAGGATGTTCGGGTGGAGTTTATCGACGCCAACGCCGCGGCCACCGATCAGCTTTCCACCGAGCAGGCCTCCCCTGGGGCGGAGCCCGGCATCGAGGAGTGGCTGGCGGCCGGTGCGGCCTTCGCGGATGCGGAGGCAGATAAGGGCACGGAGCTGCTGCTGCTCGGCGACTTCGGCCCGGGCACCACGACCGCGGCCGCGACGATCATCGGCGCGATCTGCGGGATCGAGCCGGTGAAGGTGATCGGGTGGGGCTCAGGCATTGATGACCAGGGCTGGCGGCGCAAGGTCGCCCAGATTCGCGACGGCATGTTCGCGGTGCGGGATGTGCGCACGGAGCCCCGCGAGATCCTCGCCCGGGTGGCCGCGCCGCATATCGCGGTGCTGACCGGGATCCTCGCGCAGGCCGCAATCCGCCGCACCCCGGTGATCCTTGAAGGCGCAGGCTGTGCGGCGGCGGCACTGTGCGCGCAGATGCTGGCCCCCACCGCTCGCGACTGGTGGCAGCCTGCCTCCCCCGGCACGGAGCCGGCAATCGTGCCGGCGCTCGGCGCCTTGGGGCTTAGCCCGATCCTGCCGACTGGAATCGGTCTGGGTCAGGGCGCGGGCACGCTGCTCGCGTTGCCGCATCTGCGCCTGGCCACGCAGTTTGCCGAGGGCGGGGCCTAAAACTGCACTCCCCTGATCAGCGCCCTGCCTAGCAACGCTTCAGGCCCCAGCGCCACCGAAAGTGAACTAGCCCCCGAAAGTTGGCTTGTTTCACCCTAGACGGTACGGAAACCTGCTCCTCACTAGTTGGTAGTTGATAACTCAGGCCAACTAATGGGGAGCAGTTCGTTTATTTAGCAGAGCTTTTTCGGTTTATAATTCGCCTAATCGCGACAGCTAGCAGGTTGAAAGGGGTGCAAAGCAGCGCTATTCCCACAAAGGCAAAAACAACCCCAATTCCTTCTTGGGATGATATTCCAAAGGCTGCATCGAACGCGAAAGCTGTGCCAAAACCTGAGCCTGTAAGAAGGGCTATAATGAGAGATTCCTTGACGGACCTGTAGTTAACATATGCAATGATGCTCGATCCGAGTATCAGGGAAATTCCGCAACCAATAATCTGCCATTTAGGGAAGTGATTAGGCGCGCCATATAGAAAAAACTCTTCAATGCTTGATCCCGGAGACCATGAAAGCCAGGCTGCAGCTGACAGAATTCCAACAAGAAAAGATGCAACGGGTGCCTTATATGGAAGTCGTGAGTTCTGAGCACTTTCAGGAACATGCCTGTTTATTAAAACGTAAACTACTACGGTGGGAACTAGCACCAAGATAAAGGCGGCCCAAAGGAATTGCCGAGGGTGAAAATTTCCAATCAGCATTGCGTCCCCAATCAAAGATTATCGCTGTGAAATCCTGTAACAACAACCCAGTAGGTATCTCTGAAGTCTCTGCATCCGTACCGTCGTGGGTCTGGGCCACTATAAACATTTGTGCAGATAGTTTCCATGTCGCGCCAGAGTTTGTTATTACAAGACCCGTACCCGATACCTATTCTATCCATTTCATCCATACAAATATCATGTCTAGCGCAACCGCCACTGAATTCAGCATTTTGTCCAGGGGAAGGGAATTGGTCTGGTGAGTTGGTGCAGTAGTCATGACGACCGATGCCAACCCAGTCCTTACTTCCGTCAATACAAGCCCAGTAGTCGTACTCTGATGGGATAGTAACACCGCCATATTGATCCTGAGTAGAGTCGGGGATCGGGCATCTGCTCACAGATCGAGCAAACGTTTGGGGCGTTATGCCAGATGGTAGCGCTTGATCAACCGGAAGAGTCAGGCCTCTTGATTCAAGCAGTTCGAGTGCGAATTTGTTGATGATCTTTCCATTAACAAGCGACTCCCCTGAAGAATCAATGACAGCCCTAGCATCGAGTGGTTTTTTAGAAAAATCCTGTTTAACTAAAACTGGTGCTTCGGGATCTTGCTGCGCTGAACCTGTCGGGTACCCCCATTCTGACTTTTCGTACCCCCTGAGTGACCAAATGACGAGTGGCAGCCCTCGCACTTCATGCGCGCCGTGTTGTGGGTGCCAGTAGATCTTTCCGTCTACGAAGTTACTAAACCGCCCGATACCGTCAGGAGTTATTGTTTCATCACCTGTGGGGTAGCCTAGCGGGCCTTTCTCCGCTCCGGTGTGAACCCACTTGTTGTAGATCGCGCCGCGTATTGTGGCTAGGCCCGCCAGTGAGCCGTAGATGTGGCCGTGTTCGAAGGATTGCTTACGCCCGATACCATCAGACAGGCCAAATTCGTCGGTAGTGGGGTAGCCCAGCGGGCCACGCTCCCATCCGGTACGAGCCCAGGCGACAGAAAAGTGCGTGGTGATCGGATGAGCGCCGGTATTAGGGTGCCAGTAGATGAACCCGTTGACGAACTCGTTACGACGCCCTACACCATCGGGGACCTTCAACTCGTCAGATTTTGGCCACGTCAGGAAGCTTCGCGGCCCACCGAGAGAATCATATTTCTCGCGAATCTTTCCGCAGACCTTAAACGGGCTGGGCCAGTACGTCCGGCACGTATCGACGACGGCAAAATTCTGAGGCCGAGAGCGCGCCTGCGTGGCCTGTTCTTCAGCTTCTTGAACTTCGGCGCGGTTGGCTTGTTCTTTAGTGAAACCGCCGGGAATTTCCTCCTTATCGGAACGCATCTGTCCCGGAGTGACCTTGCTCTTGGGGTTGGTGGTAGGGTGCCAGTTTTTGCCCGCTTGGTTATCGACGGTGTTGTCATCGAAGCCTGGTTCTGCCGGTTCGAGATCTTCGCGCCCGGGGGCGACGTAATCGGCGTTATTTGCGGATGGTGTGCTGGCAGCTGCCGGTGGCTGTGCGGACTGAGACTGCACAGCGGGAGTGAAACCGATGCTGAGGGTGAGGGTGAACAGGAGGGTGGAGATAATGCGAGATGGTCTGGCCATGGTGGGTCATCTTTCGATGTGATGAATGGGTAGAAATGACCCTAGCGCGCGATGGCTACTTTAGGGCAGAAAACCACTTAACAGCTAGGAAATCTTACAAAAATGCAGGAAGAATCCTAAACGTATTAAGCCTGGATTTTTCTGACAGCGCTATTCCTCGCTATATCTGTTCTTTTTATATATGGAACATGTGAACGGCCGAGGGTGCGCTAGCCCCCTTCCGAAACTTGGACTTGTTAAATCCTAGTCGGTTAGGAGCTCAAGGGGCTGATTCCGATATTGCATTGGAGTCAGGCCCTTGAGTCGTTGTTGGATGCGTGCAGTGTTGCACCACTTACTGCTCGCGCTAATCTTCGCGCGGCGAACTTCGCGCGCTCAACGAAAAACTGCTCCTCACTAGTTGGTAGCTGATAACTCAGGCCAACTAATGGGAGCAGTTCAAAGACGGTTGCCGGGGCCTCAATCTCTCTCCACCGCCGCGCGAGGCGCCTACGGAGCTAGTGCGTTATTGCAGGCGCGCTACTGCAGGTCCTCAGCCGGAACCAGGGTATGCAGCCAACCGTGCTTATCCTCCACGGCACCGCGCTGGATGCCCGTGAGGTGGTCGCGCAACCGCATGGTGACCTCGCCGGTCTGGGCACCGTTGATGTCGTACTCACCACCGGCGTACTTGACGGAGCCCACCGGGGTGACCACGGCCGCAGTGCCGCAGGCCAGCACCTCGGAAAGCATGCCGGAGTTCGCGGCCTGCTCCCATTCCTCGATGGAGATACGGCGCTCGTTGACGTTGTAGCCGAGGTCCCGGGCGACCTGGATCAGGGAGTCGCGGGTCACGCCCGGCAGCAGGGAGCCGGAGAGCTCCGGAGTGATGACCTCGGCATTCTCGCCCTCGCCGAAGACGAACATGAGGTTCATGCCGCCCATTTCCTCGACCCACTTGCGCTCAACGGCGTCCAGCCATACGACCTGGTCGCAGCCCTGCTCGGCGGCCTGGGCCTGTGCCATGAGGGAACCGGCGTAGTTACCGGCGCACTTCGCAGCCCCCGTGCCGCCGGGCGCGGCGCGCACGTACTCGGTGGACAGCCAGACGCTGACCGGCTTGATGCCGCCGGTGAAGTAGGCGCCCGCCGGGGAGGCGATGACCATGTAGGTGTAGGTCTTGGATGGCTGGACGCCCAGGTGAACGTCCCGGGCGATCATCAGCGGGCGCAGGTACAGCGCGGCCTCGCCGCCTGCGGCTGGCACCCACTCGTGGTCGATGGCGACCAGCTGCTTCAGAGACTCGAGGAACAGCTCCTCCGGCAGCGGGGCCATGCCCAGGCGCTCGGCGGAACGGGCCATACGCTGGGCATTCTGCTCCGGGCGGAAGGTGGCGATGCTGCCGTCCGGCTGGCGGTAGGCCTTGATGCCTTCGAAGATGGCCTGGCCGTAGTGGAAGACCATGCTGGCCGGGTCCATGCTCAGCGGACCATAGGGCTCGACGCGGGCGTTGTGCCAGCCGATCTCCTCGTCGTAGTCGATGAGGACCATGTGGTCGGTGAAGTGGACACCGAAGCCCGGGTTCTCAAGGACCTTGGCGATATCCGCCGAGGAGGTGCGGTTCTCGTTCGGCGTGACGGTGAAGCTCAGATTGGTGTTTGGTGCGGTGGTGTTCGGTGTGCTGTCGCTCATGGCTACAACCATAGTTCCTCGAAAAATTGTGAGTACAGTTGATGGCGCATTAGTGAGTTTTCGCATTGCGAAAGGATTGATTTTCGATCATGACCACCCAGCCAGGCCAGCCGATCGCGCTGGATCCCGCCCAGACTTATTCCGCCCTGCCGAACCGTGGCACGATGCCGGCGATTGACCTCGTCGCGGAGGTTCCGGCAGACGCGGAGGTGGACACGCTCATCGTTCCGGTGTTCCAGGGTGCCAACGGCCTGGAGTTGGCCGCCACGGGTTCTGGCCTGTTGAGCAAGGAGCAGGAGATCACCCTGTGGCGCGTGCTCACCAGCGTGGGTGCGACTGGCAAACGCGAGGAGCTCACCCCGGTTCCGGGCGAGCTGCTGGCGACCGAGGGCACTGCCCCGGCGGCCAAGATCCTGGCGCTGGGCCTGGGCGATATCGACGAATCCACGGACGAGGACATCCGCGAGCTCGCGGGCGTGGCCTCCCGTGCTGCGGGCCTGGGTTCCAAGGTCGTGTCCAGCCTCGGCCTGATTTCCCCGGAGGCCGCGCTCGTCGGTCACGCGCTGGGTGGTTACCGTTTCGCTGGTTTCAAGGGCGCTTCCGCCAAGGACGCCGCTGGTCAGGACGTTTCCGCTAAGGACGACGCCGACGCGTCCGACTCCCCCGCCACCATCACGGTGCTCGCCCGCGAGGCCGACGCCGCCCTGCTGGCCCAGGCTCAGGTTGACGCCGCCGCGGTGGCGCTGGCCCGTGACTTCGTGAACACCCCGGCGAACTTCCTGTACCCGGAGACCTATGCCAACACGATCCGCGAGATCGCTGAGGCCGTGGGGCTGGGCGTCGAAATCCTGGATGAAAAGGAGCTGGAGGAGAAGGGCTACGGCGGCATCGTCGGCGTCGGTAAGGGCAGTGAGCACGCCCCACGCCTGGTGCGCCTGACCCACGAGCCGTCCGCGGATAACGAGGCACCGCAGGTCGCCCTCGTCGGCAAGGGTGTGACCTTCGACACCGGCGGTATCTCCCTGAAGCCGGGCGCGAATATGTGGGACATGATTTCGGACATGGGTGGTTCCGCGGCTGTCGTCGCCACGATGGTGGCGGCCGCGCGCCTGGACCTGCCGATGAAGGTCATCGCCACGATCCCGTTGGCGGAGAACACCCCGAGCTCCACGGCGACCCGCCCGGGTGACGTGCTGCGCCACTACAACGGTCTGACCACCGAGGTGCTGAACACGGACGCCGAGGGCCGCCTGATCCTGGCGGATGCGATGGCGCGCGCCTGCGAGGATGAGCCGGATTACCTCATCGAGACCGCGACCCTGACCGGCGCGCAGATGGTGGCGCTGGGCAACCGCACCCCGGGTGTCATGGGTTCCATCGCCTTCCGCGACAAGGTGGCGGAACTGTCCCAGGAGATCGGCGAGAACGGTTGGGCTATGCCGCTGCCGCCTGAGCTGGGCGAGGCGCTGAAGTCCGATGTGGCTGACCTGCGCAATATCTCCGCCAGCCGCTGGGGTGGCATGTCGGTGGCCGGCCACTACCTGGCTAACTTCGTGACCGAGGGCGTGGAGTGGGTGCACATCGATATCGCTGGCCCGGCGTATAACACCGAGGGCGCGTTCGGCTACACCCCGAAGCGCGGCACGGGCGTGCCGGTGCGCACGATCCTGGCGACCCTGCGCCACCTGGCAGGGACCACCAAGGAGGGCTAAGCCCAAGCCCTGGCCCTCCCCTCGGCAAGAACTGCCCGGGGCTAGGGTTTCTCCCCCCCCCGGAGGGCTAGGAGCCCTCTTCCGAGCGGCGCGCCTGTTCCATGCGGGCTCGCCGTTCGCGCTGTTCGAGGCGCTTTTTGATCAGCCGGTCGCGCTCGATGCGGTCGCGCATGCGCTGCGGGTAGCCGGTCTCTTCGGCGAAGTAGAGGGGGATGTTGAGCTTCTTCGCGACCACGTCGATGCCCTTCGGCCCGCCGATCTTGCGGCGCGTCCAGTCGCCGGAGCCATCAACGAGAACGACCGACATCTCGTTGATGAGGGTCTCGGGTTCCACGAAGCCCTCCACCCCACCTGCCTGTCCGCCATGTTGCGCGGACCAGGTGCTCAGGTACTCCAAATCACGTGCGCGGATGGTGTCTCCGGGCGCACGCGGCGGCTTGGTCTGATTCTTGCTGGATCGGCCAAAAAGATTGAACACAAGTAGCCATTCTAGGCAGTCCGGTTCTCGGTCGGGGTTGGGTGCGTCGAAAGTTGCTTGAGAGCGTACAATTGTTGAGTAACTGGTCTTTAAAACTCGACCACAGCTAGTTTTCGCGTTTCAAGAGGAGCTTCAACACCATGGCGCAGTCCGTCGAAATGCCCGAGTTGGGCGAATCGGTCACTGAGGGCACCATCACCCAGTGGCTGAAGAAGGTTGGCGACAAGGTAGAGGTGGATGAGCCTTTGCTCGAGGTGTCCACCGACAAGGTTGATACCGAGATCCCCTCCCCTGTTGCCGGCGTTCTGCTGAAGGTAATGGCCGAAGAGGACGACACCATCGAGGTCGGTTCCGTCATCGCTGAGATCGGCGAGGAGGATGAAGCTCCTTCCTCCGATGACGAGGGCGACGACTCCTCCAACGAGGACGAGGCTGCGGACAGCTCCGACGAGGAGGCTGCTGAGGAGTCCGAGGACACCTCCTCCGACGATTCTGCTTCCGAGGGTTCCGGTGAGGGCGAGGACGTCACCATGCCGGAGCTCGGCGAGTCCGTCACCGAGGGCACCATCACCCAGTGGCTGAAGTCCGTCGGCGACAAGGTCGAGGTCGACGAGCCACTGCTCGAGGTGTCCACCGACAAGGTCGACACCGAGATCCCATCCCCGGTCGCAGGCACCCTGGTCGAGATCCTCGCTGAGGAGGACGACACCGTCGAGGTCGGCGACGTCATCGCCCGCATCGGCGACGGCGAGGCTAAGCCGGCCAAGAAGGAAGAGCCGAAGGCTGAGGAGCCGGAGGAGACCGAGGACGAGGACGAGGACGCTGAGGATTCCTCCGAGGACACCTCCTCCGATGAGTCTTCCGACGATTCCGCTTCCGAGGGTTCCGGTGAGGGCGAGGACGTCACCATGCCGGAGCTCGGCGAGTCCGTCACCGAGGGCACCATCACCCAGTGGCTGAAGTCCGTCGGCGACAAGGTCGAGGTCGACGAGCCACTGCTCGAGGTGTCCACCGACAAGGTCGACACCGAGATCCCATCCCCGGTCGCAGGCACCCTGGTCGAGATCCTCGCTGAGGAGGACGACACCGTCGAGGTCGGCGACGTCATCGCCCGCATCGGCGACGGCTCCGGCAAGCCTTCCAAGAAGGAAGAGCCGAAGAAGGAGAAGTCCGAGGACAAGTCTTCCGAGAAGGCTAAGGCGAAGGACGAGCAGAAGTCCGAGAAGAAGGACGACTCCAAGCAGGAGCAGAAGTCCGAGAAGAAGGACTCCGGCAAGGACAAGGCCGCGGCCGCCCGCGAGGCTGCACGCGAGAAGGCTGCGGAGACCACCGCTCGCCCGAACGTCGCTGACCGCGGCGAGAAGTCCGGCTCCGCTGGCGAGCCGTCCGGCGATAACCTGCCGTATGTGACCCCGCTGGTCCGCAAGCTGGCCGAGAAGAACAACGTGGATCTCTCCAAGGTCACCGGCACCGGCGTTGGCGGCCGCATCCGCAAGCAGGACGTCCTGGCCGCCGCCGAGGGCGAGGACATCACCACCGGTGCGAAGACCAACCTGCCGGCCGGCCCGCGTGCGTCCGCGCACAAGGTCGACCCGGATAAGCAGGAGCTGATCGGCACGACCCAGAAGGTCAACCGCATCCGCGAGATCACGGCACGCACCACCCTGGAGTCCCTGCGCAACTCCGCGCAGCTGACCCAGGTCCACGAGGTCGACATGACCCTCGTCGCCGACCTGCGCGCGAAGTCCAAGAAGGCTTTCCAGGACGCCCACGGCGTGAACCTGACCTTCCTGCCGTTCTTCGCGAAGGCTGCCGTCGAGGCGCTCATCTCCCACCCGAATGTCAACGCGTCCTACAACGCTGAGACCAAGGAGATGACCTACCACGACCGCGTGAACCTGAGCATCGCGGTGGACACCGAGGACGGCCTGCTCTCCCCGGTCATCCACGATGCGCAGGACCTGAGCCTGCCGGAGCTGGCGAAGGCCATCGCGGACATCGCGGACCGTGCGCGCAACAAGAAGCTGAAGCCGAACGACCTGGCCGGCGGCACCTTCACCATCACCAACATCGGTTCCGAGGGTGCCCTGACCGACACCCCGATCCTGGTTCCGCCGCAGGCAGCCATGGTCGGCACCGGTGCGATCGTGAAGCGCCCGGTCGTCCTCACCGAGGATGAGAACGAGGCCATCGCGATCCGCGACATGGTCTTCCTGCCGCTGACCTACGACCACCAGGTCATCGACGGCGCCGACGCAGGTCGCTTCATGTCCACCCTGCGCGACCGCCTGGAGAAGGGCGACTTCGAGGAGGACCTGGAGCTCTAAGCTCCTTCCTCCCTGGGGCTGTAAGCCCCGCCCCCTACACGGTGGCGCTGGTTGATGGCAGCGCCCCGCGCGGAGGATAACGCCCGCGGGTAACTAGCTGTCACTAGCCCCGCAGCATTCAGACCCCTGAGCCTCAAGGCTTGGGGGTTTTGTGCTGCGCGCTACACTTGGCAAACATGGGCTTTCAAACCGGCAGTATCCGCATGGACTCCACCCCGATCGAGGTCAACGAGCTCGGGACCGTGGACTACGAAGAGACCTGGCATCGCCAGGCAGATCTCGCCGTCGAGCGCGCCGCGGGGAAGATCGGCGACCAGCTGCTGATGCTGGAACACCCGTCGACGTACACGGCGGGTAAGCGCACGGAGGACAGCGACCGGCCGGATAACGGGCTGCCGGTGGTGGACGTCGACCGTGGTGGTCGCATCACCTGGCACGGTCCCGGCCAGCTGGTTGCCTACCCGATCATCAAGCTGGCCGACCCGGTGGACGTGGTGGACTACGTGCGCCGCCTGGAGGAAGCACTGATCCAGACCTGTAAGGACGTGGGCCTGGAAGGCACCGGTCGCGTCGAGGGCCGTTCTGGGGTGTGGCTGCCCGCCGGCGTGGTGGGCGGCGAGCTGAAGCCCGCCCGGAAGATCGCAGCGATCGGCATTCGTGTCACCCGCGGGGTGACGATGCACGGGGTGTCCCTGAACTGTGACAACACGATGGAGTACTACGGGCACATCGTGCCCTGCGGCATCGCCGATGCCGGGGTGACCACGCTGTCCGCGGAACTGGGCCGGGACGTCACCGTCGAGGAGTGCCGCGAAGCGCTGGAGAAGAACATCGTGGCTGCCCTCAACGGCGAGCTGGCGGTGCACAAGGACTAGCCCCAGCGCTGGCCATGCCGGTGATGTTTGGGCAGGTCAGCCCGCACGCCGAGATTGTTAGCAATCATCGGGGGACCAGCGTAGGGTGGACTCTATGACTGTCAGCGCTAACGGACGCCGGATGCTTCGCATTGAAGCTAAGAACTCGCAGACCCCCATCGAGGCTAAGCCCCGCTGGATCCGCACCACCGCGAAGATGGGCCCCGAGTATCGGGACATGAAGAACCGCGTGACGGGCATGAGCCTGCACACCGTATGCCAGGAAGCTGGCTGCCCGAATATCCACGAGTGCTGGGAGGACCGCGAGGCCTCCTTCCTCATCGGCGGCGACACCTGCTCCCGCCGTTGCGACTTCTGCCAGATTAAGTCCGGTAAGCCCACTCCCCTGGACCGCGACGAGCCGCGGCGCGTGGCGGAGTCCGTCCGCGAGATGGGTCTTAAGTACGCCACCGTCACGGGCGTGACCCGCGACGACCTGGACGATGAGGGCGCCTGGCTGTACGCGGAGGTCGTCCGCAAGATCCACGAGCTGAACCCGAACACGGGCGTGGAGAACCTCACCCCGGACTTCTCGAATAAGCCGGAGCTGCTGCAGATCGTGTTCGAGTCCCAGCCGGAGGTCTTCGCCCACAACCTGGAGACCGTGCCGCGCATCTTCAAGCGCATCCGCCCGGCCTTCAAGTACGAGCGCTCCCTGGAGGTCATCCGTGCGGCTCACGATTACGGGCTGATCACGAAGTCCAACCTGATCCTGGGCATGGGCGAGACCGAGGAGGAAGTCGTGGAGGCCATGCGTGACCTGCGCGAGGCGGGCACCGACATCCTCACGATTACCCAGTACCTGCGCCCGACCTCCATGCACCACCCGATCGAGCGTTGGGTGCGCCCGGAGGAGTTCGTGGCACACTCCGAGGCTGCTTATGACATGGGCTTCCCGGCTGTCATGTCCGGCCCGCTGGTTCGCTCCAGCTACCGTTCCGGCCGCCTGTACGCGCAGGCGATGCGCGCCCGTGGCCGGGAGATCCCGGAGAACCTCTCCCACCTCAACGAGAAGCTAGACGGCTCCACCCAGCAGGAGGCCACCAACCTGCTGGATAAGTACGGCGCTTCCGAGGAGACCCCGGTCGCTTACCGCTAGGGAAACCCAGCGATGTAGCGCTAAAGATAATCCTGCGGCGTACCGCTAGCGCGAGAAGCGTTGAGACGCGCGTAAGGCTTCGCGCCTTGCGCGCGTTTCTTTGTTTTTCGCTGCATGTTCTATCCTGGAGCACATGGCTAAGGACATCCGCGAGAAGGAAAACAAGAAGGCAGAAAAGGCCGCCAAGCGCGCCGCCCGCAAGGAGCAGCGCGGTCAGCTGTGGCAGGCCTTTAAGCTGCAGCGGCAGCGCGATAAGAAGCTGATCCCGCTGATGCTGGTGGGCTTTTTGGTGCCCGTCGTGCTTCTGCTTCTGCTTTCCACTGTGTTCGGCTGGTGGTGGCTGAACCTCATCGTGGGTATCCTGCTGGGCATCGCCGTGGCGGTGTGGGTGTTCACCCGCCGCCTGCAGAAGGGTGTCTACGAGCAGATTGAGGGTGAGGCCGGCGCTGCCGCCTGGACCTTGAGCAACCTGCGCGACGGCGTGGGCATGAAGTGGATTGTCGAGCCGGGCATCGCGCAAAACACGAACCTGGATGCCGTCCACCGCGTCGTCGGCACTCCGGGCATCGTCCTGGTCGGTGAGGGTGATTCGAACCGTGTGAAGCAGATGATCGCCCGCGAGCGGAAGAAGATCGCCCGCATCGCTGGCAACGCCCCGATCTACGACGTCGTCGTCGGCGATGGTGAGGGCGAGGTTCCGGTCCGTAAGCTGCAGAACCACCTGATGCGCCTGCCGCGGAACATTAAGAAGAACGAGGTCGATGCGCTGAACTCCCGCATCGATTCGATTTCCCGCCTGCAGTCCCCGATGGCGAATATGCCGAAGGGTCCGCTGCCGAAGGGCGGACAGATGGCCGGCATGAACCGCCGCGCCCGCCGTGCTGCACAGCGTGGCAAGAAGTAAAACTTAAGATATTTAGCGCTCAACCGGCCGCACTCTGTGGCCGGTTTTTGCTTGGAGATTTGGGATTAATTTGTGGAATTAACGAACATCGGGATCGTCATGCTGATGAACATGCTCGGCGTGATGACCCCTGGACCAGACCTGTTCCTGGTGCTACGGATGGCCTCCCGCTCGCGGAAGCATGCCTTCGCGGCGATCGGCGGGATCGTCACGGCCCTGATGTTCTGGTCGACGCTGGCCGTGACCGGCGCGAGCGCGCTGCTGAATAAGAAGCCGTGGATCCTGGATTATCTGCAGATCTTCGGTGGCCTGTGGTTGGGTTATATGGCCTTTAGCCTGCTGCGGCAGGTGCGGGAGTACTACCGCACGCGGGTGGGGGCGAACGCTGATCTGGTGATGCCCCCGGGCTTGGGCTCGCCGCGTGCTGCCTACCGTACGGGCGTGGCGACGAACCTCTCCAACCCGAAGGTCGTGCTGTACTTCACGGCGATTCTGGCGCCGTTCCTGCCGGTGGGCGCGCCGTGGTGGGTCTCTGTGGTCTATGTGGTCACCATCATGGCCTCGGCGGCGATTGTGTTCAGCCTGATCGCGCTGTTTGTGTCGACGCAGCGGGTGCAGTCGCGGTTGCTCTCCGTCTCCCACCTGATCGACTTGGGTGCGGGGCTGTTCTTCGCCGTGGTCTCGGTGACGTTGCTGTACAACGGCCTGACCGGCCTGTTGGGCTAGTTCATCGGCGCCGGCGACTCGGTTTCGACGCCGCCGGGGCTCCCCCTCCTGGGCCCCGCAGCCAGCCCCTCTTTCTTGCGGTCCCCCGGTCGCTTTGCCTCCTATGGCCGCGCGGTCCGCGGCCCTGTTTCCCTTTTCTCGGGAGGGGCTAGCGGGTCTTGATGACGCCGGTTTGGGTCACGCGGTCGTGCAGCCCGCGGCCGTCGGTGTCCTGGACAACGGGCGGGAACATGAAGATGGTCAGCAGGATGCGCACGAAGGAGCGCCAGAGACCGACGCGCTGGGTGGCGTCGTCGAGGCGGGCGACACCGATGCCCATCACCGCGTGGCCTGGGGTCTGGGCCAGCAGCCAGACGGTGAGCAGGCGCATCAGCACGAAGACCAGCATGGTGAGGGTGGACAGGCCACCGAACTTTGTGGTCTGGGTGGTGATGAAGAACGCGATGCCCATGCTGAGGAACCAGTCGATGAGCAGCGCGATCATGCGGGGCATCAGCGGTGAGAGCGAGCCGGGACCGTCCTTGGGCAGGCCGATGGCCTCGCCCGGGTATGAGCTGAGTTTGTTCGGGTCTTCGTTTTGGCCGGGCAGCTGGGGGCCTTCGAGCCAGGAGCGCTTCTGAGTCATGATGGTTTTGAGCCTATCCAAGCGCGGGGGGGGGAACAATTTCCCGCACCCCTGCTGGGCTTATTAGGCTGCCCTGACCCGGCGGACTCAGGCTTTGCTCGCAACCACGGTTAGCGGCTGATCACCTTCTTCGTGGTGCGCGGCTTGGCACCCAAGAATTGGCGTTTGAAATACTCCGAGACCGAGCTGGCCCACTGGCCGGCGCCTGGCTTTACTTGTCGCCCGGTGTTGGCCGCCCCTCCCCGTGCGCCAGGCGCCATGCCGCCGTAGAAGCCGCGACCGCGTTGGTTGCTCTGTGCGTCGGCGTGTGGCGTTGCCGTGGTCGGAGAGCCGTGGCTGGTGCCGTGCATGCCCGTGTGCGGAGCCCCGTTGGGTGTGCCCGGCGCGCCAACGCCGTGCAGCCCGCGGCCCGCCACACCGTTGCGAAGGTTCTCCGGGTGTGCGGCTGGTAGCTCGGGGCGGACGACGGTGGTTCGTGGCGCCCTGCCCTGCCCGGTGGTGGCGGGGGTTCCGTAGCCGTGGTTGCGGCTGCCGGTGCGCTCGCCGGTGGCCTCTGCCCCGCCGAGCCCCGGAGCGTTGCGGAGGGCACTGTGCGCGCCGGTGCCGTGTGGAGCACTGCCTGCCCGTGGCACCGGCGCGTGTCCTGCGTTTGGCCGGTGTGCACCCGTCGTCGGCAGCGCGGGGCGGGCGGGCTGTGCTCCCCTCGCGTTCGGGCTCCCGTTGGCACCGCGTTGGTTGGTTCCAGGCAGTGCGAGGCCCGGCGCGGCTGCGTTGGATGGAGCCCCGCCCGGCATGCCTGCTGTGTGGGCGGGCGTGTTCGCGGGCAGCTGTGTGCCTGCCGGGGCCACGCCCGGACCCGCGGGTGCTGCGGGGTTGGCGCCTGCCGGGGCGACGTGTTGCTGGCTGGCGGGGAGGTGCTCCCCTGCCGCTGGGCTGGTGTTCCCGGCTGCTGGCGCGTTGGCGGCGGCGTTGCCGCGACCTGCATCCGTCACAGCATCGGCGGTCTGGGCCCCTAGCTCCTGAACGTTGTTCGCGGTGGCGGGTGCGACGTTGCCGTTGATGGCCTGGAAAGCCTCGGCTGGGCCGGTGGTGTTGAAGCTGGTGATGTTCACCCCGCCGCCACCGTTGTGTCCGACGACGGGCACCCCGAAGTTATGGACTGGTGGCTTGAGCAGCTCCAGCGAGGGCTGCAGGTGCGTGCTCACGAACCTTGCCATTTCTGCGCCTTCCATAATTTCTCCGGATCCCGGCGCACCGGCATTGGCTGCGGTCACCTTCGCTGCAATTTCCAAAAGCTCCTCCAGGTTCTTCTGACGAACGAGAGGAAACTGAGCTGCCGATTCCGCCATCAACGCTGCGTTTGCCGACACGGTTCGGCTTCTCTTCGCAAAATCCTCGAGCGCGTTGCGCGCTTCATCGAAGGCCCGGCCTTTGTTCCTTGCGCCCAGGCCCGATGAGGTCGCCATCAGTTGTTCCGCAACAGCCTGCAGCTCTGCTGCAGTGCCCCGCCATTTCTCCGCAGCGGCGATCGGCGCAGCATCGGAATCCTGGATCAGCGCAATCATCAACTTCACCGAGTAGAGCGGTTCAACGATAGAGGCCGGATGAAGGTAATTGAGATTCTTAAATGGCTCGGTATCTCGTGGCTGGAAGCAGGAGAAAGAGCCCACCCCGCGCTCATGGGCAGCCATATCAAAGTTGTCGAAGGCCTTGGATGTTGTCTCCTCCTGGTGCTGGAGTGCATCAGCGACACTGCCCAACATCGTTCCGCTCCAGTCGAGATCGTCGTTGAGCTTGGTGATCGCGGTGACTGCATCACCAGGTTGGCCGCTCCAAAATGATGCATGCTGCGTAAACGCACCGCTGAGGGACGGAACTTTGGTGTATCCGCCACCCCATGCCTCTTCCGTTGTGAATCCAGTTTTTGTCTGTGCAGCGGACGCAATAGTGCGCCTTGCTTGATCGATGTCCGCAATTACGGCTTCCATCTTCATTTAGTGTTCCCCCATTACGTTCTGAACTACTTGCCAATAAAGTGCGTTAACCGTGCAGTCTGCGTACTGCGACTCCATATGGTCGACCCCCGTCGCCACATAGACCCGATTTTCATCGCGGAGCTTTGGTCCCCTTGCGAGGCACGACACTGTCGGAGAGCCGTTAGGCACCCGGACGTACTCAGCAGATGACGGCAGCTCATATTCCGTGTCGATCTCAACTCGTTCTAGGTGTCCGGGCGGAGTCCCCAACGACACATCGACGGCATCGAGATTCGCTAGGTTTTCGACGTCGCGGTTCCCGAAATTGCAGCCGTAACGGAACTCGTAGTTACTCTCGAGCGTCTTGCTCGGCAGGTACCCCAGCTCGGCCATGCGCTCGCGCACCACCGGGCCGCAAATATCCGGCAAGCCCACGAAGTCCCCCTTCACCTGCCCCTGCTTCAACTTTGGGATGTCCACCGGCTCACCCACGAAGCGCTGCGATTCCCACACCACATGCTCCCGGCGGCCGTAGGGCTCCTTCTCGAACCAGATGCCATCGAAGCCCTCCGGCCTGGGCCAAGAAAGATCCATCCCACCATTATTAGACAACCGCTCGCCCAGTTCGGTTCCCACGTAGTTCCCCGCGTCCACGATCGGCATCACCCCCGCAGCCTCTCGCCGCAGCTCGCCACCCGTGCCGGGCGCGAAACCCATCACCCCCGCCAGCCCCAGAACCGTGGCGATCACCACCACAACCCGCATGATCCCGCGAGGGGATCGGGTGGATTTGCGGGGGTTGACGTCGTTAAAAAAGCTGGTCACAGCGCCCCCTAATAAACAATGACTTCCCACCCCACCCCGCAACCGGTGCCCCCTGCTGCGGGAACGAGGTAAAAGAAACAGTAACCCAGCGGCCACCGGCGTGGACGGGAAAAACGGAAAGTTCACCCCCGCGCCCTCCCCGAGGGCAATACTCCGGATAACGGCGGGTAAAATGTGACCCCAGCAACCCCCACAAACACGACTACGAAGAGCGGAGTTTAGCGTGGCATTTGAAACACCCGAAGAGGTCGTGAAGTTCATCAAGGACGAGGACGTGGAGTTCGTCGACATCCGCTTCACGGACGTCCCTGGCACCGAACAGCACTTCAGCATCCCCGCAGAGGCTTTCGACGAGGACGCCATCGAGGAAGGCCTGGCCTTCGACGGTTCCTCCATCCGCGGATTCACCACCATCGACGAGTCCGACATGAACCTCCTGCCGGACCTGTCCACCGCGAAGATCGACCCGTTCCGCGAGGCGAAGACGCTGAACATCAAGTTCTTCGTCCACGACCCGTTCACCCGCGAGCCGTTCAGCCGCGACCCGCGCAATGTGGCGCGTAAGGCGGAGCAGTACCTGGCGTCCACCGGCATTGCGGATACCTGCTTCTTCGGTGCGGAGGCGGAGTTCTACCTCTTTGATTCCGTGCGCTACCGCGTGGAGGGTCACGAGGCGTTCTACAGCATGGATTCCGACTCTGGCTGGTGGAACCGCGATCAGGAGTTCGACCTGGATGGTTCCCGCAACCTGGGTTACAAGACCCGCCCGAAGGGTGGCTACTTCCCGGTCGCGCCGTATGACCGCTACCAGGACCTGCGCGATGAGATGAGCAAGGAGCTCATGAAGGCCGGCTTCACCCTGGAGCGTCTGCACCACGAGGTGGGCTCCGGCGGGCAGCAGGAGATCAACTACAAGTTCGACACGCTGCTGGCCGCGGCGGATGATATCCAGACCTTCAAGTACATCATCCGCAACGTGGCGTGGCGCAACGGGAAGTCCGCGACCTTCATGCCGAAGCCGCTGGCCGGCGATAACGGTTCGGGTATGCACGCGCACCAGTCCCTGTGGAAGGACGGCGAGCCGCTGTTCCACGACGAGAACGGTTACGCAGGGCTTTCGGATACCGCCCGCTACTACATCGGCGGCATCCTGGAGCACGCTGGCGCGGTGCTCGCTTTTACGAACCCGACGCTGAACTCCTACCACCGCCTGGTGCCGGGCTTCGAGGCTCCGATCAACCTGGTGTACTCGCAGCGCAACCGTTCTGCTGCGGTGCGTATCCCGATCACGGGCTCGAACCCGAAGGCGAAGCGCATTGAGTTCCGTGCGCCGGACCCGAGCGGTAACCCGTACCTGGGCTTTGCCGCGATGATGCTGGCTGGCCTGGATGGCATCAAGAACCGCATCGAGCCGCACGAGCCGGTGGATAAGGACCTCTACGAGCTGCCGTCGGAGGAGGCGAAGAGCATCCCGCAGGCGCCGACCTCCCTGGAGGGCGCGCTGAAGGCCCTGGAGGACGATAACGAGTTCCTCACCGAGGGTGGCGTGTTCACCGACGACCTGATCGACACCTACATCCGCTACAAGGTGGATAACGAGATCATGCCGTCGCGTCTGCGTCCGACTCCGCTGGAGTTCGAGATGTACTACGACTGCTAGTTCTGGTCTAGCGCGAGGCCCGGAAGCTGTTGGTAGCTTCCGGGCCTTTTGCTGTGGGGATCGGGGTGCGGGGGCTGAGGGCTTGAGGCTGGGGCTCAGCGGGATTTAGGCAGTTGCTACGTGTTTTGGGCCGTGGCGTGTCACTTTTCGCGCATTTCGTGACACGGCACGGCCCAAAAGCACCTCCCACCGCTCCGACTTAACCCCGTACTGCGCTGGTCTTAAACAGTAGGCCCAGCTGTGGTGTAGGCACTCCTCGCTTTGGCAGACGGTGGCGTAACCGTCGCGTCTACTCCAAGGGCGGCAAGTGCTCCGTCTCGGATTGCGCTCACGCAACCACTGAGGTCGATAGCTGAAAAGGTAAAAGCATGCCCATGAATGGTGAACTGTTGGCGCTGTTCAGAACCGTCCCGGGGTGCTCCTAGAGTCGCATAGACCACCACACCGGACACTGGCCGAGTATCGCCAGCAGTGGCAAGAGCAGCCGCATGCGCCAACACATAGGACTGGATTTGATAGAGGTGCCCGGACTTCAGCGTGTACCCGGTGTTCGTGCGATTGTTGGTGGCCATCGCGGCGAACTTGGCGTCGACGATCACCTCGGTGCCATCGGGCGCGGTGAGCATGATGTCGGTGAGCATTCGCGGCAGCTGCGCAGTCGTCGGGGAATTGAGAGGCCAGCCCAGGTACTTGGCGCCGTGTACGGTCCACCCCAGCGGCGTGAGATGGTAGCGGTAGATTCCCAGTAGTGCCCGCTCAAAAAGCGCACGCAGGTACGTCTCAGTGACCGAGGCCCGGGCGAACGCATTTGGGCCAATACCGGACCTCGGAATAAACAGGTTGAGCAGCAAGGATGCTACGGCTGTGGGATGAACGTCGGAAGGAGAGAGCCGGCCAGTGGGTTCAGGCGCGGACGAGATAAACGGCACTCCTGCGACTTCGAGAGATCGCGCCAAGCGACGGCACCGCGTCGCCACTGCTTGATTGAGCGGCTGAATGAGGTTTTCTGCGTAGTGCAGAACACGAAGCAAGTAGCGGTTGACGGGGTGGTCGCTGGTGAGCTCGTTGAACTCGCACCGGATCTGGCCCTTGTCGAGTAGCCGGTGTCGCTGCGTTGCATAAACATCGATCTTCCCGCGCACGCGGTGAAGAGTTGCCGCGCGACGGCTGAATCCGACGCTGAGCTCACGCGTGAGCCGGCGTTCGACTGCTTCACACAGCATCGTGGTGAGCAACACCGGAAGCTCAGCATCCGCGGCCTCGACTGCGGCGTCGGTGATAACGCCCCGCCGGTATGCTTCCGAGGCATAGAGCTGCAACAACCACACGCTCCGCATGGGGACGTGCTGGCTGATGTGGTCGCCGGGAGCGTCAGTCTCGAAGTTCACGAAGTGCTTCTTCCAGGACCTCGGGCTGGTCATACCAGTACTCACGCAGCAATGGAGCCAGATCTGTGTCGATAATCGCGTCGAACCACATGCACGTTTCCTCCCTGCTCAACGGCTTCGAGGACTTCCGCGGAGTCACGAAACTGTGCCCAACCCCGTAGTCGCGCCCCAAATTAGCGTCCTGAGCAATGCGTTCGTTGAGTACGGAGAGCTTAGCTCCGATGGTTGCCAGCGCCTCGCGGTCGTATCCGCATTCAGACGAGCAGTAATCGAGCCATCGCTCATTGAACTGCGGCTGAAGGTCGACGAATGCGAAACGCCGGCGTAGTGCCATATCGACCATCGCGAGAGATCTGTCTGCTTGGTTCATCGTGCCTAAGACGTAGAGGTTGTTGGGCAGGTAGATTGGCTCGCTGTCGGGCGAGTAAATCGTCGTGAGAGCACTTGCAGCGTTGCGCTTGTCAGCTTCTAGCAGCGTAAGCATTTCGCCGAAGATCTGGGCGGGATTTCCACGGTTGATTTCTTCGATAATGATGAAGTGCTTGCGCTCCTCGTCGTCACTAGCAGCTTTAACGGCCTTCAAGAAAGGTCCGGGCTGCAAGCGGAGATGGCCGCCACTGGCCGGACGGAAGCCCTCGATGAAGTCTTCGTAGGACGTTGACGGGTGAAACTGCACGGCAGTGATTGTTTCGTCGGAGGAGTCTCCGAGCAGCGCGTACGCAAGCTTTCGGCCAAGCCACGTCTTTCCCGTCCCCGGTGGGCCCTGCAAAATGAGGTTCTTCTTTTCTCTCCACCGCCGGAGGATCGTCTCGAGTTCTTTGCGCTCGAGAAAGCATCCAGCGTTGAGAATATCCTGAATGGAATAGGTTTCCTGTGCTTCCCCGGGCAGCTCTTCTGGTTCGGTTACGGCTGGCCCTTCAGGTTCGTTTTGTGCGTATTGGAATGCTGTTGCCGAGAGACCCGCGAAATTGGGCGGATCGATCGTGGATTCCTGGAGCCAGTCGGCGACCTCTGTAAGCGTGGTGAGATAAGAGGAACCATCGCTGACCATGCTGAGGACATCAGTGCCCATGCCATCTTCGGATTTAAGGAAGTCTGCATTGCGACGGTCGAGTGCCATAAACGTTTCAGGCCGAATCCAAAACAGTCCCATGGTGTACGCGACCTGTGAGCGGTTTTTGACGGCGGCATCGTACGCGTCGACGAAATCGGCACGAGATTGACCGTCTTCTTCACGCGGGTTGTAGCTCAGTGCGGCTTCAAAAAGTGCCCAGATGCCATCGTAAAATGCGGTGTTCCCTGGATCACTAGGCTTCGATTCAAAGCGTGCTGAAAGGTTATTGCGCACGGGCAGTCCGTCCACAGAGGTGGGAACCTCGGCGTTGATCTCGAAGGCCTCCTTGAGCCCTTGATAGATGGCTTCCTTGTTGGACATCGTCAGTGAGCGATTGATCAGGGCGTAGACCGTGAACGGATCAATATCTGTGGCAGACTTTTTACCATCGTCGGTGGACCATTCCCACAGCATATTGAATAGCGATGGTCGCTCAGATAGCCGTGCAGCCTCATGGAGTTTCTCAAGCAATGCTGTGCGATCAGCACGGTAGGGCAAAAGGCGCTCCGCGAACTCCCGATGGAAACCAAGCCAGTCGAGCGTGTAGGAATCCGCCGAAGAAAAATCCTGCACGTTGAAGTCCGGGTCCCCAGAACCATCGATGACCGACAAAAAGCGCTCGTGTGCGTTGTTCCTTTTCACCTGCGAGATCGTCAGCAAGCTGCCGATGGAGCGACGCAGATCGATTCCTAATTCATCGCGGCGGAACGTTTCGTCGCTCCACTCGATCGGAACGCGAAGATGAGCCTCGACGTCAGGTTCGCTGCGGTCAATGGTGACAGGACCAGTGACCGTACCGTGGTACACCGCACCACGGACATGGTTGCTCGGCATAAGAACGATGTCGCCCACTTGGAGCTTCGTACGGAAACGGTAAAGTTGCCCTGCCTGAGTATTGATCTGGCCGCGCTTCCACTCGGGATAGGCGGCCCGCATGGCCTTTTTGATCTCGTCAAGGGTCTCGGCATTTTCTACCTCTTCGTTGTAGTACAAGCCCGGTAGACCGAGGTTTTCTTGAAGGGCACGCTTCTCACGTACGCCATCTTTGCCAGCGCGGAGAACCCAGACGTAATCATCGCTTGTTTCGGGCTCGTCGGCATCGTCATCAGACGAGGATTTTTCGATCGTCCCCTTCGCTTCGAGAACACGGTCACGCATCTTCACAAACTCTCGCTGTTGTTCGCGGCTCAGCGGATAGGGATTGTCCTTGAGCCATTGGATGCCTTCAGGCGTAATTTGCGTTACGGCGCGCTCAACATCGGCGAGTAACCCGGAGCGACGCAGCTCAAACGTCGCCCAATTAGCACGGTCTTCATAGGAGTAGCCGTGCTTGAGCTTCCGGTGAATTTCGTCGCCAAAGTCACGAGCGGTGACTCGGCGAACAGCCTCGATATAGTCGCTCCGGTGGTGCGGTTTTCCATCAGCCGCAACTTCAAGAACCACTGGCAGCATGGCTTTCCAGTTATAAATCTGCGGACTCATTGTCACTCCTCATCCTCCCGAATGCTCTCCACAATCCTCACCGAATCCACTGCCACACGCGTGACCTTCGCGATGAGGTCAACGATGTAGCGAGGGTTGCCGACCTCGTCTGCCCAGTCATTCGGATCGTTGACGATGCCGGAGGCCTTATCCTTCTTCACCTGGTACCGGTCGATCAGCCACCCAATTGCAGACCGCGAGCCGAGCATGTACTCATCGGCTTCCGCCGGAATACCGGCGATTGTGACCTGCTTGTTGTAGATCAGCTTCGTGACATCGTTGACGTTCTTGCCAGTCTCTGGGTCCCTGCGCTTCGGCCAACGCATCTTGGTTACGCGCCAGGTTTCCCGGTCAGATTCATCACCCTTGACCTGGATATCCAGCGGCCATAGATCCACGTTCTCGTAGTCCACGTGCAGATCCATGAGTTTCTGCCCGGCTGCCGCAAACTTATCGAACTCAGTACGAGAACTTGGGGTCTCGATGTGAGGCAGCATCTTCTTCAGGTCGGCTGCATACTTAGCCCGGTACGTCGGGTCGTTCAGCTTCCCGTATACAAAGTGAAAGATATCGTCACCTGTCACATCCGCGCCAAGCGCGTCGCGGTAGAGCGCCTTGATCGCGTCAGTGATGTTGTCCTTGCGCACATACCCCGCAACAACCTCACCAACCTGCCCATAGATCGAGGACTCACCTTCGCTTATCGACGCCCCCTCGCCGAACAACCCACCATCCGAAGCCTCAACCGGCTCCCACGTGAAGCGGGAGAAGAACTGGCCAGCGTTCGAACCGTAGAGAGCCAAGTCTGGAAGCAGCTTCGTTGCAAACACGGAAAATGGTTTCTCTGCGCCGGGGTTCAGCACGTAATAACCGATGTTGTGGTGGTGCTGCGTCGGGAACATCGATGGCAACTGGTACTGCCTATCGATCAATTCCTTCGCGAAGTAATTACGCTGTTTGTAGAACGGGCGGTACAACGACGTGTACACACGGTCCGGTTCAAACGAGATTTCGGTTCCGCGGGCTAGCTCCTGTTTCAGGTTGGCATTCCATGATCCCTGCGTGCTATCGACTAGCTCAGGGTGCTGCGCAAACAACGCGTCGACCCCCCGCTTGCTTTCTTCAAACCCTTCGTTTTGCAACAGGTCTTGCGCCTGGCGGTAGTTCGCAACGTGCGTCTCGATGTTTTCTATGAGTTGGGCGGTCGCAAAAGAATACGACCACGCATCACGCGCAGTTGAAAGGCCACGCGAATGCTCTTCAAAGAACTTCGTCGCATTACCCTTCTTCTCGCCGATGACCGGCCACATCGCGAACTCGTCGCTGCGCTGGTTCACCCAGTCACCGTGGAAGTTCGGGGTAATGGTCTGCCAGTCGACAGTATCGACGGTCGACGTGTCGACGATCTTCAGCTTTTCCTCGGCGGAGAGGTAGTCACCGATGTCGCGGTAGTGCAGCTGGAATCCGGACTCGTTGGAATCCTTAATACCGATGGTGATGGCTACCGTGTTCCGCGAGCCAGAGCCGAAGACCTTTCCACCCTCCCTGCGTGATTGTTCGCCAGCCGTGCGCTGGTTCCCTCGAAGGTTGAACACATATAGGTCCGTGAAGTCCTCAGCCATGGAGAGGCGCACACCATCCCCGGTGTTGCCGTCGATCCAGCCGCCATTAGATACGAAGGCGACCACGCCCTGGTTACCGATGCGGTCGGTCGCCCAGCGGAATGCACGCAGGTAGGAATCATAGAGCGAGTTCTTATTCGTCGCCGTCGACTTCGCCGCGTACGTCTCCGCAATCCGAGCATCCAGCGTCGGGTACTTCACATTCGCGTTGTTATCGTTCGCGCTCGTCTGACCCACCGAGTATGGCGGGTTGCCCACAATCACATTGATCGGGGCCTCCTTCTGCCGCACGATGCGCTCGTTGTTGTTCTTGAATACCGTCAGATCCAGGATGTCTCCTTCCTCGTGGATCTGGAAGGTATCCGCGAGAGCGATATTGCCGAACGGGACGTATTCGGGCTCAGGCAAGCCCTCACGCTGCGCAGCCTCGGCCTGCAGCGCGTTAAACGTCGTCTCAATATTGACCGCCGCCACGTAGTAGGCAAGCAGCATGATCTCCGTGGCGTGCAACTCGTTGGCGTACTTGCGCGCCAGATCCTTCGGATCAATCAACCCGGACTGCAGCAGACGCACCATAAACGTGCCCGTGCCCGTAAACGGATCCAGAATATGCACGCTCTCATCGCTCAAGCCCCGGCCGAAATATTGCTTCGACACATCGTCGGCGGCGCGCAGGATAAAGTCCACGATCTCAACCGGGGTGTAAACGATGCCCAGCGACTCCGCCTGCTTCTTAAAGGCCTTTTGGAAGAAGCGCTCGTAGAGCTCTTTAATCACCTGCTGCTTGCCAGACGCGCTGGAAACCTCCGAGGCACGCACTCGCACGGAATCGTAGAACTTCTCCAGCGACTCCGTTTCCGTATCGAGGTTCTCCCGGGAGAGTGCCGCGACCATCTTCTCCATCACCTGGGCCACGGGGTTGTGGGTGATGAAGTCGTGGTTCTCGAACAGCGCGTTGAACACCGGCGCGGTGATCAGGTGCTGGGAGAGCATCGAGATGGCGTCGTCCTCGGTGATGCCCTCGTTGAGGTTATTGCGCAGGCCTTCGACAAACTTCTCGAACTCGCGGCGTAACTTCCCGTCCGCCCCATCCAGCAGCGCCTTGATGCGGGTGATCTGGTTCTCGGCGATGGTCGCCACATCGTCGGCCCAGTCCTCCCAATAGGTACGGGTGCCGACCTTATCCACCAGCTTCGTGTACATCGCCTCCTGCCACCGCTCCAGCGAAAACAGGGCAACCTGCTGGGCCATGTCCTGATCCGGTTCCGGGGAGTCGGTCTGGGAGCGGGCCTCCGCCTGGTCCAGCTGCTCCTTGGGGTTTGGCACATGGTCAACGGCGATCGGCAGCTCGTCCACCTGGCCCTCGTTCAGCGCGATGGAGTTCACCTTCGCGTTGAAGCGGTCATCGTGGGCACGCAGTGCGTTGAGGATCTGCCACACAACCTTGAAACGCTGGTTGTCATTCAACGCCTGGGCCGGCGGCACGTTCGGGGCCACTGCCACCGGCAGGATGATGTAGCCATAGTCCTTGCCCTCGGACTTACGCATCACCCGGCCGACGGACTGCACCACATCCACCATGGAATTACGCGGATTGAAGAAAATCACCGAGTCCAACGCCGGGACGTCCACGCCCTCAGACAGGCAGCGGGCGTTGGTGAGCACGCGGGTCTGATCCTCATCAGGAGTTGACTCCAGCCAGGAGAGCTTCGAGCCGCGCTCCATCGCGTTCATCGCCCCATCCACGTGCTGGGATGCCACACGCAGATCCACGTTGTGCAGGGACACGTCCCCCATCACCGCGGCCTCCCGGAGCTGCTGCTGATAAGCAGAAATCAAGGAAGGGAAAGACTCCGAAATCTGCTTCGAGGTCTTAATATCCCGGGCGAAAGCCACCGCGCGCTGCATCGGTGCAGCGTTCGTATCGAAGCCGCCCTTCTGGCCCTGCAGGTCGCCGGAACGCTTGGCCAGACCATTCCAGGCACCAATCATCGCCGAGGCCAAACTCAGGTTGAGCTGGCCATTCTCGCCACGGGCCATGGCCTCAGCAGCAACAGACTCATCCACCGTCATCACGAGCACGCGGTAATCAGTGAGCAGGCCTTTATCCACTGCTTCACCGAAGCCCAAGCGATAAAACTCTGGGCCGTACACGGCCTCATCATCCATGGAGGCAAGCTCCGCGGAATGCTCCGCAGCCTTGCCCTTGACCTGGTCGTCGAACAGACGCGGCGTCGCCGTCATGTACAACCGCTTCGCGGAACGGATGTAGTCCGCATCGTGGATGCGCACGAAGTTGGAGGCGTCCTCTCCAGCCAAGGTCACGCCCGTGGTTCGGTGAGCCTCGTCGCAGATCACGAGGTCGAAATCATCCAGCCCCTCCTGCTGCGCGTCATGCACGGCGGGCAGCGACTGGTAGGTAGAGAAGACCACGTGCAGGCCTTTGGCCCGCTTACCGGAGGCGAAACGCTCCGCGATCTGCGAGCCTTCCGTGGACACCGGGACCTCGAGGTCGTAGGTGGCGATGTCCTCCGCGCTGCGGGAAACCTTGGCATCCGAGCACACTGCGAAGGTGCGCATGTCCATCCGGCCCTGGGCGGTCCACTCCTTCAACGTCTGCGAGAGCAGGGAGATCGATGGCACCAAGAACAGAATGCGGGCTTTGCCACCGTTGTCTTCCGCGACCTGCTCGGCCAAGCGCAGCGCGGTGAAGGTCTTGCCCGTGCCACAAGCCATGATCAACTTGCCGCGATCATGGGTGCTGAAACCCGCGATGGCACGGTCGATGGCCTCCTGCTGGTGCTGGCGGGGCTCAAAAGTCTCGCGACGGGAGAGGTTGATCTGCATCGCACTATCCCCCATCGCAGCACCCGGGAAGACCACGTCCCAGTTGATCGGGGACTCGGAAATCGCGGACACGCCGATGCGGCTGGTGGGGATCACCTGGTTGGCGAGCATCTCCTCCGCATTGGAGGACCAGCGGTCGGTGGTGGAAATGATCAGGCGGCTGCCGAAATGTTCCACGCCCTCTTCGGTCTCAAAGGTCCGGCCCGAGGCTTCGAAGAAGGAATCCAGGTTCGACTTACTAATGCTGGTCGTCGGCAAGTAGAACTTGCACTGGATCGCGGTCCACGAACCGTCGTCCACGCGACGGGCGACCAGGTCGATACCGGTATCAGCCTTGCCACCGTTGTAGCGCCAATCAGTCCAGCGGTAGACCTCATCAAACTGGGCTTTCAGCGTGGGGTCGGTGCGGAAATAATTGACCATCAGCTTTTCGAAAGCGATGCCATACGTCGCCTGCGGCTGATTATCGCGCAGCTGGGTGAGGACCTCGGAAAACTTCGCCATGGAGCCATTATGCCCCGTGACCGGAATCACTCAGTGAACGGCACGGGGTCTACGCCAAGGCCCCGCTGGGTTTAGGCAACGCCGCCGAAGAGCGCACCCGCGCCGTAGGTCAGCGCCAGGCCCAGGCCACCACCGACGACCAGGCGCACCACCGAGCGAGCCACGCTGGTTCCCGCGATTTTCGCCGAGATCAGGCCGGTCAGGGCCAGCGAGAGCATCGTCACCGCAGTGACGACCCACGCCTGGGTGCCGGTTGGCGCCACAAAGACCGAGATCATCGGCAGCGCTGCACCGGCCAGGAAGGAGAGCGCGGAGAAGAACGCCGCCGCCCACGCGCTCGTCAGCTCGTTGGCATCAATCCCCAGCTCCAGCTGCAGGTGGGCGCGCAAGGCGTCCTCCGCGTGGATCTCGCGGGCCGCCTCCACAGCCGTGCCCTTGCTGATCCCGTAGCCGGAGAGAATCCCTGCGAGCTCCTCCAGCTCCTCCTCCGGGGCCTCCCGCAGCTCCTTCTTCTCCTTGGCGATCAGGGTCTGCTCGGTGTCACGCTGGGCGGACACCGACACGTACTCGCCCAAGCCCATGGAGACCGCTCCCGCGATGGTGGCAGCCAGGCCAGCCATCAGGATGGCCTTATCCCCCGCCCCGGTGGCGATCACCCCGATCAGCAGCGCCGCCACGGAGACGATGCCGTCGTTGGCACCCAACACACCAGCGCGCAGCGAGTTCATCTTCGCCGCCTCGTCGGAATCGTGAAGCTCCTGGTGAGCGCCAGGAACAGCGGGCTTGGTGGTTTTCCTCATGCCCGGAATTTTAGCCCACTGATTCACCAGGGCCGGACCTGCGACCGCTGCTATGCACCCGCACCATTGGGGCTCACTGCGTGGCATAGCTGCTGCTGCGCATAGTCGAACAAGATTCTTTCCTGCTCAATGCGCAAGCATCCGCCTGCAGACCGCCCCCGGAGATAATCCAAAGCCAAGCGCTCCCCGTAACTCAACAGCTCAGGATCAAACCGGCTAGGTTGCGGTTCCTCCACCGCAAGATCAACATGATCCCGAACCGTATCCAGGTCCATGAGAACAGAACGCGCGTGAGGCACGTATCGCCTCACGAGTTCCAGGATGTAGAACCCATACGAATCCAGATCGCCCCAATAAAGAACGTCTATCTCCCCTAACGATGGGATCTGCTGGACGATCCTGGCAGCGTTCAATCCACCACCGAAGATCGCCACTGTCGCAGGCAAGTCGGGCAAGGCAAGGAAACTCTGGTGATTTTCGACGATAAGAACCCGCTCCCCAGGCGTTTCACCCAGCTCAGCCACCGGGCACGCTAGATATCGCATCCCGCTAATATCCAGCGCCGGGTCAAGGCTGCGGACCTCTACCAACTGGGGTTTAGACTTAAAATTCAATGGGCCGACTACCGCTTCAACGACCGCCCTATGCGCCTCGAACCACTTGCTATCGACGCCAAAGATTGGCAGTTCGCGAATATAAAAGTCGCTGACCTCATGTTCGTGGACCCACCGGACAACAGCGATGAACTGTTCCACGGTCACGTCGCCCCAGTCTTCCCATGAAGAAAGGTGCCTGATGAGTTCTGGGCGAACGCTTTCCCCCAACTCCATGCAGAAACGGCCCAAGACCGCCTGAAGACGTTGCCAATGATCAAGCTTGCCCGCCACGCGAGCCGCAGTATCCGCATCGGAGAGAACAACACGCCGGGGCAGCGAATACGTCCCCAAGTAGCTGAGCTTTTTATCCTCCCACTCAGCGGTAATTGAACTGCGGTTCCACTGTGCCACCCATGCTCGCACGGCAGCGCCGTTATCACGCTCTGCCGCCCGTCCAGTCGGCGGATCCAGGTTGATGGTCAGCGTCTTGAATTTCCCGGCCAGCCAGCTGCGATGGTTGCGCGAGTAAAAGACCGCAGCGCGTTGGCGCACCTGATCAGGAGTCTTCATCCTGCACCTCCTCGATCGTCAAAGAACTCGTTCGCGATCGCTTCCGGTCTGGGCATTCCACCATCAGCACACCCCCGATATAGTCCTGCACGGTCTGCAGCAGCTTCTCGGGCGTGGCCAGAATCATGTGAAAACCAAAGCGGCGGAAGGCCTCCATCGCAGCCCGGGTGAACTCCGTATCCGCACGGTCAAAAGCCTCATCCAGAACAATGGTGCCGAATCGCGGGTAAATATCCTCCCCCACCCGGACAATGGATTTCTTTTCTTGCGCGGCCGGCAGGCCCATCCCAGTCAGCCGGTAACGCAAGGCAGCAGCCAAGCAGAAGGAGGACAGCTTTTGGGCTTGGCCACCTGAAAGACCTTCCGATGAGTCATAGACCGCACCACGCGCTCCATCCTCGCTATATTCCACGCCCAGGAACTTCACGTGTTGCCTCGTGTCCAGGCGCAGCTGGCGATCACGAGTTGATGTACCGTCCGAGACCGTCACTGCGTCGATCACCGCCTGCAGTTTATGGAATCGCTGCTCACTCTCCTCCTGATCAGCATCATTGATAATCCCAGCCAACGCAGAATCCAGCAGCTCAACGAAATCGCGGGCGATCGCAGGCTGTGCTTCCCGCACCTCGATCGTCAGGTAAGCACCCGGATAGAATTCGACCTCAGCGAGCGAATCATTAATCATCTGGATCGAGCTGCGCGTCTTTGCTGCCGCATCACGGATCAGCCGCCGCAGGCGCCCAAGATGCTTGTGGGTTTCGTCTTGCAGCATGTCCCGGAAACGCTGTTCGAAACGTGGCAAATCGTCTGCCTCAAGCCTGCCCAGTTCCTGGAGAAAGTCCTGCTCCCATTCCATGTCCGCCTTGAGGTCGCCCGCTCGATCCGGCCAGCGCACCAAGTAGAGGTTCATCGCGTTCACCAAGTCGCCACCATGTTTGGTGAACCGAGCATTGAGCTCTGCAAGTTGATCCTCAATACCGCGAACGAGCTGGTTGCTGAGCGCATCGATGTTATCGGACCGGATGGTGCGATCGATAGCCTTGCAACGCTCTGTCAGACGAGCCGCAACGTCCTCGGAGACGGTCTTCCCACCTCGACGATTCCGAACCCTCTCAAGCGTTTCCTCTGCCTGCTCCAGACGAATTTTGAAGCCGCTGAGCTGATTACGCAGCGCCATGACCTGCTCCTCAACTTTGTCGAGAGCAGATTCGACACTCTTCAACTTCGCCTTCAGCTGAGCCAGCTCGGCGTTCCCATCAGTGAGTTCATCCACGTCGCTCTGGGCTTCCGCAAGCTCCTGGGCCACCGATGACACGTCGATATCCTGAAAACGCTCCGTCTCCAATAGCCGCTCGATCGTAGCTATTTGGGCACGCCGTTTCTCCTGGCCAGCCGCGATGGTCTTGCGTTGACGTTCAGCGTCTTCAAGTTTCGCCACAGTGGAGCGCACCGATGCTTGGAGAGCATCAATCTTGTCAGCGAGGTTGCCCCACAGCACCCAGTTCGAACGGTCATCGATTCGGCGGCGATCATCCTTGATGTGGTCATTGCGGTTATGCTTCACCTGCCCCTTTGCAGTCACCGCCCGCCGGGCGGCACGAAACTCTTCCATAGAGTCACAGCACAGGTAATCGAAATTCTTAGAAAGTTGAGTCTGGATCCAGTCGTGATACCGCCCGGGTTTCACGTTGATTTTTAGGCCCAGCGAGTTCGGCACAAAACGCGATGGGCGCTGTTCTTCCAGATCCTGCGTGAACCGGGTGTAGCTCACCTTCGCACCAAGGTAGGTCCCATCAATAGCCGAAGAAACCTGGTCATAATGTTCATCTGGAACGAGGATCCGCCGAGCAAAACCACCCATCACCCGTTCTGCGGTTCCCTGCCAGTGGCCTTCACCAGGCCTCATGCTCACGAGGTCAGCGATGAATGGAAGATCAGATTCTCGCACCCCAGACCGCTCCGCAATCAAGGCTCTCGCCCGGAGCAGCCGGTTATCCATGGCCTATTCGTATTTACGCAACGCTTCAAGCTCCGCGATGCGCTCTTTCTTGTTCTCGCCCAGCTCGTGAACTCGCACATGTGCTTGGGCTAGCTTTACGTCTTCCGTTTCATACGCAACGCTCAACCGCTCCCGCTCTTCACGCAACTGAAGAACGAGGTTGGTGAATTCCTCCGCGCTCCCGGGCTTTGTAGCCCCAATGGATTTGAGCCGGGAGTTGAATGCCTCTTCCTCCTTGGTCACTCGCTCCAGCCGGTCTTGCAGACGGTCGCGACGAGCTTGTGCAGAAACCAAGGCCGAATCCTGCGCGCCATGAATCAACGCGCGCAACTGATCTGCTTGCGCTCGGTGCGCATCCCGCACCCCGGTGGCTTCTTCGATCGTCGCGCTGACTGCTTTGATCTCGGAGGTCCGCTGATCCCGTTCTTGTTCGGCAAAGCGCTGCCGCCACTCGTCGACGAATGTTTCGACGCCGTCCCGGTCTTCTTTCACCCTGGTCAGGCTGTCTTCGACCTCTGCGCGCTTCTCTGCCGCCACGCGTACCGGTACCAGTTGCTCGATCTGCTTACGAGTTTTCACCACCGACTCATACGCCATACGTAGGTCTGTGAAGTTCTCCGCTGCCTGCTCCGCGATCTCGAAGGTCTCTGGTTCGGGCAACATGAAAGTACGCATCAAGTGGTTAAGATCGCCAAGCGTTTTGGCCGATTGCGTTCGGTTCAGCAGGTCCAAAGCGCCGGCATCCGCGATCCCCACTGCTCGGCGCAGTGCCAAGCTGAACTTCGGGTGATTTCGACTGACGTGCAGGGCATCACCGTACGTCTTCTTCGCCTCGGTAACCGGCAGGTTCTTCTGCGCCAGATCATCAAACTCCGTCAGGTCGGCGTCCCGAGGAAGCAAAATATAGAGGTCTGTGATCTCCTGGCGCGAGTAAGCATTTGCAGGCAAAAACATCAACCGGCACGCTGTTACAGTCTCCCCCGCCCCGTCGCTGTAGCGTAGAGCGACGCCCGTCCACGTCGCACCTGTTCGGAGATAGGACTGCGTAAGTTCGTCTGCCTCGATCGAATGCTCGCGGCGCCAGGCGCCGCGGCAGTAGGTAACCAAGTTACGACCCGAGTGCGCTTGGTTATCCGCTGCAGCATTGAAACGAATCTTGCCGGGTGGAACAAGAATCGTCGAAATCGCATCAATTAGCGTCGATTTACCGGAACCTGAAGGGCCCGTAATGAGGAAGCCTTCCCGTGGCACCTCGACACAGTGGAGGTTGTCGAATGTTCCCCAGTTATAAACCTGGATTTGGGAAAGCCGGAATTGGCCAGGCAGAGTCGTCGTCATTCTTCTTCCTCCAGGAGAGCACGGAAAGACTCGGTGACAGCAGCGATTTCTTCGCTAGAAAAGATGATGCGCAGCACTGGGGATACCTCGAAACGCCCCTCGGTCGGGGTGCTGGCGATAATCGAGTAGTTCTTCAGCTTGTTCCACGCTGCAGTAAAACGCTTACGCTGCGTGGACTTATCTGTGCCGGCGTGCCCTTGATACGGCAGGGTCGCCTCAAAAACCTCGCCCTCATCCACGATGGTTCGCTCGTTGGGGCTCGTCGTCACCAGTTCACGGCGCAGGTGGAGGATCACCACCGTGTCCATGAAAGTCAATGACTGTTTACGCAGCAACGCACGCTTTTCAGGGACATCCGCTTCCCACGCCTTTGTGTAGGCAACCCCCGCGTTCTCATCGAGGATGAGGGTGAGGAAGAGGTTATCCAGCTGTTGGGCAAGGATCTCCCGTGAGTTGGATATCGCAGTGAAGACCTCCGGCGATTTCACGCTCGACACGTATGGGCCACGGATGAGTTCCGCCAGGGCACGACGCTGCAAACCTGTCAGGGTTCCGGTATCGCCTTCATACAGTTTATTTTCCATCTAAATGCGCCCAACCTTCCTCCGAAATTCGAAACGTTCATATCGTGCTTGGTATCTTTTCCCGCTTGGTCTCTCCCACTGCAGGATTTCCGTACCGTCGGACCTTTCACCGTGATCATGTGCAAGTTTGATGAGCCCCACCACACTCGCTAGCCCCTGGGTAGCAGGATGTTCTTCCAAAACTTCCCGAATCGATGCTTGCCCCTTACTGCCGACCACATCGTTGATTGCGACGCGCAGTTCCTGCCAGTCAATTTCTGATTCCCGGATGCGCTGACGCATCTGTTCGAAATCGATCTCGCCCGACTCGTTGACTTCCATCGAGCGCTCAATGCGGTATTCCTTAGGATTGTGTAGTTCCCAGCTGGACAGCGACGTCGGTTGCCGCGTCGTCAGCTCAAGCTCGTAGCCGACCTTCTCGTAGGGCGCGATCCCTCGTTTTGCGAGCTCGAGTGCTTGCTGCTGCGCCTGATTGATTGCCCGCGTGAGCGCCTGCTGCGATTCTGCTTCTCGGGACTGCACGAAACGCCTGAGCGACCGAGATAGGCCCGTGAGCGAGGTATGTACCTGCCCCGAGGAGGAATCCAGCATGTCAACTAATTGAGCGATCTCAATCCGCTCTTCCGGGCCTAGCTGCTCCATGAAGTCCCGAGATTGCACGGCATCCATCACGGCATCGAGCTGCTTTGATTGCTCCGGATCAAGGAAAAGCTCATAGAAGGAGTTGAAGGCTCGCCCTGCCTCCGACTCTGCGATCAGATCAACACCGCGGAAGACATTGTCCAGCACCTCACCAGCGTTGAGTTGCCCTTCGACGAGCGATTCTCGAAGTTCGTGATCGACATTTTCAACCTCCTCTCGAACGCGGGAGAAGTCGGTGGGCAAATCCCTAGCCAGGGCGAGGATTTCCCGCGCCCTCTCCACTGCCTCCTCGTCGGAAATCACGCCGACACCGTTGATGCGGATGTTGTCGATACGAGCTTGGATCTGATCCCGCTGGGCCTCCAGTCGGCTAATCGCCCTCGCCTCGTCGGGGTCTGTTTCAGCTGCGAGATCCTGAAGATTATTGAATAGGGTGCCGAGACGGGATTTGGTCACCACCCGCTGAGGACTGATCAACTGCTGCACATAATCGATGGCAACGTGAGCGTCCGTAGTGAGCTCGTAAAACTCCTCCCTCGAGCCCTGTGGACTGCGCCTCGTGAGGTATCCGAGCTTCACCCAGTCGTTGATATAAGCCACTGCCGACTTGGGCAGTTCCAAATTGGTTTGTTCCCGAATATCGATCAGCAACGATTCCACTGAGAGAGTGAGATCGGATCCGGCGATCTGGCGATTACTTCCTTCGAAGACAGCACTTAAGGCAGAAAGAACAGCTGGGGCGTTATGGGCACGAAGCATCGCCCAAGCAGGCACCGAGTCCGCAAGGCGGATCATCGCCAACGCATCTGCCACCGCGGTTGTCCGATTCATGTGCTCAATCTAACAACCGCTGCAGACGAGGATCCGGAAATATCGAACATTTCGCCGCCAATGGAAGCGTTCGATCCTCCTCTCCCCCACTGCAAGGTGGCCCTGCCCTGCAAGGAAAATCTAGCGAAGCGCACTGGTTAGCCCACTCCTCCCCCGCGCCCCGCCGTCACAACTTGGGCTAGCCTCGGGGCAACCAACCCCGCTCCCCGTGCGTGTGCCCAACCACATCGCAGGCCAGACCCGCCACACGGCAACGCCACAGGCCCCCGGAGCGCGGGCCCAAAAGAGAAAGGAACGCACCCATGGAACTGAACCGCGACAAGGGCGAAGAGTTCGTCCGCGAGACCCAGACCCCAGAATCCGCCGCCGCATGGAAGAAGCAGCTCGACGAGTTCGCGCCCGGCGCGTCCGACTGGGTCGTCGAAGCCGTCTTCGGCGGAACCTACCAGCGCGAAGGAATCACCCTGCGCGACCGGCAGATGCTAAACATGGCAGCCCTGGCCGCGATGGGTGGTGTGGAACCACAGCTGACCGGCCACATCAAGACCGCCGTGGACGTCGCTGGTATGAGCCCCGAGGAAGTCGCCGAGTGCTTCGTGCACCTCATGCCCTATGTCGGCGTGCCGAAGACCCTGGCCGCGATGCGCTGCATGAAGGCCGCGCTCGAAGACTAAAGCCCTGCCACTCACACAGCACCCCGTGGAATAAGGGCACCCTAAGTAGCGTTATGCTCCTGGAGAAGGATTAACCACACAAGTGACTAGGTGATTCTAAGGAGAGCGCACACCACGGTGGCTGAGAAGGACACGCACGCAGAAAGCACACGCCAGGAGATCAAACAGCACGGCGTCGGACAAGAGAGCGCCAAGCAACACGGCACCCGGCAGCAGGCTGCGCCCCAGGGCGCTCAACCGCAGGACAAGCCGCAGCCCGGCGCCACGAAGGCCACGATCCACTCCCCGGGGACCTATCCCCCGGGCGAAGATCCACGCCGCTGGAAGGTCCTCGGCGTGATCCTCACGACGATCTTCATGTCGCTGATCAGCGTGTCCATCATCAACGTGGCCCTGCCCTCCATCCAGCAGGGCCTGGGTGCGACCGAATCCGACATCCAGTGGGTCCTCGCCGGCTACACCCTGACCTTCGGCGTCGTCCTCGTCGCCGCGGGACGTGCCGGCGACCTGCTGGGCCGCGGCGGGATCTACCTCATCGGCCTCGGCATCTACACGATCTCCGCCATCGCCGCGGGCTTCGCACCCACCGCGGAGGCCCTCAACGTCACCCGTTTCATCCAAGGCATCGGCGCTGGCCTGCTCAACCCACAGGGTGTGGGCATGATCCAGCAGTACTTCCGCGGCAAGGAACGCGGCCGGGCCTTCGGCTGGTTCGGCACCGTCGTGGGCGTGGCCGTGGCCATCGGCCCCACCCTGGGCGGCTTCCTCATCCGACTCGGCGGGCCCGAGCACGGCTGGCGCTGGACCTTCCTGGTCAACGTCCCCTTCGGCCTGCTGGCCTTCGCCCTCGCGCTGCTGTGGTTCCCCCGCCCCCTGCTGGGCCGCGTCAAGGACCCGGTCACCGGCCGCAACGTCGGCGTCGTCCGCGCCATCCGCAGCCTCGACCCGATGGGCTCCCTGCTGCTGGGCCTGACCGTCCTGGCCTTCCTCTACCCTTTCGTGGAACACAACGGAAGCGCCCGCAACTACCTGCTGCTACCCGTCGCCGCTCTCCTGCTTCTCGCCTGGCTGGCCTGGGAGCGCCACGTGAAAACCACCAAGCCCTTCGAGCCGATGGTGGACATGCAAATCTTCCGCTTCCCCAGCTTCCGCCTGGGCACCATGCTCGCGGGAGTGTACTTCATGGGCATCACCAGCATCTGGGTGCTCGTGGCACTCTTCTTCCAAAACGGCCTTGGCCACAGCGCACTGGTCGCCGGAGCCGTGGGCATCCCCGCGGCAATCAGTAGCTCTTTCTCAGCCAACTGGGCCGGCAAGCGAGTCGGCGATCGCGGTCGCACGGTCGTCATCCAGGGCATCACCGTGGCTCTGACCGGCATTGCGTTGACGATCCTCGTGCTCGCGCTGCACCACACCGCCGGGGTTTCCGAGTGGTGGATGGTGCTGACCCTCTTCCTCGTCGGCACCGGCCAGGGCGCGGTCATCGGCCCGAACCAAACGCTCACGCTCGCCGACGTCCCCCTCAACTACGCCGGCAGCTCCGGCGCCGTCCTCCAAACCGCCCAGCGCATCGGCACCGCGGTGGGGCTGGCGTTCATCACCGCGATCGTCTTCGCCAGCGCCCGCGCGATCAACTGGACGTTCGGCACCGCCATCGGCTTCGTGACCATCGGGGTACTCATGGGGATCGGCCTGCTCATCGCCCTCTATGACCACCGCACGCGCGCCCGCCAGGCCCAGTAGCGCTTCTTTTCCAGGACGTCCGTCCCTCGCGGTTGTTGTTGAGGACGTCGCGGCAGGACGTCAGGCTGGGACGTCGGGGCAGGACGTCAGTTCCGCGCCCTGCCAGCCCCGCGGACCTCGGCGATGGGGACGTCCTGCTCGATGCCCCAGGCCTCCCACTCGGCGGCGGTCTTGGTCTTGAATGCGGCCGCGAACTGCTCCTCGGTGCCGTCCACGCCCAGCAGCTGCATCGCCCGGGCCATAAAGTGTGGCTCCAGGGCAGCGAAGGCCACGTGGGTGGGGGTGGCACCCTCCACTTCAGCACCCTCGACTTCAGCGCCTTCTGCCCCGCCCCCAACGGACTCGCCAGCACCCTCTTCCACGCTGCCAGCGGGTGCGGCCTCGTAGATCCGGTAGCCCGGCAGCGCCCCGCCCAGCAGGCCACCCGGCGCGCTCAGACCGAACTGCGCGGGCATCGCGAAGGCCTCCGCCGCATCCGCGAGCGCGACCTCGTGATAGCCACCCCCAACAGCGGCGCAGTTACCTCGCTCCTCAGCGCCCCGACTTTCTGCGTCTTGACCGCCTGCACCCTGGCCTGCGGAGTCCTCACCCGCATTCCGGCCCAGCAACAGCGCCAACGCCGCCTGCACCGCAAGCTCGGCACCCGCCAGGTCGGCCACGGGCACCGTCGGCATCGCCGGTGGCAAGAGCGTACCCGCATGGGCCTGGTAGGTCAGATCATGACCGGCAAGATCGGCGTCGTCCCCCGAATGGCCAACGATCGCGACCTGACACAACCGCGGATACGCCGCGTGCAGCTCGTCCCAGGCGAGCCCCAGTCGCGCGAGTGCGGCGGGCCGGGAGGAGGTGATCAGGACGTCGCAGGTGGAAAGCAACTCCTGGAGTGTGCCGCGGTCTGCATCCTCCTTGAGGTTCAGGGCCACCACCTGCTGGCCGGCACACAGCCACTCGTAGTACTTCGGTGCCGCCTGGGCCATGAGGTCCCCGGTGGGGCCTTCGATCTTGGTCACCTTCGCGCCCATCTCGGCCAACCTGCGGGCCGCAATCGGGCCCGGCAGATTCGGCGCGAGGCTCAGAACATTCACGCCGCGAAGCACGCTCGGTGGTACTGGCAAAGGCACAACAATCCCCTCCTGTGTCCGGACGCTCTGGGCACCCGGGAATAAACAATGTGACGGAACTCACATATGGCGATATTAGCAACCAGAAATGGTCCCGCCCGCGTTTCGCGAGTGACGCGCATCACTGCATGTCTACGCCGGTTCCCAGCCCGCTCCCACCGATTTTTAAAGCGCCACTACCCCCGCCGCAGAACGCACCCCAACACCCGCCCTTTTCACGATTTGTGAAAGAAATCGCCCCACACGCTGCGCTTTTCCGTATCGTGGAAAACCGTGCCCCTCGGCGCGACGCGGGAAAACCCCCGCCAATCGCCCCCGCACCCGGGTCAGCAGACCAGCGCGGCACACCGCGCACCGAACAGATGCTGAGAGGCTGCCGAACACGATTCTGGAGAGAATGCCTCTGGGATTCCTTGTCCGAGGCCGCAGCACAGGTGGCCGTCGAAACAAATGGAAAGGATTGAGTCCCCTTGACCAGCTCAAGCACGGAGAACTCAAACACTACTGACCAGGCATCCGCCAACCCGACCCGCATCGACTTCCTCTACCTCAACGAGGAAGAGATGGTCGACGCCGGTGTCACCGACCTCGCCGCGTGCGTCGAGACGATGGAGGAAACCCTCATCCTGCTCGCCGACGGCGACTACCGCATGGCAGGCGCGTCCGCGAACTCCCACGGCGCGCAGATCAACTTCCCGGACGACCCGGAGCACGAAGGCATGCCCGCCAACGGCCCCGACCGTCGCTTCATGGCCATGCCCGCCTACATCGGCGGCCGCTTCCAGAACTCCGGTGTGAAGTGGTACGGCTCCAACGCCGACAACCGCCAGAACGACCTGCCGCGGTCCATCCACCTGTTCATCCTCAACGACGCCGTCACCGGCGCACCGCTGTCCGTGATGTCCGCGAACCTGCTCTCCGCCTACCGCACCGGCTCCGTCCCGGGCGTGGGCGTCAAGCACCTCGCCCTCGAGAACGCCGAGACCGTCGGCATCGTCGGCCCAGGCGTCATGTCCCGCACCATCCTCGGCGCCGCACTGACCCAGCGCCCAAGCATCAAGAACGTCAAGATCAAGGGCCGCTCCGCAGGCTCCACCCAGCGCGCCGCCGACTGGATCAAGGAGAACTACCCGCAGCTCGAGGACGTCCGCATCGTCGAGACGGAAGAAGAGGCAATCCGGGACTCCGACATCGTCATCACCGGTACCTCCACCTCCCCGGACGGCCCGTCCGGCTTCCCGTACCTGAAGAAGGAATACCTGAAGCCAGGCGCCCTGCTGCTCATGCCAGCAGCCGCCCGCCTCGACGACGAGTTCGTCCAGTCCGATGACTGCCGCCTCGTTGTCGACTACACCGGCCTCTACGAAGAGTGGTTCAACGAAAACGGGCCGGACGTGACCTACGAACGCCTGCTCGGCATCCCGGGCAACCGCTGGTGGGACATGAAGGAAGAAGGCACCCTGCCTGCAGACAAGCTCGTCAACATCGGCGACATCGCCTCCGGCAAGGCACCAGGCCGCCAGAACGACGACGAAATCTTCTGCTACTCCATCGGCGGCATGCCCGTCGAGGACGTCGCCTGGGCCACCGACATCTACGAAAACGCCCTGAAGAAGGGCATCGGCACCAAGCTCAACCTCTGGGACACCCCACGGTTGACCTAAAGCCTGCGGCAACAGACCGCACGCAGCAACGCCCGGTCGTCACAGCACTGACCGGGCGTTTTCCCTACCATTGGTAGTGAGAACTGAATACACAACTGAATATCTGCACGACTTGCACACCACAAACGCCAAGAAGCGAAGTGAAACCCCATGGGTAAGTTCAAACCCGGAAGCGAACACACCACCCCAGAAGGCATCCAGAAGTTCATCCGCGACGAAGAGATCCGCTGGGTGGACGTCCAATTCACCGACGTGCCAGGCATCGAACAGCACCTCACCGTGCCAGCGTCCGCCTTCGACGAGGACGCGATCCAGGAAGGCCTCGCATTCGACGGCTCCTCCATCGCCGGCTACACCAGCGTCGACAACTCCGACATGATGCTGCTGCCCGACCTCGAGACCGCGTTTGTGGACCCCTTCCGCAAGTCCAAGACGCTGAACGTGAAGTTCTTCGTCCACGACCCGCACACCCGCGAGCCATTCAGCCGCGACCCGCGCAACATCGCACGCAAGGCTGAGCAGTACCTCGCGGAACTCGGCTTCGCCGACACCTGCAACTTCGGCGCCGAGGCGGAGTTCTACATCTTCGACTCCGTGCGCTACGACTCCACCACCAACAAGTCCTTCCACGAGGTGGACTCCGTCGAGGGCTGGTGGAACTCCGGAGCGAAGGAGAACCCGGACGGCTCCCGCAACCTGGGCCACAAGGTGCGCACCAAGGGCGGTTACTTCCCCACCGCGCCGTACGACCACATGCAGGACCTCCGCGACGAGATCGGTGAACACCTGCAGGAGGTCGGCTTCGACGTCGAACGCTCCCACCACGAGATGGGCTCCGGCGGACAGCAGGAAATCAACTACCGCTTCAACACCCTCCTGCACGCCGCGGACGACATGCAGACCTTCAAGTACGTCGTGAAGAACACCGCGAAGTTCAACCAGAAGTCCGCCACCTTCATGCCCAAGCCGCTCGCCGGCGACGGTGGCTCCGGCATGCACATCCACCAGTCCCTCTGGAAGGACGGCCAGCCGCTGTTCCACGACGAGAACGGTTACGGTGGGCTCTCCGACATGGCGCGCTACTACATCGGCGGCATCCTCAAGCACGCCGGTGCCGTGCTGGCGTTCACGAACCCGACGATGAACTCCTACCACCGCCTGGTGCCGGGCTTCGAGGCGCCGGTGAACCTGGTGTACTCCCAGGAGAACCGCTCCGCCGCGATCCGCATCCCGATCACCGGGTCCAACCCGAAGGCCAAGCGCATCGAGTTCCGTGCGCCGGACCCATCCGGTAACCCGTACCTGGCGTTCACCGCCGCGATGATGGCCGGCCTGGACGGCATCAAGAACCGCATCGAGCCAGGTGATCCGGTGGATAAGGACCTCTACGAGCTGCCGCCGGAGGAGCTCAAGGACATTCCGACCGTGCCGTACTCCCTGGACGGGGCGCTCGAGGCGCTGGAGGAGGATCACGACTTCCTCACCGCCGGCAACGTGTTCACCGAGGACCTGATCGAGGCACACATCCGGTACAAGTTCGACGAGGAGATCATGCCAGCCCGCCTGCGCCCGACCACGCAGGAGTTCGAGCTGTACTACGACTGCTAGTCGGTTTTCTGGCTGGTCAGATCGAAGGAGGGGCGACGGTCCGCGTGGCCGTTCGCCCCTCCTTCGCGTTTCGCAACACTCTCGCGCGTTTTGCAGAGTTTGATGCGCGAATGGGGGCGCGCGCTGAGCCCCCACGGCTCGTTTTGGGCTGTGGAATGTCACAAAACCCGCAAAAAATGACACGCCACGGCCCAAAACCAGGTTCGCTGCCCGCTAGTTGGTGCGTTTGCGCTCTCTTTTATACGTTTTGCAGAGTTTGATGCGCGAATGGGGCGTGCTGAGCCCCCTCACGGCCCGTTTTGGGCTGTGGAATGCCACAAAACCCGCAAAAAATGACACGCCACGGCCCAAAACCAGGTTCGCTGCCCGCTAGTTGGTGCGTTTGCGCCCTCTTTTATACGTTTTGCAGAGTTTGATGCTGCTTTTCAGCCGATTTCCGGCATCAAACTCTGCAAAACACGCGAAGTCAGGAACACAATCTGCAAAACACGAATAAGGCGCGTGCCTGGGGCGAGCGCACAGCCACGTGTGTGCTGGTGCGCGCACGCGGCGCGCAAATAGGCGCGTGCTGAGCCCCCTCACGGCCCACTCGTGGGCCGTTTTGGGCTGTGGAATGTCACAAAACTCGCAAAAAACGACACGCCACGGCCCAAAACCAGGTTCACCGCCCGCTAGTTGGTGTGTTTTGCAGAGTTTGATGCGCGTTTCCACGCCCCCTTCGCGCATTCCCGCTCCCTCTGTACGTTTTGCAGAGTTTGATGCTGCTTTTCGCCCGATTTCCGGCATCAAACTCTGCAAAACACGCGAGAGGTCAGGCACACGATCTGCAAAACATTCGAGTAGGTGGAGTTCTTTCGCGGGCCGCTGGCCCGCCGGCTCCACTACGCGCACCCCGACGCTGCCCCCTTCGCGTTATGAGCGTCGGATCCCGCCCCGTGAAGATGGCCCACCCCGGCGGTGGCGTGCGGGGCGTAGGGCGTTACTATGCCCTGCGTGACTAAGAAGTTTCGGGAACTCCCACCGCCGGGCCCCGCGTGGGGCGGCAGCCTCATGGGCACCTCGATCGTCGCGCGCCTTCTCGTCGAGAAGAACATGATGATCGGTGCGAGCATCTTCGCAGCGATCGCGTGCGTGATCCTCGTGGCACTGACCATCGGCTTCGCCCGCTACCGGCAGCCGAGCTTCCAGCGCACCACCGTGGCCGAGTGGTCAATGTTCTTCATCGGCATTCTGGCGCTCGGGGCTGCACTCTCTGGTCTGACGGACGTCCCCACCTACCGCCTCATCGGGTTCTGGATTGGTGCACCCGTCACCACCGTGACGTGGGCGATCCAGCTATCCCGCTTTTCTGGGACACCACGATTCACATGGGGATTGCCGCTGGTCGGGCCGATGATTTCAGCCTCCGTGGCGGGCTGGCTGGCCCGCGATTACGGGCAGATGTACCACGTCATGGGCACCGCGTTCTTCGTGATGTCGCTGCTCACCGCCGTGCCGGTTTTCGCGCACGTGTACTGGGCGGCGTGGCACGGCGAGGTGGATCTTTCGGGACCGAATTCCGCGACCGCGTGGGTGCCACTCGGCGTGATCGGGCAGTCCACGACCGCGATGCAGATCCTCTACCCCAGCACGACTTCGGTGTACTACGGCTACGTCGCGCTGGTGCTTGCTATTCCGCTGGCGATCTACGCGATGGTCACCTTCTACCCGAATGTGGCGCGGTGGGTGGATTACTCCCCGGCGTGGTGGTCGTGCACCTTTCCGCCGGGCACCGTCAGCATGGGCGGCCACCAGGTTGCGCTGGTCAATGGTTCGCAGTGGCTGGACGCGGTCGCGCTGGCGATCCCCTTCCTACTTCTGGCGCACTGGACGGCCTGCTCGAGCCGCTTCCTCGGCTGGGTTGCTGAGGGCCGCCGCGGTTCCACCGCCTAGCCCCCGGCACGATCCCGGACCCTAGCTCCTTGCGCGGTTGTCCCCCGGCCACCTAGCCCCGGCCGCGCCCTCCTCACGGCCCGCGCGTGGCCCGTTTTGGGCTGTGGAACGTCACAAAACCCGCAAAAACTGACACGCCACGGCCCAAAACCGGATTCACGGCTTGGCCAGCACTGGGCCCGGGCCGGTCGCTGGAAGCGCTCGGCCCTCTCCCCTATGCGCGTTTTGCAGAGTTTAATGTCGCTTTTTGGCCGATTTCCGGCATCAAACTCTGCAAAACATGAAAGAGGTGAGTGGAAAGCGGGAACACACTCTGCAAAACGTGAATAGGGTGCGCGCTGGAGGTAGCGCACAACCCCGTGTGTGCTGGTGCGCGCACGCGGCGCGCAAATTAGGGGCGTGCTGCGCCCCCCTCACGGCCCGCCCGTGGCCCGTTTTGGGCTGCAGAATGCCAAGAAACGCGCAAAAAGCGACACGCCACAGCCCAAAACCGGGTCACGGCTTGGCTTGGCCGGGCCCGGGCCCGGTCGCTGGAGGACCGCGGCCCTCTCCTCTATGCGCGTTTTGCAGAGTTGAGTGTCGCTTTTTGGTCAATTTCCGGCATCAAACTCTGCAAAACGTGAATAGGGTGCGCGCTGGAGGTAGCGCACAACCCCGTGTGTGCTGGTACGCGCACGCGGCGCGCGAATGAGGGGCGTGCTGCGCCCCCCTCACGGCCCGCCCGTGGCCCGTTTTGGGCTGTGGAATGCCACGAAACGCGCAAAAAGCGACACGCCACAGCCCAAAACCGGGGTTGTGGCCGGGGCAGCTGGGGTGGGTGGCCTAGAGGCCGGGGGGTACCCCTAGCAACTCGGGGCTAGTGCTCAGCCACGCCGCCTCGCGGCTCCGGGGCCTACCCCTGGCAATCCGGGGCTAGCGCTCAGCCACGCCGCCTCGCGGCTCCGGGGCCACGCCTGGCAGCTCGGGGACCACCGCTGGCATGGGGCGGCGCTCCGTCCTCAGCGCCCACGCCAGCACCAGCCCGGACACCACGCACACGACCGCAGCAAACATAGGTACGCCGGGCCACGGCGCGGCGATGTTGACGTCCAAAACCATGAGCACGGCCCCAACACCGTAGGCCACAACGAAACTACCCACCGCAACAACAACGCACGCCCGCGTCCCCCGCGCGCCGTAAACCGCGCCGAGGGCAGAACCTGCCACCGTGCCCATCAGGAAACTGAGGAACACGCACAGTCCGGTCAGCGCAAACGTCCCCACCGGCATGCCGGGGCCGTCGCTGGCGTAACGCACGCCGTCGGCAACCTCATAACCATGCGCCTGGACAGTGAAGGAAGCAAAGTCCTGGTAGAAGGTCGGATTCCGATCCGCCACAATAATCATCAGCGTGACCAGGACCGCAGCCAGAAGCGACACCACCACAGCAGACACAGCCGCGGACCGCACCCAGCGGGTACTGCTCACCCCGAAAACGCGCAGCCGCACCGAACGCGCGGCCGTCACCGCGAACAGCACCGCGAGCACAAGGATCGCGAGCATCGTGTTCTCCGTCCCGCGGGAAACAACCAGGCCGCCGAAACCGGCGAGCAGAACCGCACCCGCGCTCACGCCAAGGAAAGTCCGCGGGTTCGTGGCGCTAAAAACTCCGAGTGTCATTGTGCGCTCCTTTCGATATAAGCGCTGGTACTGGCCAGGTCGATGAGTTCCGCGGGGTCGAGATAGCTCACCTCTACGCCGAGGGTGCGCGCATGCTCGGCAGCCGACGCGCTCAGCGGTGCGGCAAGCACGAGCTCAGTGCGCTCCCCCAGGGTTTTCCGCGAGAACACCGGCAGATCCGCTGCGATCTGCCCCACCTGCTCCGTCAGCCCGCGCAGCACCGGGTGGCACGTGCGCAGCTGCTCGACGTCGAATGGACCGTGGGGTTCGTGGTCGTGGATAACGATCAGGGTCTCCACCAGGCCCGCGAGGTCCTGGGAGTGCTGGGAGGTCAGGACGATCGTCCGTTCCAGGGCTGCGTTGTTGGGTAGGACGACGTCACCGCCGTCGGTGATGGCTGCGTCCGCGGCGTCGTCCGTAACGGCGTCGATGAACATGCTGCGCAGACGGTGACGGAACTCGACGTCCAGGCCGTTGAAAGGTTCGTCGAAGAGGAGCGCCGGCTGGCCGGAGGCGAGGGCTGCGGCGGTGATCACCATCTGGCGTTGCCCGAGGCTGAGGCTCTTCATCGGGGTGGTGGCCGGGAAGTCGAGGAGGGATTCGGCGCGGCTGATGTCGAGATCTGACCAGCCGGTTTTCGCGATAGCGAAGTACTCGCGCGGGGTGGCTCCGTATAGGGCGGCGTCGGGGGCGGCCTGCGCTAGCGCCGTGCCGGGGTTCTGGGCGAGGGTGCGCAGGTAGTAGGTCTTGCCGGCGCCGTTGGGGCCGATGACTCCGTAGATGCTCACTTCTCCTCCTTCAGCATGGCGATGATTTCTTCGAGCGAGAGGCCGAGCGCGGCGGCTTCGGTTTTGAGGGGGTCGATGTAGGTGCGTTGGAATGCGCCCTTGCGCTCACTGCGGATGCGCTCGCGGGCGCCTTGGGTGACGAACATGCCGAGCCCTCGTTTCTTTTCAACGAGCTTTTCCTGTGAGAGTTCCGTCATGGCTTTGGCTGCCGTTGTGGGGTTGACCTGGTAGAACTCCGAGAGTTCTTTCGTGGACGGGGCTCGCTGGTCAATGGCGAGCTCCCCGGACAAGATCATGGACTTTAGGTCCTCCGCGATCTGTATGTAGATCGGACGGGGATCCGTTGGATCAGTCTGCATGACCACCTCCCTGGTTATGGGGTTTACCATGTAGGTCATAAACCTAAGGGTAGGGGTGGGCTGGTGTCAAGGTTTTGCGGCAAAACCGCGCGTTGACGCAGGTCACGGTGAAGCGCAGCGCAGCGGCCCGGGGCCGGGTGGCCTCGTGACCGGGGCAGGCTGGAGTTGCCGGCCCCTATGCCCGTTTTGGGCTGCAGAATGTCACAAACCCCGCGAAAAGTGACACGCCACAGCCCAAAACCAGGTTCGTGGCCACCACCTGTTCCGAACGCATCGCGCAGAGCCCCGTAAAACTCACGCCCCGTGGCCCAATCCCATGACCCAGCGCGGCCGGGGCCGGGGTGGCCCAAGGCCCTACGCCCGTTTTGGGCCGTGGAATGTCACGAAACGCTCAAAAAGCGACACGCCACAGCCCAAAACCGGGCTTGCGGCCGGGGTGGGCTCGGGGCCGGGGTGGCCCAGGGCTCCAATGCGCGTTTTGCGGAGTTTAATGTCGCTTTTCGCCCGATTTCCGACATCACACTCTGCAAAACATGAATGGCGGAGCATGAATGGTGGGTGGGTCCGGGCCCGGGATAGGCCGGGGTCTACCCCTGGTGGGGCGTGCTGAACCCCCTCCCGGCCCGTTTTGGGCTGCAGAATGTCACAAAACCCGCAAAAAGTGACACGCCACAGCCCAAAACCGGGTTCGTGGCCGGAGCTGGCTGGGGTCGGCGGCCTTGGGCCGGCTGGAGCCTTGTGGCCGGGGCTGGCCGGGGGTGGCCGCGTGGCCGGCGCAGCTGGCTGGGGTGGCCCAGGGCCCCAACGCACGTTTTGCAGAGTTTAATGTCGCTTTTTGGCCGATTTCCGACATCAAACTCTGCAAAACATGAATGGCGGAGCATGAATGGTGGGTGGGTCCGGGCCCGGGATAGGCCAGGGGCCGGGGTCTACCCCTGGTGGGGCGTGCTGAACCCCCTCCCGGCCGCCCGTGGCCCGTTTTGGGCCGCAGAATGTCACGAAACCCGCGAAAAGTGACACGCCACAGCCCAAAATCAGGTTCGCGGGCTCGCTTGGCCGGGGCTGGCCGGGGTGGCCCAGGGCCCCTATGCGCGTTTTGCAGAGTTTAATGCCGCTTTTCGCCCGATTTCCGGCATCAAACTCTGCAAAACATGAATGGTGGGGCGTGGCCTGGTCGGGGCCTGGGTGGGGCGTGGCCTGGTCGGGGCCTGGGTGGGGCGTGGCCTGGGTGGGGCGTGAATGATGCGGTGGGTCCGCGCCTAAGCCAGGTAGGGCCCTGCGCCCCTAGCCCTGGCGGCCTTCGGCCTGCGCCTTGATCTGCCCCTCCAGCGCGCCCTGCATCATGTCGTGCAGCGGCGTCGGCACACCAACGCGCGCAGCCATGCGACGCACCGCGCCCACCTGCGCATCCAGCTCATTCGGCAGCCCATCACGGATATCGCGCTGCATCGAGCTGGTCGCGGAATCCGGCTGCTTATCAGTGAGCGCCATGGTCTTTTCCACGATGTCCTCCGGCAGCCCCACGCCGTGCGCCCGCGCGGCCGCCTCGTACTCCCGCATCAGACCCTCGAGCGTGCTACGCAGCCCCGGCTTGCCCTCAGCACCCTCTTCCCGCAGGAAGCCCAGCGGCTGGTGAGCCAGCGCACCCAGCGCACCCGTCGGCGTCACGAACATGGCCTTGGACCAGATCTCCACGAAGATGTCATCCCAGACCTCGGACTTGAAACCCGCCTTGACCAGCGCCTCGCTGAGCTCGCAGGCCACCCGGTAAGCATGGCTATCCTGCGCACGGTCGAAGGTACCGATGTTCAGCACCTTCATTCCCGGCAGGAACTGCGCGGTCGCCGGCCCCTTGTGCACGAAGTAGCCGCGCACGATGCCCGGAATCACGTTCTCCTCGCCGTACTGCTCCGCGACCAGCTGCGGCACCTCCACCGAGTTGTGCAGGGTCACGATCGGCACCTGCTTACCGTCGGCGGTCTTGATGCCGGAGACGTCCGGGAAGGAGTCGTTGCCCGGCAGGGACTTCGTCGCATTGATAATGACGTCCAGCCCGCCCATCGTCTCCGCAAGTTCCTCGAAGTTTTCTGCCGCGGCGACGTTGGAGACCACCGAGGTCTCCTCATTGTCATCGATGAGCGTTAGGCCCTTGGTGCGTAGCGCCTCGAGGGTTTCGTTGCGGGCGACGAAGCCAACCTCCCGGCCCGTCTCGGCCATGCGACCGCCATAGTATGCGCCCAGCGCACCGGCACCCAGAAAACCAATCTTCAAAGCCACGCCTCCTCAAGGCTCGCGAAAACAGTTGCGAACCCCACCATACGTCGGTGGCATGAGCGGCGGCGCGCGCCCAGCCCGGCCAGGCCAGTTCCCTAGTTCTCGACTTCCTTGGTCTCCGCGATGGAGTCCAGGATGTACTGCTTCACGCGCTCAGCGTCGTTCGGCAGGTCAACCACGTGGCGGTCGGCGTCCATAATTCCGGCGAAACGCTCCGGAACCTCAGGGACCTCCCCGATGGCCTCCTCGATGGTCTCCGCGAACTTCACCGGCAGCGCCGTCTCCAGGACCACAATCGGGCCCTCAACCTGGTCACGCCACTGCTGCGCGGCCTTCACACCATCGGCGGTGTGCGGGTCGATGATCACGCCCAGGCGCTCGTGCAGATCCCGGATCGTCGCCACGCGATCCGCGTGCGAGGACGTGCCGGACGCGAAACCATACTTCGCGGCCGCCTCCGGGAACGCCGGATCCTCTGCCAGGGAGAACCCGCCCTCGCGCACCTTCACACCGAACAGGTCCGCCACCCGATCGGCATCCCGACCCAGCAGGTCGAAGACGAAGCGCTCGAAGTTCGATGCACGGGAAATATCCATCGACGGGCTGGAGGTCTTCAGCGTCTCCGCGGAGCTGCGCACCCGGTACTCGCCGGTGCGGAAGAACTCGTCCAGCACATCGTTTTCATTCGTCGCGACGATCAGGCGGTCGATCGGCAGGCCCATCTGCTTGGCGATGTGGCCTGCGCAGATGTCGCCGAAGTTACCGGTCGGCACGGAGAAGCTGATCTTCTGGTCATTCGACTCGGTCAGCTTCAGCCAGGAGGAGATGTAGTACACGACCTGGGCCATCAGGCGCGCCCAGTTGATGGAGTTCACCGCACCGATGCGGTTATCCCGCTTGAAATCCGCATCCGCGGACACGGCCTTCACCACGTCCTGGCAGTCATCGAAGACCCCGTCGAGGGCGATGTTGAAGATATTCGGGTCATCCAGGCCGAACATCTGCGCCTGCTGGAAAGGCGTCATGCGCCCGGCCGGGGTCAGCATGAACACGCGGATCCCCTGACGGCCACGCATCGCGTACTCCGCCGCCGAGCCCGTGTCACCGCTGGTCGCGCCCAGAATGTTCAGGGTCTCGCCGCGGCGGGCCAGCTCGTACTCAAACAGCTCGCCGAGCAGCTGCATGGCCATATCCTTAAACGCGGCCGTCGGCCCCTCAGAGAGGTGGCCCAGGTACATGCCGTCCTCGAGCTCCGTGACGGGGACGATTTCCTCGTGCGCGAAAGCCTTCGTCGTATACGCACGGGCCGTGATGGCCTCCAGGTCCTCGGCCGGGATGTCGTCCACAAAGATCTTCAGCACCTCGGCAGCCAGCGCGGCGTAGCCCTTCTCCGCGAGCAGCTCGCGCCACTCGGTGAGGGTCTCATCGCTCAGCTGCGGGTACTCGGCAGGCAGGTAGAGGCCGCCGTCCGGGGCCAGGCCACCCAGCAGGATGTCCGAGAACTTGGCGGGGGTACGGGAAGAATCACGAGTCGAAATGTAGTCCACGTCTCCACATCCTAGAGCACTGCCCCGACATCGGGTGAGACCAGCCGAAACAGGCTAGACTAACCTGCGTGAAACAGCCCCACCCCACCCCCCGACGCGAATCCTCCCAGGAGACGTCTGCGTCCAACGTGGTGTCGTCCGGCGCCGCAGCGACCAACGGGGCGGTGTCAGGTAAGCCGGTGTCCGACGGTGCGGTGTCCGACGGGGCGACCGACACCGCAATGCCCGACGGAGCAGCGTCCGGAACGGCGACGTTCGACGGGGCGCCGTCCGACACAGGGGCCAACGGGGCAGCGTCCGGAACGACGACGTCCGGAACGACGACGTCGCGAGCAGTCACGGCGAGTCGGAAGGTCACGGCAGAGCGTCCGGCGACGTCGGGGCGGTCGGTTGCGGCATCCCGCCCGGCGCGGCCGGTCTACCAGTCCCCCATCGCGGTGTGGGCCTGTTGGCTGCTGGCCAATATTTTTCAGCTGTGGATCGTGGCCACCTACCGCTGGGGCACCGAGGACCTGAGCTACTACCGCAACGGCAGCCTGCTCTCCGGCCCGTTCGGCGAGCACATCGTCGGAATCGGTGGCAGCCCCACCCCGTTGAGTGAGTACCCGGACGTCGGCGTGTGGCCCATCCGCGCGGTCAAGGCCGTGGCGGACGGGCTGGCACCCGGCAGCGAGACCGCATTCTTCCTGATCTTCGCCCTCGCGTGCTGCCTGCTCGGGGCGCTGTTCACCGGGTATCTTCTGCGTTTGGGGCGGTTCCTCGGGGCGTGGACGTGGGTCGGCGTGAGCTTCGCCATCGGGCCGATCCTGCTGACCCGGCTGGACCTGATCCCCGGGCTCGCGGTCGGCGTGGGGGTGGCCGTGGTGATCTCCCACCCGCGGGTCGCAGGCGCCTTGTTGGCCTTCGCCACCGCGTCAAAGCTGTGGCCGGGGGTGTTGGCGGTTGCCCTCGTGGACCGGTGGGATACGCGCGGTACATGGCAGCGGCTGGGCTTCTTCGCCCTCACGCTCGCCGTGCTGGTGGGTATCACCACCGCCACCGAAGGCTTCGAGCGCGTCATCAGCCCGCTGACGTATCAGGACGTCCGCGGCCTCCAGGTGGAGTCGGTCGCCGCGACGCCGTTTACCTTCCTCTCCGCCTTCGACGATCGCTGGGAGATCAACCTCTCCTCCTCCAAGAGCTATGAGGTCACCGGGCCCGGTGTGGAGTTGGCGATGCACGCCGCCACCGCGGTCATGGCGCTGACCCTGCTGCTGGGCGTGTATATGGCGCTGCGGCACTTCTTCCGCGGCGGGTGGAACACCGAACGCGCCCTGGCCGCGGCGACGATGCTCGTGGCCCTGCTACTGCTCGGCAATAAGGTGTTCTCTCCGCAGTACGTGCTGTGGCTGGCACCCCTGATCTGCCTGGCCATGCCTGCAAGGATTGGGCGGCGCGAGGTGCGCGGCGAGGGTGCCCGGTGGCGGGACGTGCTGCTAGACACCAGCAAGGGCGCTCCCCTGGTACTCGGGGTGCTCACCGTGATCATCGCGGGTCTAAGCTTCCTGGTCTTCCCCATCTCCTATGGCTGGCTGGTTTCCGCCGGCCCGGCAGTGATCCCGGCAAGCATCCTCGTGGTGCGCAACCTGCTGTGCATCCTCGTGGCAGTCATCGCCGTGCGCTGGTGGCTGCGAGTTTCCCGTCCCGGCGCGCAGGTCGTGTAAGCCTCAGCCTTCCACGCTGAAGACACGGCGTCGGCTTTCCCCTGCGCGCGGGCTGTATTTGGTGCGGCTTGGGCGCGTGTCGGCGAGACCACGGCGTTCCCCGGCCCGCGGGCTGCCTAGCCCCGGGGCCCCTCACACCGGCCCGGCGAGCCCAGCAGGACGCCAGCGGGTGACGTCCTGAAAAAGAAGAAGGCCTACTCCCCCAGCAGGAAGTCCACGGTCCCGTGGGGATCGGCGAAGAACTCCGCGAGCGCGGTGAAGGCCTCGGTCTGCTCCAGCGCGGTGGTGCGGATGCCGCGGTCACCGATCTCGTAGATCGTGGTGCCGGGAAAGGCCATGAGGATCGGCGAATGCGTGGCGATCACAAACTGCGCGCCCTGGCGAACCTCCTCCGCAATTTGGCCAAGCAACGCCATCTGGCGGATCGTGGACAGGCCGGCCTCGGGCTCGTCGAGAAGGTAAAGCCCGGCGCCGTCGATGTACTCGTGGAAGATGTCGAAGATCGACTCCCCATGGGAGCGGGCGGTGATGTCCCAGTCTACCTCCAGTCGGTTTCGGCCCGCGGCCTCCATCGGCGACTGGTTGTGCAGCACCTGGGTCAGGTGGCTCTCCGCGCGCAGGAAATAGCCCCGGAGCAGCGGCTGCGAAAGGTCCGCGACGAGGTCGTGGACCAGCGGCGACTCGGTGCCCGTGCTCGCCTGTTTGAACGGATCGTCCAGGCGGCCGCCGGTGGCGCCGAAGCCCAGTTTGAGGGCGAGCGCCTCCAGGAGCGTGGACTTTCCCACGCCATTTTCCCCAGAGAGCACGGTCACCGGCGAGGGGAACTCCAGCCGGCCACGCTCGCGAAGATCAGCGACGACCGGCATCTGGTGCACCCAGGAGCTGGGCTCGCGCAGCACGTGGCGCAGCCGGATGGCCCGCAGCGGGAGCGTGGATCTCATGGGCTTAAGCTTAGCGGGAGGCCGATGACGGGCTGCGGGTAGCGGTTAGAGCGCGAGGCTGCGGTGCACCGCCGTCATCGCCTGGCGCACATAGGAACCACCGAACACCGCGACGTGCAGGAAAAGCAGGTGCAGCTGGTGCAGTGGCACGCGCTGCCGCCACGAGGAATCCCAGCCCGCGGCCTCCTGATACGCACCCAAGATGAGCTCCTGGTGGGCGATGCCGAACAGCTGCAGGGCGGCCAGGTCCGTCTCCGGGTGCCCGCCGTGTGCGGCCGGGTCGATGAGTACTGCGCCCTCGGGGCTCCACAGGACGTTGCCCGCCCACAGGTCGCCGTGGCAGCGGGCCGGGGCCTGGGTGCCAAGGGCGTCGAAGTCCCCGTCGCGCAGGAGCTCCAGCAGCGTACTGACAGCCTGCTGGTCCTCGTTCGACAGGCCACCCCAGGCGGGCTCGATCAGGGGCTCTAAGAGGTTCGCGTAGAACTCGCCCCAGCTCTCCCACTGCCCCAGCGGCAGCGGCAGAAGGTGCTCGTTCGGGCCTTGGTAGCCGCTCCCCTCCCAGGGCTCGCCAGCGGCGTTCACGGGGCCGGCGCCGAAACACGGGGCGCCCGCGGCGTGCGTGGCGGCTAGTTCGCGACCAAAGGCCTCCGCGGCCTCCGGGGTGGGTCGGGTCTCCTGCACCCGCTCCAGGACGACCATGTCCGGGGTGCGCTCCACGACGCCGACCACCCGGGCGCCCTGAGCGGCACGGGGCCCGTCACCGTCCCGGGCGACTCCGCCACCGTCCTTCGCGGCGGCCCCGCCACCGTCCCGGGCGGCAGCCAGCCACTCCAACCCGGCAGCCTCCCACGCGCCGGTGCGCCCCGGATTGTGCTTGGTGAACGTGCCCATCAAATCACTCCCTGACTCACTGCCCGCTGGCGGGTGTTGTGCTTGCCTAAAGCTTTAGCCGACGACCTTCTCCGGATCCCCCAAGCGGTCGCCTAGCCCCACCAATACCGCGAACACCACACCGAGTGCCAGCGCCAGCCACACCCACACCTTGTGCCAACGCGGCCCCATCTTCACCGCAAAATACGCGCCCAGGAACGCGCCCAGTGTGTTGCACCACCAATCGTCCACCGAGGTACGCCCCACCGAGAACACGTACTGGCAGACCTCGATACCCAGGCTCAGCAGGGCCGCGATCCACACCGCCCGCCACACGGGCCGGTTCACCCCGAAAAACACCACAACCAGCAGCATGCCAAGGGGAACGAAGAAGGCCACGTTGCCCACGTAGTCGAAGACCACCCCGAAGATCGTCGGGGACTGCCCGACCAGCTCAAAAGGAACCAGCAACAGCTCGCGCACCCGCTGATTCTCCGGCTTCCACAGCAAACCGATCTGGTAGAAGCTTTTGCCCACCGTCAGCGCCAGGACGACGGCCACGTAGGCGCCCAGTGCCGTCAGCTGCAGCGCGCGGGCTGGCCGGGCTGGATCGTGGGATGTAGTGCGAGACATGCCACCGAATCCTAGCGACGCGGCCGGGTGGCCACCACTCCAACCAGGCCCAGCGCCCACACGCCGAGCACCACGAACCAGCCGAAGCGGAACTCCGCCCAGGTGTAATCCCCGTTCGGAGCAGCCAGCGTCAGGTAGATCCCCATCGCCTGGTTCGCGGCCATCCCGGCCAGCCAACCACCCATGTTCGCCAGCCCCGTCGCAGTGGCCACAAACTCACGCCGGCACTCCTCGCGCACCGAGTCAAAACCGATATTTGCCAGCGGCGAGACCACCCCCATTACCACGTTCATCACGAACGCCGCAGCGGCCGTCCGCGGTTCCGGGGAAATGAAGAACAGCAGCCACGCGGCCGCACCCAACGACGTCCCCACCACGATGGCCTTCCACCGCGACCGCCCCAACCGGGCGGACAGAAACCCCACCAGCACCCCACAGACCGCCATCGCGAGCGTAGAGGCGGAGATCGCCCACCCGGCGGTGGGCTTATCCATACCCATGCCCAGCGTCATGATCGGCATGCCCCACAGCAGGGTGAACACCACCAGCAGGGACAGCCCCGACCAGTGGATGAAGAAGCCGTGCCAGGCGGTGCGGTTGCCCAGCGCGTACTTCACCGCCACCATCGGCGAGGGGCCCGGTCCGTCTTCTTGGTTTTCGACGCCGCCGCGCCGGCCGCTCGCCAGCTCACCCGGCGTATCCCACACGACGACGAAGGCCACGATCCCTACGAGCAACCCCACCGCGCCCAGGGACACAAACCCGATGCTCCAGCCCGCGGAACCAACCAGCGCGAGGAAAGGCACCGCGGAGAGGAACTGCCCCAACTGCCCCACCGCCCCGGTGGCCTGACCGAACAGTGGCGCTGTGCGCAGCGGGAACCAGGCAGGAATGATCCGCATGACGGACAGGAACGCGGTGGCGTCCCCCGCACCCACCAGCACACGGGCAGCCACAGCCACCGGGAAGCTCGTCGTGAACGCCAGCAGCACCTGGCCCACAGCCATCAGCACCGCCCCGTAGAGCATCATCTTCCGCGGCCCCAGCCGGTCCACCAGCAGGCCCGCGGGGATCTGGGCGAAGGCGTAGGTCGCCAGCTGCACGGTGGTGAACACCGCCAACTGCCCGGCGTTGATCTGGAACTGGTCGAGGGCGTCCACGCTGACCACGCCCAGGGAGGTGCGCCCCAGCACCGCCATGACGTAGACGAGAACACCCGTAACCCAAATTCCCACCGCCCGTGGGGTCACGGTGGTGGGAATGGGGCTGTTACTGGCAGAAGTCACGGTTTACGCGTCGCGCTCCTCATTCTCAGCAGCTGCGGCAGCGCCAGCGCCCTGCAGCTCCGGATCGTCCTCCGGAATCTCGATGCCCTTGACCCGCGATGCCAGGCCCTGGACCACACGGCCCACGGCCATATCGCCGGTGACGTTCGCGGCGGTGCCGAAGGAATCCTGCGCCAGGTACAGGGCGATCATCAGGGTCAGCATCGGCTGGTCGAAGCCCAGCATGGACTCCAGCACGCCCAGCGCGGTCATCACCGCACCACCCGGGGCGCCCGGGGCGGCGACCATCATGATGCCCAGCACCAGGATGACCGGGATCATCTGGCCGACGGAGATCATCTCACCGTGCGCCAGTGCCCACACGGCCATGGAGCAGGAGGTGATGGTGATGATGGAGCCGGAGAGGTGAATATTGGCGTTCAGCGGGATCAGGAAGTCCGCGAAGCGTGGGTGCAGGCCCGCCTTCTTCGCCGAGCGCAGGGTGACCGGGATGGAGGCCGCAGACGACTGGGTGCCCAGCGCGGTGACGTACGCCGGCAGCATCGTGCGCAGCATCGTGAACGGATTCTTGCTGGAGACCGCACCAGCGATGCAGTACTGGAAGACCAGCATGACCCAGTGCAGGACCAGCACCATGATGAAGACCTTCGCGAAGACAGCGAGGATGTTCGCCACCACGCCGGCGTAGGTCAGGTTGCCGAACACGCCCATCACGTGGAACGGCAGCAGCGGGATCACCACGGAGCTCAGCAGGCGCTCGATGATCTGGCGGAAATCATCCGTCAGCTGGTACATCGTGCGATCGCTCAGACGGGTCATCCCCAGGCCGACGACGAAGGCGAGGATCAGCGCGGTCATGACGTCCATCACCGGCGGGATCTCGATGCTCGTATACGCCTCGACGAGGGCGTCCTCCGGGTTATCGGTTTCCATCAGCCCCTGGGCGCCGTCCAGCAGGAAGCGGAACAGACCGAAGGAGGTCAGCAGCGCCAGCAGACCGGCGATGACCGTCGAGCTGTAGGCAACACCCAGGGACAGGCCCAACAGCTTGCCCGCACCGCGCCCCAGGGAACCAATGCCCGGGGCGATGAAGCCGAAGATGATCAGCGGGATCACGAAGCTCAGGAAAGTGCCGAAGATCTGGTTAAAGGTGGCGAACGCGCGGATCGGCCACTCGACATCCGCGGAGCGGCAGATCGCGCCGACCACGATGCCGATCACGATGCCCGCGATCAGTCTGACAATAAGGGGGATCCGGTTCACGAATACTCCTGCTGGGTTTATGGGTAATCGCCCAGATTATGGGCGGGATCAGGGCACAGTTTAGGTTTCCATCCCCCAGATGGGTTAATTGACAGTGAACAATCCCCGCATCGGGGCGCTATACATCCCCCGAAGTAGGTAATCCTCGGGGGTATGCGGGGCTTCCGGGGTCCCCGGTTCTCGATCGACGGGCAGCGCGGCGCTGGCGGGCAGTGCCGTGCCGGTAAGGCCGGCGCGGTACTGGTGCGGACGTGCTCAGCGGACCGGGCTCGGCGGACGGCGCCCCCGCTACAACCGCGGTCGGCGCCCGCGGAAGGCCCGCACCACCTCGTCGCGGCGGTCGGCAGCCCAATCGCGGTCCAGCATGTCGCTGTTGAGAACCTTGTCCAGCTCGACGTGGTCGCCAATGCCGAAGGCGCGGGAGTCCTCCGGGTGGTGGTCCGCACCCCAGTCCAGCTGGTCCATGTGGTCGAATTCGCTGCCCTCGGCGTCCTCAACGATGTCCTCGCCCCAGAACACCCGGTCCACGACCGTGCGCGCCCGGCGCGTCTTCTTCAGGTAGTCGTCCAGGAACTCCTGGGACTCCTCGATCGGCCAGCCAGCTGCCGCTGCCACCTGGGCCAGCGGTTTGCCGGACCCCGGCAGCTGGTCCTTACGCTTGCCGCGGACCAGGGCGAGCGCGTTGCGGGCCTTCGTGGCGGTGATCCACGCTTCCCGCATCGTCAGGGCGTCGGCCTCGCTGATCAGCTCTTCGGCTGCCATCTCCCTCAGCACGCCCAGGGTGGAGGTGTTGCGCAGGTGCTCCTTATCGCAGTGCTGCATCGTGAGTAGCTGGGCGGTCCACTCCACGTCCGTAAGCCCGCCGCGGCCGAGCTTGGTGTGCAGGTTTTTATCCGCGCCCTTGGGCAGGCGCTCGGAGTCCACGCGCGCCTTCATGCGGCGGACCTCGCTGACCTGCTTGGACGTCGCCCCACCCGCCGGGTAGCGGAATTGGTCGATCATCCGCAGAAAGCGCATGCCGAGGTTTTTGTCACCGGCGATCCAGGTGGCGCGCAGCAGCGCCTGCAGCTCCCAGGTCTCGCCCCACTCGGAGTAGTAGCGCTCGTAGCTGGCCAGGGTGCGCACCAGCGCGCCGTTGCGGCCCTCCGGCCGTAGGTTGCTGTCCACCTCCAGCGGCGGGTCCTGGGAGGGCTTGCCCAGGCGGCGGCGTACGGATTCGCAGACCGTGATCGCCCACTTCAGCGGGTCCACTGCACTGGCATCGCTACCCGCAGCGTCGGCGCTGCTCCCCTGCTTCTCCGCGCCGCTGTTATCCCCGCCCGTCTTCTCGACGTCAGCGCCGTCCTTCCCGACGCCCGCGTCCTTCTTGCCCTCGGCGGCCTCGGCTCCGTTCGTGCCGTCGCCGTCCTGCTCGACGGGTTCGGCGACGAACATGACGTCCGCGTCCGAGCCGTACCCCAGCTCCGCGCCACCCAAGCGCCCCATCCCGATCACCGAGATCGTGGCCGGGGCGTTGGTCTGGTGCTCATCCTCCCAGGCCCGGATCTCGGTCTGCAGGGCCGCTTCCAGCACCGCATCCCAGACCCAGGACAGGGACACGCAGACCTCCTCCACGCTCATCAGGCCGAGCAGATCGGCGGCCGCGATGCGGGAGAGCTCCGCCCGGCGCAGCGCGCGGGCCACACCGATCGCCTTATCCGGGTCCCGCTGCCGATTCGCCGCCGCGACCAGCGAGTGAGTCACCACCGCGGGCTCCCGGTCCAGCAGCTTTGGCCCCTTCGCCCCATCCGAGAGCAGCTTGACCGAATCAATGGAATTCAGCAGCAGGTCCGCCAGGAAAGGCGAGGTTCCCAGCAGAAACATCAGGCGCTTGCCCACGATGTTCTCGTCGCGCAGCAGGCGCAGGAACCAGGAGCGATCCATCGCCGCCTCCGAGAGCTTCCGGTAGGCCAACAGCCCAGCATCGGGGTCGACCGTGGCGGACAGCCACTCCAGCAGGCTGGGCAGAATGATCGCCTGCAGCTTGTGCTTGCGGGTCGTGCCATCGGCCAGTGCGCGCAGGTGCTCGAAGGCACGCTGCGGGCTTTCGTAACCCAACGCAGCCAGCTGGCGCTTCGCCGCCTCCGGGGACAGGCGGACGGCGTCGGCGTCCATCCCCACCACCGAGGAGAGCAGCGGGCGGTAGAACAGCTTCCGGTGCAGGTTCTGGATCTGCAGCGCGGACTGGCGGACATCCGACTCCAGCTGCTCCACCAGGGAACGCTGATTCCCCGAAGCGTCCGTGGAGCGCACGCGGCCGGAGGTCTTGGCCAGCCAGCGCCGCTCCTGGACGTCGTCCTCCTCCGGCAGCGTGTGGGTCCGCTTCAGCCGGTGCAGCTGCAGGCGGTGCTCCAACAGGCGCATGAACTCATAACAGCGGATCAGCACCTGGCCGTCCTCGCGGCCCACGTAGCCGCCGTCCACGAGCTGGCGCAGGGCTGTGACCGTGGCGGAGACGCGCAGGTTCTCGTCGGTGCGGCCGTGGACGAGCTGCAGGAGCTGGACGGCGAACTCCACGTCGCGGAGGCCGCCCTCCCCCAGCTTCAGCTCGCGGCTGCGGATGTCGGCGGGCACGTTCTCGATGACGCGGCGGCGCATCGCCTGCACGTCCGGCACGAAGTCCTCCCGCTCAGCCGCCGACCACACCATCGGGGCGATGGCCTCGCAGTAGTCCCTCCCGAGTTCCAGATCCCCGCTCATCGGGCGGGCCTTGAGCAGGGCCTGGAACTCCCAGGTCTTGGCCCAGCGCCGGTAGTAGTTCACGTGCGAATCCAGGGTGCGTACCAGCGCGCCCCGCTTGCCCTCCGGGCGTAGGGCCGCATCGACCTCGAAGAACACGCGGCTGCCGATGTTGATGAACTCACCCGCCCAGCGCATCGCACGGGCGTCCGCGGGTTCGGCGACGAAGATGACGTCCACGTCCGAGATGTAGTTCAGCTCTTGGGCGCCGCACTTGCCCATCGCCAGCACCGCCAGCCGGGCGGGCTGCTTTTCGTTCTCCGCTCCCGGCTTGCCATAGACCGTGCTGCAGGCCACCGCGAGGGCCGCGGTCAGCCCCGCGTCCGCCGCATCCGTGAGTGCCAGGGAAAGGGCCTCGAAGTCCAGGGCTTTGGGCGGGGTGTGGCCGCGCTCCACCATCGTGGACGCCAGGTCGATGGCCGCCACCCTGGCCAGCAGGTTGCGGTAGGCCACCATCAGCGCCGAGTCCGCTTCGCTACCGGTGATCGCCGCCTTGAAGGTCAACTCACCGGCCCCGTCGACCGGCGTGGCCCCCACCGCGGCGAGCATCGCGTCCATCATTTCCTGGCGGCTGGGCATCGGGGCGGCCAGATCCACCCAGGTGCCGGGGTTGGCCACCACGTGATCGCCCAACGCGGTACTGGCCCCGAGCAGGGCGAAGAGGCGGCGCCGGAAGTTGGGATTCTCCTCCACCGCTGCAAGCAGGGTGGCCGCCTTCGCATCCGTGAACTGGGCGACCTGGCCCACCGGCACGCCCGCCGCTGGGTCGACCTGGGAGGCGTCGGCCTGCGCGGCGTCCTGCTGGCCGGAACGTCCCGCGCCCTGCCCTGTGTCTGTCCCACCCTGGCCCCCATCTGCCCCGGCCTGGGCAGCTGCAGCAGCGGCCACGGACTCCGGGTGTGCCGCGCCGGGCACTGGCAGGCCACCGTCTTCCTCCGCCGCCCGGAGTGCTTCGACCAGCCGCACGAAGTTATTCAGCGCCAGATCCGGGCTGCCGGCGGCCGCGAGCGTCCACAACAGGGAGGTGTGCTCCGGCCCGGTCCAGCCCAGCATCTCCAGGTCCTCCACCGCGCGCTCGCGGCGCAGACCCAGCACCCGCGGGGACGGGACGTCGGAACGGGAGGTGCGGGGAAGCCCCTGCGACCTAGTCATAGAACACTCACTTCTTTAAAAACATCGATGGCGGCGGGCTGGGCGCATACCTTTCGGCCTCACCGTGAAACCGGAGGCCGCGCCGGGTAGCCAGAACAGAACCCGGCTACCCGCTGGGCCTAGAACTCCAGGTGGTGGCGCAGCTCCCACGGGGAGATCTGGGACTGGTAGGCATGCCATTCCTGCCACTTATTACGCAGGAAGAACTCGAAGACATGCTCGCCGAGCGCTTCGGCCACCATTTCCGAACGCTCCATCTTCCGCAGCGCATAATCCAGGTCCGTCGGCAGATCCTTGAAGCCGGCGGCGATGCGCTCGCGGCGCGTCATCAGGGACACATCCTCCTCCGCCGGGGCAGGCAGCTCGTAGCCCTCGCGAATGCCCTTCAGGCCCGCGGCCAACATCACCGCGTAGCCCAGGTACGGGTTCATCGCGGAGTCCGGGGAGCGGATCTCCACCCGGCGCGTGGCCGCCTTGTGCTGGGTGTACATCGGGATGCGCACCATCGCCGAGCGGTTGGACGCGCCCCAGCTCGCCGCACGCGGTGCCTCCTCGCCATAGGAGATGCGCTTATAGGAGTTCACCCACTGGTTCGTCACCGCGGTGAACTCCGGGGCGTGCTCCAGGATCCCCGCGATGAAGCTCTTCGCGGTGGCAGAGAGCCGGAACTCGTCGTCCGGGTCGTGGAAGGCGTTATCCTCCCCCTCGAACAGGGAAATGTGGGTGTGCATCGCGCTGCCCGGGTACTGGCTAAAGGGCTTGGGCATGAAGGTCGCCCGCACCCCATTGCGCCGCGCGACCTGCTTGATCAGGTAGCGGAAGGTCATCACGTGGTCCGCCATCGCGAGCGCATCCGCGAAGCGCAGGTCGATCTCCTGCTGGCCCGGGCCGTTTTCGTGGTGCGAGAACTCCACCGGAATACCCATCTGTTCCAGGGAATTAATCGCCTCGGCCCTAAAGTTCGGCGCATTATCCGTCACCGCCTGGTCGAAGTAGCCGCCATTATCGGCGGGCACCGGCGGCTGGCCGTCGGTGTCGATGGACTTCACCAGAAAGAACTCGATCTCCGGGTGAACATTGCAGCTAAAGCCATCCTCCGCGGCCTTCGCCAGCTGGCGGCGCAGCACCTGCCGCGGGTCCGCCCAGGATGGCTGCCCATCCGGCATCGTGATGTCGCAGAACATGCGGGCGGAGAGGTAGCCGTCCTGTTCCGCACCGAAGGGCAGGATCTGGAAAGTTGAGGGATCCGGCTGGGCGATCGTGTCCGCCTCGAAGGCCCGCGAGAAGCCCTCGATCGCGGAACCATCGAAACCAATCCCCTCCGTGAACGCCCCCTCCAGCTCGGCGGGAGCCACGGCCACGGACTTCAGGTAGCCCTGAATGTCAGTGAACCAGAGGCGGACGAAGCGGATATCGCGTTCTTCAAGGGTGCGGAGGACGAATTCCTGTTGGCTGCTCATGTCCCCCATCTTAGGCACTAGCCCGGACACGCCCAGGGTGCTTCTGGCACAATCACATTCATGGCTCGACAGGATTCCCCGCGTGGGTACATGGTTCCCACCAAGCAAGTTCGCATCTCCGACCTCACGGCGCGCAAGGCCAGCGGCGAGAAATGGGCGATGCTCACCGCATATGACTACTCCACAGCCGCAGCTTTCGCCGAGGCGGGCGTGGAATGCCTCCTGGTCGGCGACTCCGCGGCCAATGTGGTCTTCGGTTATGACCAGACCCAGCAGGTCAGCATGGAGGAGATGATCTTCCTCGCCGCCGGCGTGGTCCGCGGCGCCGGCAACGCCCTGGTCATCGCCGACCTGCCTTTTGGCACCTACGAGGCCTCCGATGAGCAGTGTGTGAAGAGCGCCGCCGAGATGATGCGCCGCTCCGGTGCCGCGATGATCAAGATCGAGGGTGGCCGCCGCATGGCGCCCCGCATCAAGGCCCTGACCGAGGCCGGTATCCCGGTCTGCGCGCACATCGGTTTCACCCCGCAGTCCGTCAACCAGCTCTCCGGCTTCAAGGTCCAGGGTCGCGGGGATTCCGCCGCCCAGCTGCTGGATGACATGGCCGCCGTCACCGAGGCGGGCGCCGAGATGGTCGTGCTGGAAATGGTGCCCGCGGACGTCGCGAAGCAGGCCACCGAGCAGTTCCCCATCCCCACCATCGGCATCGGCGCAGGCCCGGACACCGACGCCCAGGTGCTGGTCTGGCACGACATGGTCGCCCTGCCAGAACATGGTCACCGCCCGAAGTTCGCCAAGCAGTGGGCCCAGGTCGGCGGGTCCCTGACGGATGCCGCCGCCTCCTATAAGCGCGAGGTCGCCGAGGGCACCTTCCCCGCCGAGGAGCATTGCTTCTAGCTACTCACTCTTTCTGTTAGGACGTCGCCACCTGGGCCAGCCACGGCCCCGGCGGGCGGCGTTTTGCGTTGCCCAGCCCCTGACCGGAGCAAAGATCCCACGCCTGCCCAGCCGGATCAGTCAGCGCCGATTTTTAGCGTGGCTCGCGACGTCCTTAATCCTGGCGGAGGAGGAAACGGCGGGCCAGGAACTGGGAGAACTCGATCACCACGGCGCCACATAGCCCCACCACCGCGCCGGTGATCATCAGGCGCGTATTGCCGATATCCAGCAGCACGATCTCGCGGATCGGGGCGATCAGGAAGAGCACCAGGTAGCCGCCGATGCAGCCGAACCACAGCGCCCACTTCCACGTTTTCATCGGGCGGGCCACGATGTTTAGCACCCACAGCCCCATGATGATCAGCGCCAGCAGCACCGCCGTGCCCGCCTGCCGCTGCTCGGTCACGCTCGCCCCATCACCTGGGTAGATCACGAGCCACATGATCACCGAGCCCAGGCCCACGATCGCCCCGCCCGGGATCGCCAGGGACAGCACGCGGCGGACGAAACCATCCTTCGGGCGCTCCGTATTCGGCGCCAGGGAGAGGATGAACGCGGGGATGCCGATGGTGAACCAGCCCGTGATCGTCACGTGGATCGGCTGGAAGGGGAAGGTCACGCCCGCCACCGCCACGACCATCGCCAGCACCACGGAGTAGACGGTCTTCGTGAGGAAGAGGTTCGCCACCCGCTCGATATTGCCGATCACCCGGCGCCCCTCGGCGATGACGTGCGGCATCGAGGAGAAGCGGTCGTTGAGCAGCACCAACTGCGCCACGCTGCGGGTCGCAGCGGAGCCGGAGCCCATCGCCACGCCGATGTCGGCCTTCTTCAGCGCCAGCACGTCGTTGACGCCGTCGCCGGTCATCGCGACGGTGCGGCCGCGAGCATGGAGGGCCTCGACCATCGCCTGCTTCTGCTCGGGCTTGACCCGGCCGAAGACCTCAGATTCCAGAACGGCCTGCTCCATGTCCTCCGGCGCGATCTCACGGGCGTCGATGGAGCTCAGCTGCTCGCCGGTGGCCTCCTTCGCGACCGCGGCGACGGAGCCGGGGTTATCGCCGGAAATGATCTTGACGTCCACGCCCTCGTGCTCGAAGTACGCCAGCGTCTCGGCCACATCGGGGCGCAGCTTCTGCCGCAGGACGATCAGCACCGGGTCGCCGAGCTCAGGGGTGGTGACGTTCGCGCCGTCTTCGTCCGGGTCCTCGACCTCGTCCAGCGCGCGGCCGAAGGCCAGGACGCGGCGCCCATCGGCCTCCTCCTTCGCCGCGACGTCGGCGGCCGGGGTGCCCTGATCCAGGAGGACGTCGGGAGCTCCCAGCACGAAGGTCGGGCCATCCGCCACACGAAAACCGGAGAATTTATAGGCCGAGGAGAACGGGATCTCGCTGCCCTCGAAGGCGTGGGGCTGGGAGGACTGGGGCTGGGAGGAGTCGGCGGCCTCGGCGCCCTCCTCCTCGGCGGGGCGCTCGGCCCACTCGTCGAGCCCCTGGACGATCGCCTCGGCCGTGTTATTCAGATCCGACTGGGAGGCGAAGAGGCGGCGCAGGTCGCGCAAGGTCTCAGCATCAGCGTCGCCGCCCCGTTCGTCGACAACCGCCTCCAACTCCATCTCGTTGCTGGTCAGCGTGCCCGTCTTGTCCGTACACATCGTGTCCACGCGGGCCAGACCCTCGATGGCGACCAGCTCGTTGACCAGGGCCTTGTACTTGCCCAAGCGCACGATGCCCACCGCGAAGGCGATGGAGGTCATCAGCACCAGGCCCTCGGGCACCATCGGCACCAGGGCCGCGGCCATAGAGAGAATCGACTCCCGGATCGGGGCGTCCGTGCGGGTCAGCTGCGTGAAAATGGTGAGCAGACCGGTGGGGATCAGCAGCCAGGTAATCACCCGCAGGATGGAGTTGATGCCGCTCATCAGCACCGAATCGGTCAGCGAGAAGTCGCTGGCCTCGGCAGCCAGACGGGCGGCGTAGGACTCCCCACCCACCTTCTCCGCACGGAAGACACCACTACCGTGTTTGACGAAGGAACCGGAAAGCAGCTCGTCGCCGGGGTTGTGCCGCACCGGGTCAGCCTCCCCGGTGAGCTGGGATTCGTCCATGGACAGCGAGCCGGACAGCAGCGGACCGTCGACCACGATCTCGTCGCCGGAACCGACGCGGATCAAATCCCCCTCGACGATCTCGCTTTGGGCGACCTCCCGTTCCTCGCCGTCGCGGATGACGCGGGGCCGGGACTCGGAGAGGATCTTGAGATTCTCCAGGGTCCGCTTCGCGCGGAGCTCCTGGATGATGCCGACCGCGGAGTTCGCGATGATCAACAGGCCGAAGGCGGCGTTGATCCAGGAGCCGGTGGCCAGCACGATCACGCACAGCACGCCCAGCATCGCGTTGATGCGGGTGAAGACGTTCGCGCGGATGATCTCCCAGGTTGTGCGCCCCGTGGTTCGGGTGGCCTTGTTTGTTCTTCCCGCCCGGGTGCGTTCATCGACCTCGGCGGAGGTGAGTCCGCTCAGGTCCGGTTTTTCTGCGGTGCCGTGCTTGGTGCTGCGGGGCTCGCTGGTGCCGTATTCGCTGGTGCTGCCGTGCTCGCTGGTGCTGTGTTCGGTGCTGCTCATGAACTATGCGGAAAGCCGGGGCTTAGTCCTCGTTATCCCAGTCGTCCTGCTCGTCATAAGCATCGGCGGCCTCGGTGCGCTGCTGCGCGGTGCTCAGCGCCTGGCGGGCGGCCTCCTCGGAGTCATAGGGGCCCATGCGGGTATCCCAGCCGCTGGCCTTGCCCTTGGTGACCTCACCGGTCTTGGTGTCGAAGTACCACTTTTCTTCTGCCATGGGTTCCACCCATCCTTTCGGGTTGATACTTCCCACCAGTGTAGTTGCAAAGTGTGAGTGTCGAGGCGGCCTCTAAGCCGGATTCTGTCTGATGCCACCCACGAGGGGTGGCACGAGGTGACCATCCATCTGGACGCACCATTGCTGGGCGCCTCAAGCAGTCCACCTGTCCTTCATCGGGCGAGCAGCCCTCAGACAACGCACGCACGCCCCGCCCTGCGACGGACGGGGCCGTGCGGCTCCTTGACCTTGCTCCCAGTGGGGTTTACCTAGCCGCGACAGTCGCCTGCCACGCTGGTGCGCTCTTACCGCACCCTTTCACCCTCACCCGCCACAACCCGCAAAAGCGGTGGGCGGGCGGTCTACTTTCTGTTGCACTTGCCCGCAGGTCACCCTGGGTTGCCGTTAGCAACCACTGTGCTCTGTGGAGTCCGGACTTTCCTCGACGCGGGGCCTGACCCGCCGGCAAAAACCGGCCGGTGGTTCCACCGCGCCGCAGCCACCCGGCCGCCTCGACAAGCCTTAAGTCTAACCCCCAGGCCGCTAGCCGAGGTAATGAGATTCGTTGACCAACCGGACCACGCCCGCCCCGTTCGGCAGGAAGTCCGCGACCGAGAGGCTGGCCACGTCCAGGTGCAGGCTGCGGTAGATCTCCCCGCCGGTGCCCAGCGCCCGACGCAGCACCGACTTGATCGGCATCATGTGGGTGACCACCAGCACCGTCTTGCCCGGGTACTCGGCGATGACGCGATCCACGAACTCGGAGACCCGCCGGTAGACCTGCTCCGGGGACTCCCCGCCGTGGGGAGCGGCCGTGGCGTAGTTGAAGCACTCGCGGTGCTCCTCCGGGTGGTCCTCCTGGATCTCGACGAAGCGACGGCCCTCCCAGGTGCCGAAGTCCATCTCGATGATGGCCTCGTCCGTGGTGATCGCGTCCTTGCCCACGCCCAGCGCCTCGGCGGCGGCCCGTGCGGTCTCCTGGCAGCGGCCCAACGGCGAGCTCAGAATGACGTCGACGTCGCCGCGCTCGCTGATGTGGCGGGCGGCGTGCGCGATCTGCTTCTTGCCCAGGTCGGTGAGCTCCGGGTTACCGCGGCCGGAGTACTTGCCGTCACGGTTGAGCTCGGTCTGGCCGTGGCGCAGCAGGAGCAGGGTTGTGGGTTCGGTCTTGCCCATCCACGCGGTGGGTGAGACCCCGGCCGGCTGCTGCTCGTCCTCGCCTTCGACGGGCTGCTCGGCGCGCTGCGCTGGGTCGTCCTGCGCCGCCTCGCCCTGCGTCTCCGCCTTCTTTCGCTGCACTGAGTTATTCCGTGTGGTGTCGGCGGCCTCGTCCGACGGCTGGTCGAGGTCGAAGAGCATGTCCGTGCCCTCCGCGTTGTCGGCCTGGGATGCAGCCGCCACAGCCCCAGCTGTGGCCAGCTCATCGTCGATCCACCGGCCACCCTCGCGGTCGTCCATCGCGCGGTTGGCCAGCTCATCGGCGCGCGCGTTCTGGGCACGCGGCACCCAGGTGTAGCTCACCTGCGCCAGCTGGCCCTCGATGCGCTTAACCTCCTGGGCCAGGGGCTTCATGTCCGGGTGCTTGATCTTCCACCGGCCGGACATCTGCTCCACCACGAGCTTGGAGTCCATGCGCACATCCACGCTCAGGCTCCCCGGCTTCACGCCCTGCTGACCCGCGATCTCCACCGCCAAGTTCAGCCCGTTGATCAGCCCCTGGTACTCCGCGACGTTATTGGTGGCGTGCTTGATGAACTGCCACACACAGCCGACCTCCGCCCCCGCGGCGTCCTTCGCCGACGAGCCAGTACCCGCCGGCCCCGGATTGCCGCGCGAACCGCCATCGCATTCCACGCTCAAGCGCATGTTGCCTCCCATATCTTCCGCTGCCTTGCCTTCCCTACTCCACCACTAACGTTGAGCCGCTATTCACCGCCGCACCGCTGACACGCGGGGCGCGCCAGTCGCTAGCGGCGCTGCTCGAAGCCGCCCGTGCTGGCCTCGTGCAGCGTCCACGGGTCCGTGCGCTGCTCCAGCACCTCGGTGTCCACGCCCAGCTTCTGGCCCACCAACGCGGCCGCCGCTGCGCACCACGGGTACTCGCTGGCCCAGTGCGCGGTATCGATCACCGGGCAACCCCCGGCGCGCAGGTGCTCGTCCACCGGGTGGTGGCGCAGATCGGAGGTGAGAAAGCAGTCCACGTCCATGCGCGCGATGGTGCCCAGGAAGCTATCGCCCGCGCCACTTGCCACCGCGACCGTGTGGATCATCTTCTCCGGGTCGCCGGCCGCACGCACGCCCCAGACCGTCGACGGCAGCCGGTCAGCCACCCGCTGGGTGAACTGGCGCAGCGTCATCGGCTCGTCGAGCTCGCCGACCCGGCCGATGCCCAGGCCCTGCTCCCCCAGGTCCCCGGCGTGGCTCTCCACCACGTCATAGGCAACCTCCTCGTAGGGATGGGCGCGCAGCAGGGCTGCCCGCACCTTCTCCCGCAGGTGGGCTGGGGCGACGAACTCAACGCGCAGCTCGGCCACCCGCTCCAGCTCGCCGCGGGACCCGATGTGCGGACTGGCCGCGTCACCTGGGCGGAACTGCCCGGTGACGCGGAATTCGAAGGAGGCCTCCGAATAGTCCCCGTCCACGCCCGCGCCGGCGTCGAAAATTGCCTGCTTCACCGCCTCCGCGGAATCCACCGGAACCGTGAAACCCCACTTGTCGATCGGGTTCGGGATCGGACGCAACGGGCGACCCGCGCGAACCCCGAGCAGCTCCGCCAACACATCGTTGACACCAGGGCGCGCCGAGTCAGCGTTCGTGTGCGCGGCGAAGAGCGCGACCCGGTTGCGGATCAGCTTGTGCACGATCCGGCCCTTCGGGTGATCCGCCGGAACCCCGGTGACCCCGCGCAGCAGCAGCGGGTGGTGGACCACCAGCATGTCCGCGCCCGAGTCGATCGCGGCATCCACGACCTCATCGGTGCAGTCCAGCGCGAAGGCCACCTTGGCCACGGGCTCGGCACGGTCCCCGCAGATCAGACCAACCGCGTCCCAGGACTCCGCCAGCTTCGGCGGGTAGGCCTCCTCCAGGCAGGCGACAACCTGGCCCACCGTCAGCTGCGCAGCATCCGAGGTGGTCTGGGGGTTACTCGCGGTGGTCGTCACGCGGGATCACGCTCCTTGGTGGCTTGAGTGACCCGGGCCGGGCGGCCCGGAATTGTTTTCCACTGTATCCCGTCCGAACCCCCGCTGTATCCGGTCTACTCCCCCACCCGATCCACCCACCGCCCTACCGCGCCGGGACGTCCTCCCACCGCTCGCCCCGCACCAGGAACACCGAGCTGGCACAGTGCTTCCACCGAGCTGGCACAGCGGTCACGCTGCGATGGCACAGTGACCACACTGCAATGGCACAGTGGAGGGCATGAGAAAGATCCTGCTTATCGACGTCGACGGCACCCTCATCGACTCCTACCCCGGCATCCGCGCCTCCTTCATCCACGCGCTGAGCACCCACGGGTACGCCATCCCGGACGAGGATTTCCTCCGCGGGCTGCCCGGTCCCCCGATGCGGGACTCCATCGCCGCTGCAGGCGTGCCTGCCGAACAGGTCGACACAGTCATGGCCGATTACAGCGAGCACCAGTCCAACGGCGGCTGGCTGGATTCCGCCCTCTTCCCCGGCATCCCGGAACTGCTGTCCACCTGGCGGGAGGAGGGCCACATCCTGGCCACCGCGACGTCCAAGTCCTACTCCGGTTCCCTACGCGCACTGAAGCACTTCGGGCTGCTGGAGTACTTCGACTACCTCGGAACCGCCGAAGATGACGGCGGACCGCGACAGCACAAGGAGGACGTCGTCGCCTACGTCATGGGACTCATCAACGCCGAGCACGAAACGGACCCCTCCCAGTTCCTGATGATCGGCGACCGCAAACACGACGCGCAGGGTGCTAAGAGCCAGGGGATAGATTGCGTGCTGGTGAACTGGGGTTATGGTAGTCAGCAAGAGTTGGCCCAGGTCCCCCTGATTGCCAACACCCCGGAAGAGCTCAAAAGCATCGTTGAGCAGCGCTGAAGCTCGTGACACGCGCGGCGAGAATCCGCCGCCATGAACCTGCTGAGCGCGCAGCTCCACGAACCGAGAAGCACCAAAGGAAGCTATGCCTGACCCTGACGCGCCCCACCCGTTGTCCCTGATCACCGTCGTGTGCACCGGCAACATCTGCCGTTCCCCGATGGGAGAAATCATGCTGGCGGACGCGCTGGCGAAGAGCGGCGACCCCCGCCTGCACAACATCACCGTCAGCTCCTGCGGCCTGGGCGATTGGCACGTCGGGGATGGCGCGGACCCGCGGGCAGTCAAGCAGCTGGCCGATCAGGGCTACGACGGTGCCGAGCACGTCGCTGCGACCTTCGGGCCGGAACACGAGGCCGCGGATATCTTCCTCGCGATGGATAAGGGGCATGTCACGGGCCTGAAGCGCCGGGGCGTGGACCCGCAGAAGATCCACCTCTACCGCGCTTTCGACCCCGCGAGCGTGACCGTGGATCGCCCGCACCCCGAAGTCGCGGACCCCTACTATGGCACCGAGGCGGACTTCGCGAATGCCGCTGAGGAAATCGAGGCCGCCGTGCCGGGCATCGTCGAGTTCATCGAGTCGATCCTCGACGAGCAGGAGAACTAGCGAGGCCTCAGGACGTCGCGGCAGTCGCGGTGAGCTAGAAACGCTCGCCGTCTCCCGGCTGATTCCAGCCGAAGCCGCGTCGTTTGGCCGCCTTGCCGTAACGGGCGGCCATCGCGTCCTCCTGCCGCTGTGTCTCCTGGCGTTGAGTCTCCCGCGACGGTTCGGTGAGGACGTCGCCCGCTACCCCGTTGGCGCCCGTAGCCTGCTCGGTGCCGGTGCCCGCAGCACCGACTGCCGCCTTCTCCCCCTCGTTCGAGACCGCGCCCGCAGCAGCGCCCGCCGTGGCCAGCTGCTCGTTTTCCAGCTGCTCGCGGCGGCGCTCCTTGATCTCCGACCAGATGAACCACCCCAGCAGGATCGGAGCGATGATGCCGAAGGCGATCCACTGGATGCCATAGGAAAGATATGGGCCGGACTCGATCTTGGGCAGCGGAATCGGGTGCGGTGCGACCCCTGCGTCCCCGGCGCGATCAGTGATGGCCTCGGTGGACTGCTCGTCGAGCTGCACGTAGTCGTGCGCCAGCGTCAAGCCCGTCGCCGCGCCGATCTGCTCGGCGTTCACGCGGGTGGTCTGCTTAGCACCCTCCGCGTCGATCACCCCGCGGTCGTTCTTTCCCTCCCCGAGCCGGACGTAGCCGGTCAGCTCCATCTCCCCTGCCGGGGCCTTCGCGATCAGTTCCGGGCGATTATCCCGACTCTCCGCGGGCACCCACCCGCGGTTGACTAGCACCGTGGTGCCGTCCGTGGTCTCGAATGGTGTGATGACCTGGTAGGCGGGCGCGGATTCCACGGGGCGGTTGCGCAGCAGCACCTCCTGCTGCGGCAGCAGCTTGCCCTGCAACCTCACGTGGCGCCACTCCTGCGCCTCCTCCACCGGCTTCGCAGGCTCGGCCGGGAGCACCTCCGAGACGGGCACGGGGGCCTGCTCCATCGCGGCCTTGAGCCGATCGTTGAACTCCGTGCGCTTGGTGTTCTTCCCCAGCTGCCAGGGCGCCAGGGTGTTGAAGGCGAAATAGGTGAACAGCAGCACGAAAACAGCCGAGAGGATCCAGCCCGGCGTCAAAAAAGCCCGAAAGCCGCGCTTCGGCTCCTGGCCGCGCTGTGGATCGACCGCCATCGTTCATTCCTCCCGTCGGGCCTGCCTGCTGCCGACACGGGCCGGCTATCAAGGACTCGCTTTACGAGAACCAACTCTAGCCCGCCCTCCCCGACGCTCAAGAACCCACGGACGCCGCGCCACTGCAGCCAATGCACAGACTCACCCGAGGATGTCCCGACGACCCCCACGGTGCTGCGGCTTTCCAGGCACTAACCCCACGCAACAGCGTCACATGTGCGTGAAATAAAAAGAAACCCTCACGAACCTACTGTTCGCAAGGGTTTGACTCGGTGCGCTCTGACGGGTTCGAACCGCCGACCTACTGGGTGTAAACCAGTTGCTCTTCCAGCTGAGCTAAGAGCGCGCAACAGCTAGAGAGATTAGCCCAGCCATCCCGGCGGGGCAAATAGGCCCAGGGCTAGCGCTTCGCACCACGCGCGACCAGGCACGCAGCCTGCCAGTCCCCCAGACGCTCCGAACCGGTCTGAACCATGCCACCCAGCTGCGCGGACTCCGCGACCTCACCCGGCTGAATAGAGTTCTTCAGGCCTGGCGCCGGGGTCAGCACCCAGACGCGACCGTCCTCACTCAGGGAACGGTTGGCGTCCATCAGCCCGTCGACCAGGTCGCCGTCCTCCTCGCGCCACCACAACAGCACCACGTCAACGAGCTCGTCGGTATCCGGGCCCAGCAATTCCTCGCCGATTGCGTCCTCGAGGGCCTCGCTGATCGAGGAATCGCAGTCCTCATCCCAGCCGAGCTCCTGAATGATCGTGCCGCTGGAGACCTCCAGCAGCTCTGCGCAATTCAGTCCCTCCGAGCCTTTCTCGTCGCGGACTGGGGCGCTGGGAGTGTTACCCACTGTTGTGAAAAACCTTTCTGGTGTAGCTCAAGACCAGCTCCTTGCTGATCATCTAATGTGACCCAAGCTAACACAGCAGACATTAAGGTGGGACACATTTTTCACGATTCTCCCCGCCCATCTTCCCCTCGCCGCGGATAAAGCTCCGCCACGTTGCCTGCGGCACTCCGCGCCCACTCATCGCCAGCGCCATGCCAGTACCGTGCCCGTACCGCGCCAAGCCACCTATCACGCCCTCCCACCACCGACCCTGAATACGTAGGCTGGGGAGGAAGAACAACCCCTTGAGCGAGGAGGCACTCCATGGCCAACAAGCCACAATCAGACTCCGAGGACCGCCGCACACCCAGCGTCGGTGAGGACACCCACTTCGGCAACATCCGCGACGGGGTGGCGTCCTACCTCGTCGACAGCGACCCGGAGGAAACCCAGGAGTGGATGGACTCCCTGGACGGGCTGCTCGACAACGCCGGCCCGGACCGCGGCCGCTACCTCATGCTCCGCCTCCTCGAGCGCGCCACCGCCAAGCGCGTTCCCCTGCCGCCGCTGACCTCCACCGACTACGTCAACACCATCCCCACCACCATGGAACCGGAGTTCCCCGGTGACGAGGAGATGGAGAAGCGCTACCGCCGCTGGACCCGCTGGAACGCGGCGGTGATGGTGCACCGCGCCCAGCGCTCCGGCATCGGGGTGGGCGGGCACATCTCCACCTACGCCTCCGCCGCTCCCCTCTACGAGGTCGGGCTGAACCACTTCTTCCGCGGCAAGGACCACCCCGGCGGCGGCGACCACATCTTCTTCCAGGGCCACGCCTCCCCCGGCATGTACGCCCGCGCCTACCTCGAGGGCCGCCTCAGCGAAGAACAGCTGGACGCCTTCCGCCAGGAGGCCTCCAAGCCAGAGGTCGGCCTGCCCTCCTACCCGCACCCACACGGCATGCCCGAATTCTGGGAATTCCCCACCGTCTCCATGGGTCTGGGACCACTCAACGCGATCTACCAGGCACGCTTCAACCGCTACCTGCACGACCGCGGCCTGAAGGACACCTCCGAACAGCACGTCTGGGCCTTCCTCGGCGACGGCGAAATGGACGAGCCGGAATCCCGCGGCGCGATCCAGATGGCCGCCCTGCACAACCTGGACAACCTCACCTTCGTTGTGAACTGCAACCTCCAGCGCCTCGACGGGCCAGTCCGCGGCAACACGAAGATCATCCAGGAGCTGGAGAGCTTCTTCCGCGGTGCCGGCTGGAACGTCATCAAGGTCATCTGGGGCCGCGAGTGGGACGAACTGCTCGAAAAGGATAAGGACGGCGCGCTCGTCGACGTCATGAACAACACCTCGGACGGCGACTACCAGACCTTCAAGGCCAACGACGGCGCCTACGTCCGCGAGCATTTCTTCAACCGCGACCCCCGCACCAAGAAGCTCGTCGAGGACATGAGCGACGAGGAGATCTGGGCGCTGCCCCGCGGCGGCCACGACTACCGCAAGATCTACGCCGCCTACGCCCGCGCCATGGAGACGAAGGACCAGCCGACCGTCATCCTCGCGCACACGATCAAGGGCTACGGCCTGGGCCACAACTTCGAGGGCCGCAACGCCACCCACCAGATGAAGAGCCTCAGCCTCGAGGACCTGAAGCAGTTCCGCACCAAGCAGGACATCCCCATCAGCGACGAGACGCTGGAGAAGGACCCCGAGCTGCCGCCGTACTACCACCCGGGCGCGGACGCCCCGGAGATCGAGTACATGCTGAACCGCCGCAAGGAGCTCGGCGGCTTCCTGCCGGAGCGTCGCCAGCACTTCGAGCCGCTCGCCGTACCCGAGGTGGAGACCATGCGCAGCGCGCTGAAGGGCTCCGGCAAGCAGAAGGTCGCCACCACCATGGCGCTGGTGCGCATCGTGCGCGACTTCATGCGCGACGAGACCATGGCCGAGCGCCTGGTGCCGATCATCCCGGACGAGGCCCGCACCTTCGGCCTGGATTCCTGGTTCCCGACGCTGAAGATCTACAACACCCACGGGCAGAACTACACCCCGGTGGACCACGACCTCATGCTGAGCTACCGGGAGGCCAAGGACGGCCAGATCCTCCACGAGGGCATCACCGAGGCCGGCTCCGTGGGCAGCTTCATCGCCGCGGGCAGCAGCTACGCCACCCACGGCAAGGCCATGATCCCGCTGTACATCTTCTACTCGATGTTCGGCTTCCAGCGCACCGGGGACTCCATCTGGGCAGCCGCCGACCAGATGAGCCGTGGTTTCCTGATCGGCGCGACCGCCGGGCGCACCACCCTGACCGGCGAGGGGCTGCAGCACATGGACGGCCACTCCCCTGTTCTGGCGACCACCAACCCGGCCGTCGTGACCTACGACCCGGCGTTCGCCTACGAGATCGCCCACATCCTGCGCGACGGCGTGCAGCGCATGTACGGCGAAGGTTCCGGCCCGGACGGCGACGGCCAGGGCGAGGACGTCATCTACTACCTCACCGTCTACAACGAGCCGATGCACCAGCCTGCCCAGCCAGAGAACCTGGACGTCGAGGGCCTGCTCAAGGGTATCTACCTGTGGAGCCCGGCGGACAAGCTGGTCGGCATCGACGAGGGCATCACCGGGGACGCGGGCGAGGCCGAGGAGCTGGAGCACACCGCGAATATCCTGGCCTCCGGCGTGGGCATGGGCCAGGCCATCCGCGCCAAGCAGATGCTCGCCGACTACGGGGTCAACACCAATATCTTCTCCGTGACCAGCTGGAACGAGCTGGCTCGCGACGGCCAGGAGGCCGGGCTGGAGGAGCTGCGCAACCCGGGCGAGGAGCCACGCACTCCGTATATCCAGCAGGTGCTGGAGGGCTACGACGGCCCGTTCATCGCGGTCAGCGACTTCGCTACCGCGCTGCACGAGCAGGTGCGCCGCTGGGTGCCGGGTGATTTCATCAACCTGGGTGCCGATGGCTTTGGTTTCTCCGATACCCGCGCCGCCGCCCGCCGGTACTTCAACATCGACGCCGAGTCCATCGTGGTTGCTACTTTGCTCAGCTTGGCTCGTGAGGGGAAGATTGATCGGAAGATCGCCATCAAGGCCGCCGAGGACCTGAACGTCGGCGACCCGACGAAGGCTTAAGGTTCAGGAAGTTTAGGACGTTCAGGAAGGTAAGCAATGCCCGAGAATTCTTCTGCCGCCCCGCAATCCGGCCTCTCCGAGGACGCGAAGGCCAAGCTCGCCGCGGCCCTCGGCGGCTCGGTCGGCGCGGCTGGCGAGGAGCCCGCTGCGAAGGCTTCGGGGTCCGCTGCGAAAACCAAGGCTGCGGAGGCTCCCGCCGAGGAGGCCGGGGTGGCTGCCGGGCTGGCCCGCATCATCGAGGCCGCCTCTGGTCTGCCCCTGGAGGAGATCACCCCAGATGCCCGGATCGAGGAGGACCTGGCGATCGATTCGCTGTCGCGGATCGACATCATCACCCAGGCTGAGGATAAGTTCGGGGTGCGCATCGACGAGATGGACCTGCAGGCCAGCATGACGGTGAAGGAATTCGCCGAGCTCATCGAGGCCCGGCGGGCGGGCAACTAGACGGCGACGGGACAGCACCGAGAAAGGACATTTGCGAGTAAGCATGACTGATTCCGCAATCACGGATGTGCTCAACCAGGTCGCGGACTGGCCGGTGAACAACGTGGCGGCCGCGGCCATCACGCTCGGGGGTGGGGGCGACGCCGACGGCACGGGAGGCGAGGCTGACGTCGTTACCCACGGCGACATGGAGCATGTCTTCCAGCTGGCCAGCGTCTCGAAGCTCATCACCGCCTACGCCACCCTGATGGCCGTCGAGGAGGGCGCCTTCGAGCTGGATGACAAAGTTCCGGCCGAGCTGGTGCCCTCCTTCGAAGAGCCCCCGACCGTCCGCGAGCTGCTCTCTCACGCCTCTGGCATCGAATTCCGGAAGCACCGGCAGATGCGCCCGGCGCACACCCGGCGCATCTACTCCTCGGCGGGCTACGAGGTGCTGGCCAGCTTCATCGAGCAGGCCACCGAGATGTCCTTCGCGGAGTACGTGAGGCTTGGCATTTGCGAGCCGTTGGGCATCGAGATCACCGTCGAGGGCTCCGCTGGCCACGGCTTCAGCGCCTCGGCGTCCGCGGTGACCACCCTGACCGAGGAGTTCCTGCGCCCGAAGCTGCTCGCAGGGCAGACCGTGGCCGAGGCACTGACTGTACAGTTCCCCGACCTGGTGGGTGTTGTGCCTGGCTATGGGCGCCAGACCCCGTGCCCGTGGGGCCTGGGTTTTGAGATTCACGGGGAGAAGCACCCCCACTGGATGGGCGAGAACATGCCCGCCACGGTGGCTGGGCACTTCGGGCAGTCCGGCACCTTCCTGTGGTTCGCCCCGGACCAGGGGCTGGCCGCGGTGGTGCTCACCGACGAGCCTTTCGGCGACTGGTCCAAGGACCGCTGGCCGGAGTTCAACGCCCAGCTGTGGGAGGCGATGGCCGACTAGGCCTGCCCGGGCATTCGTGGCTGGGCCTCGCTTGAACCCACCCGTTCCGGGGCTGGGCGTCGCTTGGGTCCGGTCCTCCCGGGGGCTGGGGCCCGGCAACTCCCAGGAGGCGCGGGCCCCGCGGCTCGACTTCGGCGATTAAGCCCCCGCGGTTACACCCCAGCGCTGAGCTTCTGTGCGATCGCGTTGAGCACCTGCTGGCCGGTCTCGTAAGACCCGTCTGCAGCGCGCACGGCGATCGCGATCGGCACCACAGCGTCCGCTGCGACGGCGCTGCCGTCCCCAGCTCCGCCACCGGCAAACGCACCTGCCGGCACCACGCCGAACTGGCGGACCAAATAGCCCCCGGTTTCGTCCGGCCCCCAACCGCCCTTGAAGGCGGCCCCCGACAGCTGGCCGATGCCATAGGCGTGCCCCGGCATGATCTGCCCCATCAGCCGGTAGACCTCACCGGCGGCCGGGTCCTGGCCCGCTGCCTCCGCCAGGCCCGCAGCGAAGGCAGCCTGCTGCGCCAGCGTCCACCGGGTCTGCCCATAGGCGCTGAAGCCCGGGCGGGTGACGGTTGGCTGCACCGAAACCTCCTGCCCGCTGTACTCGCGGATCACCGCCGCGACCTTTTCGGCCGCAGCAGCCCCACCGCCGAGCGAGGCCCACAGCTGCTCCGCCGCGGCGTTATCCGAGGACTGAATGGCCCGGGCGGCGGCGGAGTTATCCCCTCCCCCGAAGTGCAGCGCGGCGATAGCTAGCGGCACCTTGATCGTCGACCACGCGGGCTCGGCACCACCCTGCAGCGGACCGGCCTGCAGCGCCCCGGCACCGCTGCCGAGACTCACACCGACCTGTGCACCGAACTGGGCAGAGACCTCCCGGACGATCGCCTCAAGTGTCGCCTGGTCGATGGGTGCGCCCTCCGCGGTCTCCTCCCCTGTCGGTTGCGGCCCGCGCCGCTCCCCGTCCCGGCCCGGCTCCGCCCCGCGCGTGGGCTTGGGCCCCACGGACTCGCGAGGGCCGGTCTGCGCCACGGTCGATTCCTCCTCTTCCCGGTGGTCAGTGGGAATGGTGCAGGACGCCAACCCCAGACCGGTGGCCAGGACGGTTCCCGCGATCGCCGCGCGCCGGTTAAGCGATGTAGACATTGGCGTCGTTTCCGCCGGTGCAGTGCACGTACTCGCCGTTATCGCGGCAGCTCATGGTGTAGCTGGTGCCCGTGACATCGCTGTATGCCTCGACCACGTGGTTGAACTCGTCCTCGTCGCCGTCCAGGTAGGCGTCCACGTAGGCATCGCGCACAGCAAGGGCGAAGCTATCGCTGGTCGGGCCGGACTTCCAGACGCTGTTCAGGTCGCCGCCCGGGTTCGAGCCCCGCGCCGAGCTGTTCACCGGGGTCGCATACCCCGGAAGGCGTGGGTTCTTCGGACGGGAGTCGGCCTCATCGTCGGCATCCTCGTCATCGTCCTCGCGGTTGGTGTCCTTGTCGTCGCGATCGGCATCTGCGTCCTCGTCCTCGGAACCGCGGGCATCCGTAGCCTCGGTCGAGCTCACGGTGGCCTGCTCGGAGCCCTTCCCCTCGCCGGGCTTGCCGGTGAACCAGAATGCCGCGAAGGCCACGGCTGCCAGCAGAGCCAGAACCAGCAGCACAATGATCAGGATGTTGCGCCCGTTGGACTTCTCCTCCGGCTGCTCCTGATAGCCCTGGTTGTCATAACCCTGGCCCTGCCACTGGCCGCCCGGGCCCGCGTAGCCCTGCTCCGGGTATCCCTGGTTGCCGTAGTTCGGCCCACCGTTTCCCTGGTTGTTATAGCCCTGGGCGCCGTAGCCCTGCCCCTGCCACTGGCCGCTCTGCCCCTGGCCACCATAAGGGTTCTGCTGCGCCCACTGCTGGGATGCGCCGGCGTCATAGCCCGCGCCAGCCTGTCCCCACTGGCCGGAGCCTTGCGATCCCCACTGGCCGGCGCCTTGCTGGGCCGACGGGCCGACGCCCGGCTGGGCCCAGGGATTGGCGCACTGTTGGCTCGATCCATCGGCAGTTGGGATGTCACCTGGGCGACGGTACTGCGGTGGCTGCGGGCCCGAGGCGTCCCCGCCCTCGGCGCCGGGGTCATCAGAGTGGTGATTCTGTGGCTTCGTCATGCCCCTAAAGTTAGCGCACCCGGCAGACAACACCATGCATCCGAGCGCCCTGACATACCCGCGCCACACCCCCGGCCGTTACACTGGCCTTCACAACAGCCCACCCCGCGCGTTCAGCACCGTGCGATCAGCATTGTGAGATCAGAACTGCGTGATCAACCCCGTGAGATTAACGCCGTGTGGTCAACGCCGCTGCACAGCAGGCCCAGAGGAAGGAGACGATCGTGGCCCACCCAGCACCCGCCCGATCCCGGTCCCGCCAACTGCTTTTCCTGGCGGGTGCCCTCCCCCTACTCGCCACCGCGACCGCCTGCGGCTCGGGGGAAGAAGAACCCACCGGGCAAACCTCCGCAAACTCCTCGAGTGCTCAGCCCACGACGACGAGCAGCGGCGCCGAACCCACCACGTCAAGCAGCGACGCCGCCCCCAACCCCACCACGGCCAGCGATACCGACCAGGCAGCCGGGGGCACGCCGGAGCCGGCGGCGTCGCCCCACAACAGCGCGCCACAACCCGACCGCAGCAACGCAGCGGCACACACCCCCGGAACGCCGGCCCCAAGCGCGCCGGACTACAACTGCCGCAACCGCAGCGCCCCACCGCTGAACAACACCACCATCCCGATGGCTGGCGGCGGCAGCTTCCACTACACGCTGAAGGCGAACCGCTATAACCCCTGCAAGACGCTGTCCTGGATCCACATCGCCGGCGAGCACAACGGGCCGAAGGAGGCCGTGCTGCTCTATCACAACGGCAACCCGGTGAACTCCCCACAACCGCGGCTGATCACCGCCGTCACCGGAATTCAGCGCCTCGGGGACGGCGCCGTCCAGGTCACCTACCGCACCGCGCAGGGCGCGACCGGCTCCGTCACGACCCGGGCGACCAGCAATGGCGTCCAGGAGGAATCCACCCTCCCGCCAAGTGTGGACAGCAGCGCGCCGCGACTGGCCGGGGCTCATAGCTAGCCACTTCGCCCGCGCCACGCACCCGGCTGCGGCATGGTTCAAGCATCCGGCGCAGCCCCATAACCGGTCGACAATCCAGAACCGGTTCATAACCGGCGTTTCGGGGACGCCAGCCCCCGCCTTCACTACACTGAACGCATTTATGCCGAAATCACTACACATTTCAGCGAGCAAGTGTGAGGAAGGGCCCCACCATGTCAGACAAACCCCAAGGGCTGCCGCCCGAACAGGCAGCCGCAGAGCGGCGTAAGGAAGCAGCTGCAGCCGGCGCGCAGCGAGCTGCCGAGCGTGCCCACCAGGAACGTGCCCGCCGCCGCGAAACCCAGGCCGCGATGACCAGGCGCGCCCGCACCGCCCTGGCGAAGGCCTCCAGCGGTGAGCGCTCCATCCACCCGGCCCTGATCCCCGGCATCGACGTCGAAAACACCGACGCGGAGTTCAAAACCAACAAGCCGGTCTTCGCCGTGGCGCTCCTCGCCGCGGTCGGCGTGCTGGCATGGGCGATCATCGCACCCGAAAACCTCGCCGAGACCGGCGGGGCGATGCGCGAGTGGGTGGTCGTGCACTTCGGCTGGATGTTCACCACGATCATGATCGCCGCCCTGGTGTTCCTGCTGGTCGTGGGTCTTGGCCCAACGGGCAAGATTCGGCTCGGAGCGGATGATTCCGAGCCCGAGTTCTCCACCTTCGCCTGGATTTCTATGCTCTTTGCCGCGGGCCTGGGCATCGGCCTGATCTTCTACGGCCCGATGGAGCCACTGACGCACTTCCTCAACCCGCCACCGTTTGCTGGCGTGGAAGCGGGGACGCAGGACGCCGTGTTCCCAGCGCTGACCGCCGCGATCCTCCACCAGGCTTCCCTGCCGTGGGTGGTCTACGCGCTGGTCGGCGGGTCGCTAGCCTATGCCGCCTTTCGCCGTGGGCGCCTGCCGCTGATCTCCTCGCTCTTCGAGCCGCTAATCACCGACCCGAATAACCGGGTCACGGGCAGGATCATCGACATCTTCGCCGTGCTGGTCACCCTCTTTGGCACCGCGACCTCCCTGGGTATCGGCGCTCTGCAGATCCGCACGGGCACCTCGATCATCACCGGCAAGCCCCTGGAGGGCGACGGCGTGGTGGTGGCGATCATCTCCATCCTCACCGTGGTCTTCATCATCTCGGCGACCTCGGGGGTCAAGCGCGGCATCCGCATCCTGTCGAATACGAACATGGGTCTGGTCATCGCTCTGGGCCTATTTGTGCTGATCACCGGACCGACGCTGTTCATCTTCGACCTGCTGCCCGTCACCGTGCTGCAGCTGTTCCACAACTTCATCGACATGATGTCCACCAACCCCTCTGAGGGGCCGGTGGAGCAGGAATACGTCACGGCCTACACCATGCTCTTCTGGGCCTGGTGGATCTCCTGGTCACCGTTCGTGGGCATGTTCATCGCGAAGATCTCCAAGGGCCGTACCCTGCGCCAGTTCGTCACCGTGGTGCTGCTTGTCCCATCGGGCCTGTCTATCGTCTGGTTCGTCGTCTTCGGCGGCAGTACCATCTGGCACAGCCTCAACGGCGACCCGATCGAGATCAAGGGCTCGGGCGAGAACGTCATGTTCGATCTCATCGACAAGCTGCCGTTCTCCGGCTTCGTGAGCATCATCGGACTGGTAGCGATCATCATCTTCTTCAACACGGCCGCGGACTCCGCGACGAACGTGATGGGTTCGATGTCCCAGAGCGGTCGGCCGGTCCCATCCCTGCCGGTAACGATCGTCTGGGGGACCGCCCTGGGTTCGGTCGCCCTGTTCCTGCTTCTCGCCGGTGGCGACGATGCCCTCTCCGGCCTGCAGTCCATCATGGTGTCCTGTGCTCTGCCGTTCGCGGTAATCCTCATCGGCGTGATGGTCGCGTGGGCGAAGGACCTGCACAATGACCCGGTGATGCTACGGCGTCGTTTCGCCGTGGAGGCGATCGACCGGGGCGTGCGCCGGGGCCTGGACGAACACGATGGCCACTTCATCTTCGGCGCCACCCAGGTGCCGGAGGGCCAGGGTGCTGCTGAAGCCGTGGACGTGGAGGACGAGTCCTTCCACACCTGGTACACCGACAATGCCTCGGAGGACTACATCGTCCACAAGCTGAAAGAAAAGGCCGGCGCACAGATCGAGCGGGAAGAGTTCGAGCAGGCCGTCGCTGACGCTGAGGCCCGGGCCCAGGCAGAGGCCGAGATCGCCAACGATGCCCGAGCGATGGAGGACTACTGGACTGAACGTGTCTCCGGATCCGATTCTGATTCGGACGCGGAGGAACACTCCAAGGAAGACGCGGACAGCGAAGACGATAGTTCCCGCTAGCTCCGGTTAGCGCGGTGGCGCGTGCCCCCTGCGTGCGCCGCTGACCGCAGAAAGAAAGAAGGCCCAGGCTGTGTAGCCTGGGCCTTTTGCTCCCCCAGCTGGATTCGAACCAGCAACCGCTCGATTAACAGTCGAGTGCTCTGCCATTGAGCTATGGGGGAATGCTCAGGAGGAAGCTTACTAAGGCTTAACCCGTCCACCAAATCTTGGCACCACCCCCAGCCCGGTACTGGGAACAGGTTCACAGGACGGTAGAAAAGAAGAAAACCCAGGGCTTTGGACCCTGGGTTGTGGTGTTGCTCCCCCAGCTGGATTCGAACCAGCAACCGCTCGATTAACAGTCGAGTGCTCTGCCATTGAGCTATGGGGGAATATGCCATCTTGGCAACGAATAGACACTCTACCCAGCAAGCCTATAAGCACCAAATCAGCAGGTCAGAACCGGAATATCGGCTTTAAGGCTACGGTATGGTTCAATGACCTGGTGGCGGGACTATAGCTCAGTCGGTTAGAGCCGCGAACTCATAATTCGCTGGTCGCGGGTTCGAGCCCCGCTGGTCCCACAAAGATCATTCGCCGCCCGACGCGGGGCGGCTCCCCGGCGGGCCGGCAGCTTGGAAAGAGCACCAGCCCCGCCGGGGTTTTCGTATCCTTCACCCCGCCCTTAGGCAGTTAGCGAGTGAAGCGCGCGATCGCCTGCGACACTTCCTCCAGTTTCTCCTCCACCGCCTGATCCGAGGTGCGGGCGGCCTGCACCACGCAGTGGGCCATGTGCTCCTCCAGCAGCACCAGGCCCACCCCCTTCAGTGCGGACTGCAGTGCCGCGATCTGGGTGAGCACGTCGATGCAGTACTCCTCCTCGGCAACCATACGCTGCACACCGCGCACCTGGCCTTCGATGCGCTTCAGCCGCGCGATCAGCTTGGCCCGGTCGCCGTGGCCGCTGAGCGGCTTCTCGCTGTGATCAACCTTGCCATTGGCCGCGGGCGCGCTGTGCTGCGGTGCATGGCAATCAGTCTTGGTCGCTGCCTTCGCATTAGTCATGGCGATTAGCTCTCCTCAACCTCGGGCTGAATGGACTTGAAACCGCGCAACCGCAGGCTGTTCGAGACCACGAACACACTGGACAGCGCCATGGCCGCACCCGCCAGCATCGGGTTCAGCAGGCCGAAAGCGGCCAGCGGGATCGCCGCGACGTTATAGGCAAAGGCCCAGAACAGGTTCATCTTGATGGTGCGCAGGGTCTTGCGCGACAAGCGTATGGAGTCCACCACCGCACTCATCTCGGCGCGCACGAGGGTGATGTCCGCGGCCTCGATGGCCACGTCCGTCCCCGTGCCCATGGCGATACCGAGGTCCGCCTGGGCCAGCGCGGCGGCATCGTTGACGCCATCGCCAACCATCGCCACGCGCTTGCCTTCGGCCTGCAGGTCCTTGACCGCGGTGACCTTATCGGCGGGCATCACGCCTGCCCGCACGTTGTCGGGGTTAATCCCCACGAGGCCAGCGACCTCACGTGCGACCTGCTCGTTGTCACCGGTGACCAGCATCGGTTCCAGGCCCAGCTCGTTGAGCTGAGCGATGGCCTCCGCACTGTCAGGCTTCACCGCATCCTCGACGGCGACCGCACCAGCCAGCTGACCGTCAACGAGCACCGGAACCACGGTGCCACCCAGCCCGCTGCGCTCGACGATCTCGGCGCCAACGGTGGTGCCGTCGGAGGTCTCGAAGCCGCGTCCGACCTGAACGGTCACGCCGTCGACGGTGGCGGTCACGCCGCGACCCGGGACGGACTCGAAGTCCTCCGCTTCGGGCAGCTCGCCGCCGATCTCCTCGCGGGCACGCTCGGCGATCGCCTGGGCGATCGGGTGCTCGGAGTGATTCTCCACCGCTCCGGCGATGCGCCACAGGTCCGCCTCGCTGAACCCGGCCTTGCCGGAACCATCCGCGATCGAGTCCGCAGCCGGCGCGAGCCAGGCCTCGGTGGCCGTCATCTCGCCGGTCGTGATGGTGCCGGTTTTATCCAGAATGATGGCATCCACGCCACGGGTCTGCTCCAGGGTCTCCGGCCCGCGGATCAGCACGCCCATCGAAGCGCCCCGGCCCGTACCGACCAATAGCGCGGTCGGGGTGGCAAGGCCCAGCGCACACGGGCAGGCGATGATCAACACCGCCACGGCCGAGGCCATCGCGGCACCCACATCACCCGTGATCAGGAGCCAGGCGACCAACGTGATGACTGCAAGGGCGATGACCACGGGCACGAACACCGCGGACACGCGGTCGGCAAGCCGCTGCACATCAGCCTTCCCGGACTGCGCCTGCTCCACCAGCTTGGCCATCTGCGCCAGCTGGGTATCGGAGCCCACGCGGGTGGCCTCAACGATCAGCCGGCCCGATGCGTTGACGGTCGCGCCCGTCACCATGTCACCCGGGGCGACCTCCACCGGCACGGATTCGCCGGTCAGCATGGACTCGTCCACTGCGGAGCTTCCTGCCACCACGCGCCCGTCCGTGGCGATCTTCTCGCCCGGGCGCACCACAAAGTACATACCCTCGGCCAGCTGGCCGATCGGGATGCGACGCTCGTTACCGCCCTGGGCGTCGTCAACGACGGCAACGTCCTTCGCACCCAGCTCGCTCAGCGCACGCAGTGCCTCGCCAGCACGGTGCTTCGCGCGCTTCTCGTAGTAGCGCCCGGCCAGGACGAACATGATCACGCCCGCGGCGACCTCGAGGTAAATATCCCCCATCGGGTCGCTGTGGGTATTGAACAGGCTCCAGGTATGGCTCATCCCGGGCTCGCCAGCGCTGCCGAAGAATAGCGCGACCAGCGACCACAGGAACGCTGCCCCCGTGCCCACCGTGATCAGGGTGTCCATCGTCACCGCGCCGTGCTTGATGTTCAGCCAGGTTGCGCGGTGGAACGGGTAGCCGGCCCACACGATCACGGGCGCGGCCAGCGTCAGTGAGAGCCACTGCCAGTTCGTGAACTGCAGGTTCGGAATCATGGCCAGCACGATCACCGGGATCGCCAGCCACAGGGAGCCGATCAGGCGGCTTCGCAGCCCCTCCAGCTCACGCTCTGCCGCCTGCTCCGCCGAGGTTTGGGACGTCGGTTCGGCCCCAGGCTGGGCCGCGTCCGCCGCCCCTTGTTCGCCGGCCCCGCCCTGCGGGTCACCGGCGCCCGGCTGGGAAGCCAGCGGCTGCGAGAGCTGGGCCTCGTAGCCCATGTCCGCGATGATCTCCCGGATCTGCTCATCCGTCACTGCCTCGGCGGCGCCGTCCTGCTCGACGTGCGCTTTCTCCGTGGCGTAGTTGACGGAGGCGGTCACCCCGTCCAGCTTGTTGAGTTTGCGCTCGATCCGGTTCGCGCACGAAGCGCAGGTCATGCCAGTGATCTGGTAGTCCAGGTCGAGAACTGGCTGGGCTGCCCCGATGGCGCCCACCTCGGTGGCCGAGCTGTCTTGGTGTTGAGACAAGTTTTCCATCCCCTTTCCACCACCGACCCTATACCCCCTGGGGGTATATGGCAAGGGGCTCCACGGTGGCACGGTAAAACGCAAAAAGATGCACCAAAGACGAGGAAAAGGGGCCGCGGGAAAACTCCCACAGCCCCTCGACCGAGACCCCTGAGGCCCCGATCCAGCGCACTAGTAGCCGCGCTTAATCCACTCGTCCAGGTGCGGGGCCTCGTCCCCGATGGTGGTGGAATCGCCGTGGCCGGTGAGCACCTTCGTCTCCGCCGGCAGTGCCAGCAGCTTCGTCTTGATCGACTCGATGATCGTGTCGAAGTCCGAGAAAGACCGGCCCGTTGCGCCCGGACCACCGTTGAACAGCGTGTCGCCGGAGAACAGCACGTCCGCGGCCGGCACGTAGAACACGCAGCAGCCCGGCGAGTGACCCGGGGTGTTCATCGTCTTGAGCTCCACACCGGCAACCTCGAAGACGTCGCCATCGGCCAGTTCCTTCGGCTCCAGGTCCGGGTAGCTCTGGTCCCAGAGCACGCGGTCCGCCGGGTGGACGTAGATGTCCGCGTCGAAGATCTGGGAAAGCTCCGGCGCCACGGTGATGTGGTCATTGTGCGCGTGGGTGCACAGGATGGCCTTGACCTCGCGGCCGTCGACCGCCTCCTGGATCGGGTCCAGCTCGTGGGCGGCGTCGATGATGTAGCACTCCTTATCATCGCCGATGACCCAGATGTTGTTCTCCACGTCCCACTCGCCGCCATCCAGGGCGAAGGTGCCGTTGGTGATCACGCGGGTCACCCGCAGCTTCTCGCCCGCGCCAGAGAGCTGGCCTGGGGAAATGATGTCCGTAATCGCGTTATCGCTCATTGTTCTTCTCCTTCATTGGGGTGCCAGTACCCCGGCAACTCAGCGCTGCGAACCCCGCAGCAAGGGGTTTTTAGGAAAACTCCACCACGGAGCGCATGACCTCGCCGTCGCGCATCTTCTCGAAGGCGGCCTCCACGTCCGCGATGCCGATGCGCTCGTCCACGAAGCGGTCGAGCGGGAAACGGCCCTGGCGGTAGAGGTCGATATAGGTCGGGAAGTCTCGCTCCGGCAGGCAGTCGCCGTACCAGCTGGACTTCAGCGCACCGCCGCGAGAGAAGACGTCCAGGAACGGCAGCTCCAGCGTCATCTCTGGGGTCGGCACGCCCACCAGCACCACACGGCCGGCCAGGTCGCGGATGTAGAAGGCCTGCTTGAAGGTCTCCGGGATTCCCACCGCGTCCACGGCGACGTCCACTCCGAAACCGCCGGTGAGCTCCTGGACCTTTTCCACCAGCTCGTCGGTGGTGAGGCCGCGGGAGTTGATGGTGTGGGTCGCGCCGAATTCTTCCTTCGCGCGCGTGAGCTTGTCCTCGGAGATGTCGATAGCGATGATCGTGCTGGCTCCGGCGACCTCGGCACCAGCGACGGCGGCCATGCCCACGCCACCCAGGCCGATGACGGCGATGGACTCGCCGCGCTGGATCTCACCGGTATTCACCGCGGCACCCAGGCCTGCCATCACGCCACAGCCCATCAGACCCGCAGCCGCCGGATCCGCCTCCGGATCCACCTTGGTGCACTGACGCTCATGGACCAGGGTCTTCTCCGCGAACGCACCAATGCCCAGGGCGGGCTCCAGCTCGGTGCCATCGGTCAGCGTCATCTTCTTCGAAGCATTGAAGGTATCGAAGCAGTAGTGCGGCTGGCCCTTCTTGCAGGCACGGCACTCGCCACACACCGCACGCCAGTTCAGGACCACATAATCGCCGACGGCGACGTGGGTGACGTCCGCACCGATCTCCGAGACCACACCCGCGGCCTCGTGGCCCAGCAGGAAGGGGTAATCGTCCGTAATGCCGCCATCGCGGTATGCCAGGTCGGTGTGGCACACGCCGCAGGCCTGCACCTGCACAACCACATCGTTCGCGCCCGGGGCAGGGATCTGGATATCCACCAGCTCCACCGGGTCACCCTTGCCGCGCGAGACAACCGCCTTAACGCTCTGAGTCATGCTTTCCTCCTGCTGTGTCTAAATTTTTGGCACCACCGCTGCTCTTCGGTCCGTCCTTTTAGGACGTCAACCCGTTCAGCGGGGCGCTGACTTGCACTTTCCATGGTGGCATAAGTTCCGCGGGTGCGCCCCGGGGCTGCTGCGCGGGTAGTATGTGGGCCCCTCGCACTCGGGCGAAGCTGATTCCCGTGGCGGGGTTATGACGTAGACTGGGCTTTCACAGCTCCACCGCTAGCCAAACACCCGGGCGGGCGGTGGCCGAGTGCACACCACGTTTGGGAGGGCTTGAACTTCATGATCCAGTTCGTTGTCGGGGCCGCAGCCGGCTACCTGATGGGAACCAAGGCCGGGCGGCGCCGTTACGAGCAGATCCGGCGCGGCTACGAAACCGCGATCAACTCTGAGGTCGCCCAGTCCGCGCTGCGCGCCAGCCGCAAGGCCCTGGCCAATCGCCTGGACCCGGATCCGCGCATGCACGAGGTACGCGACTTGAACGCCAACACCCGCAGCTCGCTGGCCGATGGGCACAGCATCGTCGAGCCGGACGATGCCCACCCCAACGACCGTCCGCTGCGCGCGGACTCCGAATTCAAGCGCCCCCGCTTCCCCAAGAAGCCCCGCTAGGGCTCACCCCAACCCACCTCTCGCCGGCTGCACCACCAGCGACGCTAATCCGCGTGCCGGGGCGCTCGGCATACCGCCCGCACAGTCCGTGAGTGGCGGGCGAATTAGTTGCCGAAGGTGAATTCCCCGTAGGCGTTGGCCCGGTCATTAAGCGAGCGCCGGTACTTCTCCAGCGCGGTGAGGTCGGCGAAGGTGGCCATGTAGGCCTCCTTGTCCTCGTCCGGGCGCATGCGCTGCATCTGCGCGCGCAGTTCCGCGACCTCGTTGCTCACCCAGCGCTCCTGCATCCGGGCCATGATCGCCGAGGCATAGTAGGGCAGCCGCTCCTGCTGGACCTGCAGGTCCTCCACCGCGAGCTCCGAAACCACGGCCTGGCCCATCGCATCCGGCACGTTATTGCTCACCGCGTCCAGCCAGCCCGAACCGGACTTCGCCTGCGCGGTGCCGCCGGCCGCGGCCATCGCATTGACGATCGCGATATACGTCGGGTGCACAAAGCTCTCCGGGGGCATGAGGTCGAAGATCTGCCCCGCCAGCTCCGGCTCCTGCAGCCCCAGCTTCAGCACCTCCCGGATGCCCAGCAGCAGTTCGTCCTGCGGGTCCGGGCGCTCCATGCCCGCCACGACGTGCAGGTGTCCGCCGGAGTCCTCGCCGCCAGGCACGCCCTGGCTCCCCGGGCCCTGACCTGCCGGAGCAGTATTCTCCGCGAGCCTTTCCCGGCGCGCCGCCCCGCGCTTGAGCTCCAGTTTCGGCTTTTCCACCCGGCCACGCCGGGCCTCCTCGCGCACCTGGGCCACGATGTCGTCCGGGTCGTCGAAACCGACCCAACCGGCGGCCTGGCGGGAGTACTCATCGCGCAGGGCGTCGTCCTTAATCCCGGCGAGCACCGGGATGATCCGCCGCATCGCGTGGATACGGCCATCCACGGCGGCGGTGTCGTAGCCCTCCAGCAGGGTGCGGATCACGAACTCGAACATGGGGATGCGGTTGGAGACCAGCTCCCGCACCGCCTCGTCGCCGCGTTCCAGGCGGATATCGCAGGGGTCCTGTCCACCCGGAGCGACGGTGACATAGCTGCGGCCGGTGAACTGCTGATCACCCTCGAAAGCACGCAGCGCGGCCTTCTGGCCGGCCTCGTCGCCGTCGAAGGTGTAGATGATCTCACCGCGGAAGTAGCGGTCATCCAGCATGAAGCGCCGCAGCATCGCCAGGTGCTCGGAGCCGAAAGCCGTACCACAGGAGGCCACCGCGGTGTCCACTCCCGCGGCGTGCATGGCCATGACGTCCGTGTAGCCCTCCACCACCACGGCCTGGTGCTTCTGCGCGATGCTGCGCTTGGCTTGGTCAATACCGAAGAGCACCTTGGACTTCTTGTACAACAAGGTTTCCGGGGTGTTCATATACTTGCCCAGCTTGTCGTCCTCGAACAACTTACGGGCGCCAAAACCAATGACGTCACCTGCCACCGAACGGATCGGCCACAGCAGACGGCGATGGAAACGGTCGATCGGCCCCTTGGATCCCATGCGGGATAGGCCAGCGGCCTCCAGCTCCTGGAACTCGAAGCCCTTGCGCAGCAGATGCTTGGTGAGGGTGTCCCAGCCGGGCGGGGCGTAGCCGCAGCCGAACTGATCCACATGCTCCTGGGTGAAGCCGCGGTCGATGAGGAACTGGCGGGCCACGTCCGCACCCTGGACGTCCGAGGCGAACTGTTCCCGATAGAACTCGAAGGCCGCCTTATTCGCCGCGATCAGCCGCTGGCGGGTGCCGGGCTTCTCCCGCCGCCCCGGGCCACCGCCCTCGTAGTTAATGCGGTAGCCGATGCGCTCGGCGACCTGCTCCACGGCCTCCGGGAAGGTCAGGTGCTCCATCTTCATGAGGAAGCTGAACACGTCCCCGCCCTCACCGGTGGAAAAGCAGTGGAAGTAGCCCTTATTCGGGCGGACGTGGAAGGACGGGGTCTTCTCATCCTTGAAGGGGCTTAATCCCTTCATGGAATCGACGCCGCCGGGCGTGAGCTGGACGTACTCCCCCACGATCTCCTCGATCGGCGTCGCCTCGCGAATCGCCTCGATGTCCCGCTCCGGGATCCTGCCCTTACCCATAAGGGACATGCTAATACACCCGCCAGACAAGGGATGTGGCCGAGCGGAACGCCCATTCGCCAGACAAAACCGGCCCGGCTTTTTAACATAGGTTCCCTGACATACTTATTTGCCACGATGTTTACCCATCGCGTGCACCACAGACCCGGGAAGGTAAGTCGCCATGGCCGCAACCCACTACGACGTTCTCATCATCGGCTCCGGTTTCGGCGGTTCCGTCACCGCCCTACGCCTCGTCGAGAAGGGATACAAGGTCGGTGTTCTGGAGGCCGGCAAGCGCTACGCGGACAAGGACTTCGCGAAGAACTCCTGGCACCTCAAGCAGTTCCTCTGGGCGCCCGCGATCGGCTGCTACGGCATCCAGCGCATCCACCTGCTGCGCAACGTCATGATCCTCGCCGGCGCAGGCGTGGGCGGTGGTTCGCTGAACTACGCCAACACCCTCTACCAGCCCGAGGACGAGTATTTCCGCAATAAGCAGTGGGCGCACATCACCGACTGGAAGGACGAGCTGACCCCCTACTACGACCAGGCACGCCGCATGCTGGGTGTGGTCACCAACCCCACCATGACCCCGGCGGACAAGCTGTCGAAGCAGACTGCCGAGGAACTCGGGGTGGGCGATACCTTCCGCATGGCACCGGTGGGCGTATTCTTCGGCGAGAAGGTCGGGCTCGAAGGCCAGCCGAAGGAAACCGTGGACGACCCCTACTTCGGTGGTGCAGGCCCGCAGCGCACCGCCTGCCACGAGTGCGGCGAGTGCATGACCGGCTGCCGCCACGGGGCGAAGAACACCCTGCTGAAGAACTACCTCTACCTCGCCGAGAAGGGCGGGGCCGAGGTCCACCCGCTGACCACGGTCACCGACATCACCCGCAAGCCGGGCGGCGGCTGGAACGTGGATACGAAGGCCACGGGAGGCCTGCTGGGCAAGAAGAAGACCCGCCGCTTCACCGCGGACAAGGTCGTCGTCGCTGCGGGTGCGTGGGGCACCCAGAACCTGCTGCACCGGCAGAAGGTCAACGGCAACCTACCGCAGCTGCCGGACTCCCTCGGCACGATGACCCGCACGAACTCCGAGGCCCTGCTCGGCGCGCAGTTCAAGAAGTACGACCCGGAGTGGGACTTCTCCGAGGGCGTGGCCATCACCTCCAGCTACTTCCCCGCCCCGGATACCCACATCGAACCAGTCCGCTACGGCAAGGGCTCGAACTCCATGGGCCTGCTGCAGACCCTCATGACCGACGGCGACAAACTGCGCCCCCGCGTGCTCGAGTTCCTCCGCCAGCTGGTTCTCCAGTTCCGCCAGATCCCTCGCCTGCTGAACCTGCGCCGCTGGTCGCAGCGCACGGTGATCAACCTGGTGATGCAGTCCCGCGATAACTCGCTGACCACTTACCCGCGCACGCTCGGGAAGTTCACCTGGCTGACCTCCAAGCAGGGCACCGGCGAGCCGAATCCGAACTGGATCCCGGAGGGCAACAAGGCCACCCGCATCCTGGCCTCCCTGCGCAAGGGTGGCCTGGCTGGCGGGGTGTGGTCAGAGGTGGTCGATATTCCGCTGACCGCCCACTTCCTCGGCGGCTGTTCAATCTCCAGCTCCCCGGCCGATGGCGTGGTGGATCCCTACCACCGCGTGTGGGGGCTGCCGGATCTCTTCGTGGTCGACGGCTCGTCCATGGCCGCCAACCCCGGCGTGAACCCTTCCCTGTCCATCACCGCCAACGCGGAGCGCGCCGCTGCGATGTGGCCGAATAAGGGCGAAGCGGACCCGCGCCCCAACCAGTCCGAGGGATATCAGCGCATCGAGGCCGTGGAGCCGGCCTCCCCGATGGTTCCTGCCACCGCCCCGGCCGCGCTGCGTCTGCCGATCACCCCGGTGGGACACTAGCCCCACCCAGCCCGGTATAACTGGCTGTTATGGCGCAGAAGAACAACGGTCCCAAAGCGGGTAAGTACGGAACGGTCGGCGGCGTGGTCGTCGCCCTGGCGCTGGCCGGGGCGAGCCAACTCGGTCTCTTCGGCGATGACGATAACGGCGGTGGCCAGGATGGCAGCTCCCAGTCCGGGCAGTCCTCCAACGCCGCCCAGCAGAACCCGGGCGCGGATAGCGCTGCGGGTTCCGAGTGCGCGGTGGACACCCTGCCGGAGGAGGCCCGGGAGCAGATCGAGGACATTCTTACCGGCGCCCCCTCCGACGACGGCCCGCACGACGGCAAGCACTTCGGCAATTACGAGGGCCTCCTGCCGAAGGAGAAGTCCAGTTATTACCGCGAGTACACCGTCAAAACCCCGGGCCTGAATCACCGGGGCGAGCGCCGCCTCGTCGTCGGCGGTGGCACAGAGACCGACCCTGAGGTCTGGTACTACACCTCCGACCACTTCGAAAGCTTCTGCGAGATCCCCGACGCCGAGGATTAACGCGAAGAAAACACTAAGCCCACGCCGCGCTGATACCGGCAGCGGAGGCGTCCAAGCGCTCCAGCCGGGATTCGGTGAGCGAGGCGACCTGGTCGATGACCACACGTCGACGCTCCACCTCGGTGGCCGCGTTCTCGTACCAGAGCCGAAAGACCGGATCCAGCGCCCCGGCACCGCCCCGGGCCAGGAACTCCGTGACGCGGAAGATGCGCTCCCGCTGCCGATCCTGCTCCGCCAGGTGCAGCTTCTCGTCCATCACATAGAGCACGGCGATGGACTTCAGCAGCGTGACCTCGGCCTTCACCTCCGCGGGGATGACGAGGTTCGCGGCATACCGGCCCAGCGGCCCTGTGCCGTACTCCCGACGGGTCGCGGTGACCACGGCCGTCACAAAGCGGCTGACCAACTCCGAAGTCATCGATTTCAGCGCGACCAAGTCCTGCAGGCTGTGGCGGAAGTCCGCGGCCCGGGAGACCACCGGCATCTGCCGCAGCCGGTCCGCCGCCTCCAGCAACTCCTCGGGTTCCCCGCCGAAGTGGTGGGCTCCCTTGTCCGCGAGTGCTGCCAGCTCCACCAGGTCCCACAGCACACCCAGGGTGATGCGACCGGAGAGCATGCCATCCTCGACGTCGTGGACGGAGTAAGCAACATCATCCGACCAGTCCATGATCTGTGCCTCCAGGCACTGCTCCCCCTCGGGCGCGCCCTGACGGATCCACTCCAGGATGTGCAGGTCGGACTCGTAGGCACTGTACTTGCGGCGCGGGGTGCCATCCGGGGCGGTCGGCCCCCAGGGGTATTTGCAGGCCGCATCCAGGGCGGCGCGGGTGAGGTTCAGACCATAGGAGGTGCCGTCCTCCCCAAGGGTCTTCGGCTCCAGGCGAGCCAGGATGCGCAGGGTCTGCGCGTTACCTTCGAAGCCGCCGATGCTGGCCGCGGCCTCGTCCAGGGCGCGCTCGCCGTTGTGGCCATAGGGCGGGTGGCCGATGTCGTGGCTCAGCCCCGCCAAGTCCGCGAGGTCGGGGTCCGCGCCCAGGGTCTTGCCGATGCCGCGGGCAATCTGGGCGACCTCCAGGGAGTGTGTGAGCCGGGTGCGCGGGGTATCCCCTGACCCCGGCCCCACGACCTGCGTCTTATCGGCCAAGCGGCGCAGCGCCGCGGAGTGCAGGACGCGCGCCCGGTCGCGGTCGAAATCCTCCCGTCCATCCGGGACCGATCCCTCCAGCCCCAGGGTCTTCGGTGCGACGGCATGACGGCGCGCGCAGTCGTGCTCCGTGTACTGATACCGCTGCATCTCGCGCTCCGTTAGTCCTGTCTCCGTCCCCGTGGGAGGTCGTTACCAGGTGCCCCGCACCGGCAGAACCACCCCAGCCCACGGGGTGTTTAACCCCTAGACGCTGCCGATGTTGCCCTCGGCGAAGAAGTGGTGGCCCGGGCGGCGCACACGGCCCTGCACCGGCGGCAGCATCGAGTACTGGTCGTAAGTCGCGCGGTCGTAGTCACGCTGCCAGTCGTCCGGAGCCTTGCCTTCCAGCAGGCTACCCGGCTCGAGCCACGGGTAGAGATCCTCGTACGGGCGGGCCTGGGTCTGGTCCACGCGGCGCACCAGGTGGCCGGGTCCCAGCTGGCTGACGTCATGCAGACCCATGGCTCCCAGAATGCGAGTGGTGGACTTCAGCGTATTGCGGTGGTAGTTCGCCACACGCTCGGCCTTGCTGTCCACGTCCAGGCCGCGGGAGAGCCACGGGTTCTGGGTGGCCACACCAGTCGGGCAGGTATTGTCGTGGCACTTCTTGGCCTGGATGCAGCCTGCGGCCATCATCATGCCGCGGGCGGACATCGTGAAGTCCGCGCCGATCGCGAGGCGGCGGATGATGTCCGCGCCACCGACGACCTTGCCGGCCGCGCCGACGGCGACCTGGTCGCGCAGACCCGTGCCCACCAGGGCATTGTGGACGATCATCAGCCCCTCGGTCAGCGGGGTACCCACACGGTCCAGGAACTCCAGCGGGGCCGCGCCCGTGCCGCCCTCGGCACCGTCGACGGTGATCCAATCCGGCGCGGTCTTCGCCTTGAGCATCGCCTTACACAGGGAGAGCACCTCGTGGCGGGAACCCACGCAGAACTTGATGCCCACCGGCTTGCCATTGGCCAGGCGGCGCAGCTTCTTGACGAAGTGCATCAGCTCGAGTGGGGTGTCGAACTCGGAGTGCCACGCCGGGGAGAGGCAGTCCTGCCCCTCCTCGATGCCACGGGCCTCGGCGATCTCCGCGGTGACCTTGTGGCCCGGCAGCATGCCGCCCATGCCGGGCTTCGCACCCTGGCTGAGCTTGATGAGGATGCCCTTGACCTCCGGGTAGTTCGCCTTGACGCGGAACTGCTCCGGGTCGAAGTGGCCATCCTCGGTGCGGCAGCCGAAGTAGCTGGAGCCGATCTCCCAGATCAGGTCCGCGCCGTACTCCAGGTGGTACTTGGTCAGTCCACCCTCGCCGGTTTCCTGGATGAAGCCGCCCATCGCCGCGCCCTTGTTCATGGCGAGCACGGCGTTGGCGGACAGGGAGCCGAAGGACATCGAGGAGATGTTGAACAGGGAGATGTCGTAGGGCTGGGTGCACTCCGGGCCGCCGAGGCGCACGAGTGGCGCATCGGTGCGGGCCGGCACCGGGTGGGTGGAGTGCAGCAGGTGGTCGTGGCCCGGCACGAAGAGGTCGCGCTGGGTACCGAAGGCCTCCTCCGCCGGGATGTTCTTGGCGTTCTGGTAGACCATCGTGCGGGTCACGCGGTCGAACGGGCGGCCGTCGGTGTTGGACTCGACGAAGTACTGCTGGATCTCCGGTCGGATGGATTCCATCAGCCAGCGGGCGCGGCCCAGGACCGGGTAGTTACGGCGAATAGCGTGCTTGGGCTGGACGATGTCCACCGCCGCGACGGCAGAGGCGGCCAGTGCCCCGTACTTCACCGCTTTACGGATGAGTTTGCGACCACTTGGCATTGATGATGCTCCTTAAGAATTTTATTCTTCGGCTAGGTGGTGAACCAGACGACAATCGCGATGACCACGCAAATGGCCAGCGCCATCGTCAACATCCCCGTGGTTCGAACCACTCGAGTTTCCAGGGTACGCCGGGCAACCCAGGATACGAAGACCTGGACATCCAGCGGCAGCTTCTCCCCCGGCCCTTCGAACTCCACGTGGAGGTTGCGCAGGCCCCGGTTGTCGGAACTGTACTGCCCAGCCTTCTCGCCATCGATGTCGAGGACGAAGTTGCGTCGGGATTCAGCAATGATTCCGATTTCGTGGCGGTCCGCGTTGATGGTCACCCGGTCCGCGGTGTGGAACTTATCGCTGTTCCCCTTCGCAGTCCAGGTGCCCGTCGGGGTCTCCGCCTGTGCCTCCGGCCCCTCGTCGGCGGTGAGCCGCCAGGTGTCGCCGCCAAAGCGGATGTGCTGCACCCCGCGCTCATCGGCGAACTCCGCGATGCGGTCCATGTCATCCGCCGGTCCGGCGTAGATCGGGAAGGTGTGCCCGTCGCTGGGCACGCCCCATCGGATGTCGCTGTTCATTAGCAGCCAGCCAGGCGCTGTGCGAGGTAGCCCTCGAGCTCGTCGATGGCGACGCGCTCCTGCTCCATCGTGTCGCGCTCGCGGACGGTGACGGCGTTGTCCTCCAGGGTGTCGAAGTCAACGGTCACGCAGTACGGGGTGCCGATCTCGTCCTGACGACGGTAACGGCGGCCGATGGCACCGGAGGTGTCGTAGTCGATGTTCCACAGACCGCGCAGCTTGTCAGCGATCTTCTCCGCCGTCGGGGTCAGGGTCTCCTTCTTCGACAGCGGCAAGACGGCGACCTTCACCGGGGACAGGCGCGGGTCCAGCTTCAGGACGGTGCGGGTGTCGGTGCCGCCCTTAGCGTTCGGCACCTCCTCCTCGGTGTAGGCGTCGACGAGGAAGGCCATCAGGGAGCGGCCCAGGCCGGCGGCCGGCTCGATGACGTACGGGATCCAGCGCTCTTCCTTCTGCTGGTCGTAGTAGGACAGATCCTCGCCGGAACCCTCGGAGTGGGTCTTCAGGTCGTAGTCCGTGCGGTTGGCGACGCCCTCGAGCTCGCCCCACTTGGAGCCGGTGAAGTGGAAGGCGTACTCGACGTCCACGGTGCGCTTGGCATAGTGGGACAGCTCGTCCTCGGTATGCTCGCGCAGGCGCAGGTTCTCGCGGTCGATACCCAGGTTGACGTACCAGTTCAGGCGCTGCTCGATCCAGTACTCCTGCCACTCCTCGTCGGTGCCCGGCTCGACGAAGAACTCCATCTCCATCTGCTCGAACTCGCGGGTACGGAAGATGAAGTTGCCCGGGGTGATCTCGTTGCGGAAGGACTTACCGATCTGGGCGATACCGAACGGTGGCTTCTGGCGGGAGGAGTTCATGACGTTCTTGAACTGCGTGAAGATGCCCTGTGCGGTCTCCGGACGCAGGTAGGCCAGGCCTTCCTTGTCGTCGACCGGGCCCAGGTAGGTCTTCATCAGGCCGGAGAAGGCGCGCGGCTCGGTCCACTTGCCCGGCTGGCCGGTCTCCGGGTCGTTGATGTCGGCCAGGCCGTTTGCCGGCGGGTGGCCGTGCTTCTCCTCGTAGGCCTCCAGCAGGTGGTCGGCGCGGTAACGCTTGTGGGTGTAGAGGGACTCGACCAGTGGGTCGGTGAAGACGTCCACGTGGCCGGAGACCTCCCACACGCGGCGCGGGAGGATGACGGAGCTGTCCAGGCCGACGACGTCGCCGCGGCTGGTCACCATCGAACGCCACCACTGGCGCTTGATGTTCTCCTTGAGCTCCACGCCCAGCGGGCCGTAATCCCACGCAGAGCGGGTACCGCCGTAAATCTCACCACAGGGGTAAACCAGGCCGCGACGCTTCGCGAGGTTGACAACGGCATCTACTTTTCCTGCCATGCTGGGACGCTCTCCTTTAAAAACGAACTCTGTTCTGCAATTTCTTGCACTGTTGCGCGACGTGCATTCCTGGGCACCAGGGCAGTCGCTTACCAGAGGCCATCTTAACCGATATGGCAATTCGGCGTTTCAGTGCGCCCCCTCCCCACCGAAGCGCCCCCAGACTCACTATTGACAACTTATTGAAAATCAGCGTCGGCAGGGCTAGGCTTCGATTCATGGTCAGCAAGAACTCCACCGGCGGAATCAACATCGGTCAACGCAACACCCGGCAGCGCGCGGCGGTCGTCGCCATGCTCGAACAGGTTGAGGAGTTCGCCAGCGCCCAGGACATCCACGCGCGCCTCGTCGCGGCCGGCGAGAAGGTTGGGCTCACCACGGTCTACCGCACCCTGCAGCAGATGTCCGCGATGGGGGCGATCGACACGCTCAACAACGAGTCCGGGGAAACCCTCTACCGGCGCTGCGCCATGGACACCCACCACCATCACTTGGTGTGCAACGAGTGCCGCACCACCGTGGAGATCGACGGCGGCCCGGTGGAGGATTGGGCCCGCGACGTCGCAAAGAAGTACGGATTCCGCAAGACCGGCCACACCGCGGACATCTTCGGCCTCTGCGCCGATTGCGCCGCCAAGAAGTCCTAGAAGTTTTAGACGCTGACGTCGAAGAGGGAACCCAGCCCGTAGGTCACCGCAGCGGCCCCGGCACCGATCGCCAGCTGGCGGAACGCGCGCTTAGCCGGGGAGGCACCCGAGAGCAGGCCCACGATCCCGCCGGTCAGCAGCAGCGCCAGGCCCACCAGCACGCAGGCGATCACCGCCGCGCTCAACCCCTCCGCACCAAAGAGGTACGGCAGCACCGGCACGATCGCGCCCAGGGAGAACAGCAGGAAGCTCGACACCGCGGCGGAGACCGGAGAGCCCGTGGACTCCTCGTCCCCCTTCTCTGCCTCCGCCGAATCCCCGTGACGAGGGGACTCGTGAGCCGGATCCTCGTGGGTCAATCCCACGCCCACGGCCGGGGAGGAAAGAATCTCCTCGAAGACCCGCTGCGCCTTCGCCCGGGCCTCCTCTGGCGCCATGCCGCGGGCGCGGTAGACCAGCTCCAGCTCGTTTTCCCGCACGTCCAGCTTGGGCACCGCCCCCGCCGTGTCTTCCGCCGGGGCGTTGGCGGCGAGCAGCTCCTGCTGGCTAGACACCGAAACGTATTCGCCGGCCGCCATGGACAGCGCACCGGCAAGCAGCCCGGCAATGCCGGTGACCAGCACGACCTGCCCGGACGCGCCGGTGCCCACCATGCCGAGCACTAGCGCGAGGTTCGACACTAGCCCGTCGTTGGCCCCGAAGATCGCTGCCCGGAAGTCCCCCGACATCCGTGCCCGGCCACGCGCCGCCAGACCGCGGACAACCTCGGCGTGAATGGCCTCGTCCGCGAGGATGGAATCCGCCGCGTCGATATCCGCCACCCCGCTGCGGCGTTCCTCAGCCGACTGCAGCAGCGCAAGCACGAAGACCGAACCGAAGCGCTCCGCCAAGAAGGCGTGCATCCGGGTGCTGAAACTGGCCTTCTGCGGCAGGCCAACGTACTCGCCCAGCCGGGCACGCCAATAGGCCTCGTGCCGGGCCTCCGCCTCAGCCAGGCCGAGCAGGATCTCGCGCTCCTCCCCCGTCTTCTTGCGCGCCAGCTCGCGGTAGACGGCCCCCTCCGCCCGCTCGTCGGCGAGATAGCGCCGCCACGTGGCGATCTGCTTCTTGGTCGGCTGCTCCACTGGTTGCTCAGCCGGCAGCCCGTCAGGCTGCTCGTTGGGCCGCTGATCCGGCTGATCAACCACGAACCATCACGCCTTCCTCACGCCGCGGCGGCGACGTCCTAAAAAAATCAGAGAAGCAGAAAAGAAAACCAGAGAGCAATCCTACTTCACGCCACCGAAACGGCGATCCCGCGAAGCGAACTCCCAGATCGCCCCGCGCAGGTGAGCCGGGGTGTAGTCCGGGAAGAGCACCTGCTGGTAGACCATCTCCGCGTAGGCCGACTGCCAGATCAAAAAGTTGCTGGTCCGCTGCTCCCCCGACGGGCGCAGGAACAGGTCCACGTCCGGCATGTCGGGCTCGTCGAGGTAGCGGGAAAAATCCTTCTCCGAGACATCCCGGGGCTTGATCCGCCCCTGATTCGCCTCCGCCACCAGGGCCTTCGCCGCATCCGCGATCTCCGCGCGGCCGCCGTAGTTGATGCACATGTACAGCGTCATCCGGGTGTTGTGCTTCGTCTGCTCCTCCGCGCGCTCCAGCTCGCTAATCACCGAGCGCCACAGGCGCGGTCGGCGGCCCACCCAACGGATCCGCACCCCGAGGGAGTCCAGGTAATCGCGCTGTTTGCGCAGCACATCGCGGTTGAAGCCCATGAGGAAGCGCACCTCCTCGGCCGAGCGTCGCCAGTTCTCCGTGGAGAAGGCGTAGGCGGAGAGCGCCTCGACACCCAGCTCCAGGCACTCCTCGACCAGGCTGATCAGCACCGACTCCCCGCGCTTGTGCCCCTCGGTGCGTGCCAGGCCGCGTTCCTGCGCCCAGCGACCGTTGCCGTCCATGACCAGCGCGATGTGCCGCGGCACAAGTCCAGTAGGCAGGCTGGCGATCTGTTCTCGGGTTGCGGTTTCGTTCTTCACAACAGCCATTGTGCCAGCCCCACCTCGCGGATCCGTTATCCCCTCCCGCGGTCACCCCGTTGTTGTGGGGACGACGCCACCGGCTGGCGGATGATTCTTCCCGGCCGGGTCCGATCGGTTCACAGGGCCGCGTAGGCCGGGCAGGCGACCTCTAGCTGCTGGCGGACGTGTGCCAGCAGCAGTTCGTGGGCCACCCGCACATTGCCGGGATTGGCCGCGACCTGGGCGGCCACTGCCAGCCGATCGTGAGCCAGCAGCCACAGCAGGCGCACCGCCTCGGGCGGCGGGGTGGCCGAACCCGGTGGGCGGCAGAGCACGCACACGCTGCCCCCGGCGCGCGGATGGAAGGCCCGGTGTGGCCCGGGACGGCCGCATTGGGCGCAGTCCACGAGGCTAGGCATCCAGCCAGCTTCTGCGAGCCCGTGGAGGACGAAGCGATCGGCCACGCTCACTGGGGGCAGCTCTGGGGTGGCTGGGTCAGTTCCGGCAAGGAGGGCGAGACCTGCGTCCAAGCTAGAAAAGACGGCTTCGGAGGACCCTTCCGCGGTGGAGAGGATCTGGGCGAGCTCCAGCATCGCGGCCCCGGCGAAGTATTTGTCCACGTCCGCGACGATAGGGCCGGCGTAACTAGCCAGGGAGGCGGCGTCCGTGATCTTTCCCAGGCTACGGCCCCGGTAGACCTGCACGTTGACCTTCGAGAAACGATCGAGGCGGGCCCCGAAGCGGGACTTCGTCTTGCGGATGCCCTTGGCGACCGCGCGCACCACCCCGTGACTGCGGGTCAGCAGCACGAGGATGAGGTCGGCCTCCCCCAGCTTGTAGCTGCGCAAGACAAAAGCCTCGTCCCGGAAGTTCGGGCGAGGCGAGAAAGATGACATGGCTGACAGGCTACCGCGTGAGGCAGCTACTTAGACGATGAGCTCGGGGTGCGCGTCGGAGCGGCGACGGATCCGCTGCCAGGCCGTGGCCGTCGCGGCGATGGCGGCGACCATCTCCAGGCCGACGCGCAGCAGGGCGATCTCGATGAAGGCGAGGACAGCGTAGAGCACGCCGGAAACCAGAACATTGGCCACGTTCGGCTCGAAGCTGATCTCCGGAGAGCTGGTGAAGAACTCGGAACCATCGAAGCCGTTGATGGAAATGCCCACCCCACTCAGCCCGATCATCGAACCGAAGGTCATAACCACCGCGTTCACCAGAATGATCACGATGCCCAGGATGTAGAGCACCCGGATGAAGCCGGGGGAAAGGATGCGGTCAAAGCCGAAATCCGTCAGGGTCCGGAGGAAGGCCCCCTGTTGCGCAGGCTGGTTAGTTCTGCGCGCCATGGTTCTGTCCCGGGTTCTGGTTCTGCTCCTGTTCCATGGCGCGCAGGCGCTGCTCCTGGCGCGCGTCGATGGCCTGCACCGACTGGGAAGTGCGGATCAGGGACACTGCAACCTCGAGGTAGACGCGGGACAGCGCCAGCACCGCCACCGTGATCAGCACGATCGGCGGGACAGCCAGGACGAAGACCAGCAGGCTGAAGCCCAGCGGCTGCCCGGAGAAGAACACGCTCACCGCCCCCAGCAGCGCCAGCCCCGCGGCCACGCCGATAACCACGAAGAGCACCATGTACAGCACCTGGGCCACGCTCGGGGTGACGTAGCGGCGGAAGCTGAAGTCGAAAAGCGCGCCGAGGAAGCTGCCGCCCTGCGGGTCCTGAGCCCCGGGGCTGGGCCGATACTCCGGAGTGCGATTTTCCATGCCCTGGCCCTGCAGGAAGGTCTCATTGGCCTGCCGGGCCTGCTCAGGTGTCAGCTCGCCCGGGGTGCGGGGCGAGAAGTCGGAAGGTTGGTTCTCGGGGTTATCCATGTGTACTCCTTGGATGCGCGATCGCGCCGGTGTGCCGCGACGCGCCCAGTGGCCGGGCCGGGCGTGGTTTTAGAAGCCCATGCGCTCCAATGCCTTCGGGTCGGATTGCCAGTTCTTTGCCACCTTCAGGCGGACGTCCAGGTAGATGTTCTGCCCCAGCATCTCGATGATCTGGAGGCGAGAGTTGTGCACGATCCGCGACAGGCGGCGGTTGTTGCGGCCCCGCAGGATGGCCTTCTGGCCCTCCCGCTCCACGTAGATCACCGCGTGCACGTTCAACACGCCCTCCCTGGTCGGGGACGGCAAGATCTCATCGACCTTCACAGCCACCGAGTGCGGCAGCTCGTGTTCCAGTCCGCTCAGCGCGGCCTCGCGGATCAGCTCGGCGATGCGGGTCTCGGTGTCGTCGTCGGTGACGTGGTCATCTGGGTAGAACTTCGGTCCCTCGGGCAGCTTTTCGGCGATGACGTCCACCAGGGTGTCCAGCTGGAATCCGTCCTGGGCGGACAGTGGGACGACGTCCACCTCGGCGCCGTCGAGTGCTTCGGTGAGCATGGCGTGCAGGCCGAGCAGCTGCTGGCCAACCCGGTCTTTGGAGACCTTGTCGGTCTTGGTGACGATGCCCATCAGCGGCACCTTGAGCGCGACCTGGCGGACGTTCTCCACGATCCAGCGGTCGCCGGGGCCGATCTTCTCATCGGCTGGCACGCACACACAGATCAGGTCCATGTCCACGTAGGTTTCCTTGACCACGTCGTTGAGCCGCTCGCCCAGCAGTGTGCGCGGCCGGTGCAGGCCCGGGGTGTCCACGACGACGATCTGGGCCTTCGGGCGATGCACGAGCCCACGGATCGGGTGGCGGGTGGTTTCCGGCTGATCGGCCGTGATGGCGATCTTCTCCCCAACCAGGGCATTCGTCAGCGTGGATTTACCGGTATTCGGCCGGCCCACGAAGCTCACGAAGCCGGAGCGGAAGCCCTCGGGCGTGTCGAAGCCGAGCCCAGCACCCGCACCGTCGGCAGCGGGGCTGCCTGCTGTTGGGTTGGCAGCGGCATCGGCGGGGAGCATCGACTCATCGGGGAAGTTCATCTCGCTAGTCACCCTCCCCATTCTGCCCTACTGCAGGCCGCGGGGCGGAATCATCGCGTCGCGGGGCAACCTCGCCGGAACCGGACGGGCCCACCGCCTCGGCGCTATCCGCATCGGGCTGTTCCTCCCCCGGGTCCACCCGGCTGACGACCGCGGACTTCACGATGTAGCGCCCCCTCTTGTTATGACCGCCCTCGAAGACCAGGTGCAGCCCGGCGGTGGTGATCTCCGCCCCCGGCATCGGCACCTTGCCCAGCTCCAGGGCGCCCAGCCCAGCCACGGTGTCGGCCTGGTCGTGCTGCTCCTCGCTGAATTCGATCTCCGTGGCCCGCTCCGGAATCCAGCTGCGGTCCTCCCAGGAGCCTTCTCCGCCGCGTTCCTCGTGGTCTGCCTCCCCGTTTCCAGGCTCGCCACGGGAGGGATTCCTCGGCTCCCCGTGGTGTCCGCCCTCGTAGCGCTGCTCGCGGAAAAGCTCCTCCAGCTCCCCCAGGGAAAGCCGGGAGCTGACCCGGTAGCGGCCATCGCCCAGCTCCTCAATCGGCAGGTCCTCGTCGGCGTCGTACTCGTCGGAGATCTCGCCGACGATCTCCTCCAGGATGTCCTCGATGGAGATCAGGCCCGCGACCGCGCCGTACTCGTCGACCAGTATCGTTAGGTGCACCTGGTCCCGCTGCATGTCCTCAAGCAGGTCGGTGAGCAGCCGGGAATCGGGGACGAAATTCGGCTTGCGCATCACCTCGGTCACCGGGGTGTGACGGCCGGCGTCCTGGTCGTGGTACGTCTGCGCGACCAGGTCCTTCAAGTAGACGATGCCGACGATGTCGTCGACATCCTCGCCGATCACCGGAAGCCGGGACAGCCCCGAGCGCACGCACAGGCTCGTCGCCTGCCCGGCGGACTTCGTGCCCTCGATCCACACCATCTCCGTGCGGGGCACCATCACCGCACGCGCGGTCGTATTCGTCAGATCGAAAACAGACTGGATCATCCGGCGCTCGTCCGTCTCCACGATCCCACGCTCCGTCGCGATGTCCACCATCTCCCGCAACTCAATCTCCGAGGCGAACGGGCCGTCCCTAAAGCCACGGCCCGGGGAGAGCACCGAACCGGCGCGCACCAACCCGCGGGCGAGAAAACCGAAGACCCGGTTCACCCCTAGCAGGAGCGGGGCCGCCGCCAGGGAGATGGAGTAGGGGTTTTGACGTCCCAAAGTACGAGACAGCACGCCGATGACGACGAAGTTGATGAGCGCCGTCAGCAGGATCGCGGCAAGCAGAGACCAAACGTGTAGGCCGAAAGCCTCGACGAACACCGCGGCCATCAGCGCCGTGCCCGTGACCTCGCACAGGGTGCGCAGCAGAACAAGCAGGTTAATGTGCTCCGCGCGGCGGGCCATGACCTTCGCCAAGCGGCGAGCCCCCGGGCGCTCGTCCTTCACCAGCGATTCGACCCGCGCCGGAGAGAGCGAGGATAGTGCTGTCTCAGCAAGGGAGAACATCGCGCCGACCGCGAGCGCGAGGATCAGGCCAATAGTGCCAGCTATTATCCAGGAGTCCATTTACTTCGGCTCGGTTTCTGGTCCTGTGCTGAAGGAGCTGCCGGAGCCGGTGTCGTCGCGGTCAGCGGCGCTCGGGAAGGCTGCAGCACCGCTTGGCTTCGGGCCGAACTTCACGCCGCGCTCCTCCTGGGAGTCGTACCAATTCGCCAGGACCTCGTTCTGGATGGAGAACATCTGCTGCTCCTCCTCCGGGGTCACGTGGTCGAAGCCCAGCAGGTGCAGCACGCCGTGCACGGTCAGCAAGTCCAGCTCGTGGGCCAGGGAGTGGCCGGCGCGCTCGGCCTGCCCCTTCGCGAAACTCGGGCAGAGCATGATGTCGCCCAGCATCGCCGGGGAGGTCGGCGGGCCGTCCTTGCGGCCCCAGCCCGGGGTCAGCTCATCCATCGGGAAGCTCATCACGTCCGTCGGACCCGGCAGGTTCAGCCAGCGCAGGTGGAGGTCGGCGATGGTCTCCTCGTCCACGATGTGGATGGACAGCTCCGCGCTGGAGTGGACGTCCATGGTCCACAGCGTGTAGCGGGCGACGTCGATCAGCTCTTCCTCGTTGATCTCGCCCCAGCCGGATTCGTTAAAAACCTCGATGCTCACTAGCGGGTTCTCCATTCCTGTTCTTCTTCACGGTCCAAGCGGGCGAGCTCCTCTTCAGCCTCGAAGCGCTCATAGGCGTCCACGATGCGGGTCACCAGGCGGTGCCGGACGACGTCGTTGCTGCTGAGCTCGGCGAACCGGATGCCGTCCACCCCATCCAGGATCTCCTGGCTGGCGGCCAGGCCGCTGCGCTGCTTCTTCGGCAGGTCCACCTGGGTCAGGTCGCCGGTGATCACCATCTTCGAGCCGAAACCCAAGCGGGTAAGGAACATCTTCATCTGCGCGGGCGTGGTGTTCTGTGCCTCGTCCAGGATGACAAAGCTGTTGTTCAGCGTGCGGCCGCGCATATAAGCCAGCGGGGCGACCTCGATGACGCCGGACTCCATGAGCCGTGGAATGATCTCCGGATCCACCATCTCCCGCAGCGCGTCGTGGAGGGGGCGCAGGTAGGGGTCGATCTTGTCGCCCAGGGTGCCGGGCAGGAAGCCGAGGTTCTCCCCCGCCTCCACGGCCGGGCGGGTGAGGATGATCCGGGTGACCTCCTTGGCCTGCAGCGCCTGCACGGCCTTGGCCATCGCCAGGTAGGTCTTGCCCGTGCCTGCGGGGCCAAGCCCGAAGACGACCGAGTAATTGTCGATCGCCTCGACGTACTCTTCCTGGCCGAGAGTCTTGGGGCGCACCGCCTTGCCGCGGTAGCTGACGATGGGGGCGGCCTTGTAGTTCAGTACTGCGCCTTGCTCGTCGAGCATGTCGATGATGCGGCGAGTGACGTCCGGGGTGACCGTCTGGCCGTGGTCGGCGATGGCGGCCATCTCCATCAGGATCTTGCGGGTGCGGCTCACTTCACTGGCTTCGCCGCGCAAGACCAGGTGGTTGCCGCGGGTCAGGATGTCTGCATCGACGACGTCTTCGACGATCCTGAGATTTTCATCTGCTGGACCGGAGATGGCCAGCACGGCTTCTGGAGGAAGTTCGAGGGTGGAGCTGGCGACTCGCGGGCGTGGTGACTGCGCTGCGTGGGCTCCGTGGGTGCGGACATTATGAGGAACCATATGGGCCTTATCCTACCGCGCCCCAACGGTCCGTGAGGGCGCCAATCGCTCCCAGCGCCACCGCGCCGGCGGTGGCCGTGCGCAGCACCTCGGGGCCAAGGACAACCGCGTGGCCGCCGAGCTCCTCGAGGGTCGCTAGCTCGTCCGGAGCGATGCCGCCCTCTGGGCCGATGACCAGCACGATGTCCTCGACCCCAGCCGCGCTCTCAACGAAGGAGCGGAAGTTGCCGCGGGCGTCCTCGTGAAGCATCCCGAGCCGTGCGGTTGGTTGTGGCCCGGCGAGCGTCGGCACCAGCTCTGGCAGGTCAGTGAGGTTGCGCAACAGACCGGTGATCTCGGGAAGGACGAGCCGGCGGGACTGCTTGGTGGCCGCGAACGCGGTTTTCTCCCAGCGGGCCAGAGCCTTATCTTCCTTCTTATCCCAGCGGGCGATGCAGCGGCTGGCCGCCCACGGGATGATGCGATCCGCCCCTGCCTGGACCATCAGGTCCACCGCTAGCTCGGAGCGGTCGGACTTCGGAAGCGCCTGGACGATCGTCACCCGAGGCGTGGGCTGCGGTAGCTCCAGCAGCTCAGTGACCTGAACCCCGGCGGCGGAGAACGCACCGCGCACGGCGGTGGCGGCCCCGTCGCTGACGATGACCGCCTCCCCGTCGGCGATGCGCTTGACCTGGCTGTGGCGAGCCTCCGCCCCGGTGAGCTGGACGGAATCACCGACCGCAATCCCCTCGGGCAGGGGCTGGATGAACACCGATTCTGTCACTAGATTCTTTCCGCTTCTTCTGCTGGTGCCTCGGCTGGCTGAGCCGAGGCACGGGTGCTTGGCCAGGCCGGCCTTAGCGGCCTCCCCGCGCCTTCTTAGGTGCGGGAGAAGTGCTTGCGCAGCCGGGAGAACAGGCCGCTGTGCTGGCCACCCTTCGTATTCACTGCCACGTCTTCCTTGGAGTGCTCACGCAGCTGCTCCAACAGGTCGCGCTGCTTGTGGCTCAGGTTGGTCGGCACGGTGACGTCCACGTGGACGATCAGATTGCCGTGGCCCTCGCGGCGCAGGTGCGGCATGCCCTGACCAGACAGGCGGATCTGCTCGTCCGGCTGGGTTCCTGCCGGGATCTCCACCGACTCGCTGCTGCCATCCAGCAACTCCAGGGAGGTCTTCGTCCCCAAAGCGGCGTCCACCGCCGGGACGGAGATGGTGACGTGCAGGTTATCGCCCTCACGGATGAACATCGGGTGCTCCTCGGCCTGGACCTCGATGTAAAGGTCACCGGCCGGCCCACCGCCCGGGCCAACCTCGCCCTCACCGGCCATGCGGATGCGCATGCCGTCGGAAATACCGGCCGGGATATTTACCGCGATGTCGCGGCGAGCGCGCACCCGGCCATCGCCCTGGCAGTTCTCGCACGGGTCCTCGATGACCTCGCCGGTACCACCGCAGCGGTGGCACGGGCGGGCCACCTGCACGCGGCCCAGGATGGAGTTCTGAACCTCCATGACCTGGCCCTGCCCGTGACAGGTAGGGCAACCCACCGGCTCGGACTTGGACTGCGAACCCGTGCCCTCGCACGGCTCGCACAGCACGGCGGTGTCCACGGTGACCTCGTGCTTGATTCCGGTGTAGATCTCCTCCAGGCTCAGCGAGATGCGCAGCAGCGCATCGTTGCCGCGGCGCACCCGGGGGACGCGCTGGCCAGTTCCCCCGCCGCCACCGCCGAAGAAGGCGTCGAAGATATCCCCCAGGCCACCGGTGCCGAAGCCACCGCCACCGCCCGGTTGGCCGAAGCCCTGCTCCTCCGGGTCCCCGCCGGCGTCCACGATCTGGCGCTTCTGCGGGTCAAGGAGAACCTCCTGGGCAAGGCTCGCCTCGCGGAACTTCTCCGCCGCGTCCTCGGACGGGTTGACGTCCGGGTGGTACTTGCGGGCGACCTTGCGATAAGCCTTCTTGATCTCCGAATCGGTGGCGTTTCGGTCCACGCCCAGAATGCCGTAATAGTCACGGGCCACGGTGAGTTTTATCCCCTTTGCTCGCTATCGAAACCAAACTTGCAGTCTACTCCCCGGCCAGAATCCGGGATACATAGTGCGCCACTGCGGTCACCTTAGACATCGTGCCGGGGTAGTCCAAGTGGGTCGGGCCCAGCACACCGAGCCCGCCCATGACCGCGTTTTCCGAGCCATAGCCGGTGGAGATCACCGAGGCGCTGCGCAGTTCTTCGTCCTCGTTTTCCTCGCCGATGCTGACCTGGATGCCCATGTCGCGAACCCCGGAGAGGAGTTTGAGAACGACGACCTGTTCTTCCAACGCTTCGAGCACCGGGGTTAATTCCCCCACCCGGGCGATATTTGGGGTACCAGCGAGGATGAGCCGGTCGTTGGGGCGCTCCACCATGGTCTCCATCAGCACGGTCGCCACCGCGATCAGGGCTGGCCGCAGCTCCGCGGGTACCGTCTTCGACCTGGCCTCCTGGGCCAGGGAGGCGATCTTCGCGCAGGCTTCCTCCAGGGTGAGTCCGACGACGCTGTGGTTGACCAGGTCGCGGACGCGCGGCAGGTCGGACTCGGCGAGCGGCTCCGCGAGGTCAACGTTGCGCTGGTCGACCCGCCCGGTGTCCGTGATGAGGACGACGAGCAGGCGGTGGGTGGTCAGGTGCACGAGCTCGCAGTGCTTCACCCGGCCGATGCGCATGTCCGGCAGCTGGACGACCGCCACCTGGCGGGTCAGCTGGGCCAGCAACTGAACGCTGCGGCGCAGGACGTCCTCCAGGTCCACCCCATGCTCCAGGAAGTCCAGGATCGCCCGGCGCTCCGGCATGCTCATCGGCTTGACCGCGTGGATGCCGTCCACGAAGTGGCGGTAGCCCTTCGCGGTGGGGATGCGCCCGGAGCTGGCATGCTGCTGGGTGATGTAGCCGTCCTGCTCGAGGACAGCCATGTCGTTGCGGATCGTCGCGGAGGACACACCCAACTGGTGCCGGTCGAGGAGCATCTTGGAACCCACCGGCTCCTGCAGGGAGATGTAGTCCGACACGATGGCGCGCAGCACCTCGCTGCGGCGTTGCTGAGTCGACAGCGACGCGCGATTCTTCGGCACGCGATTAGTCACGGAAAAAGCTCACCACCATCTATTCTGCTTCTCCCCCAGCCTAGGCGAAAGGCCCGACTCACTCCATGATCACTCCATGGCGAGCAGCAGATCGGTGACGATGCCATCCACCAGGTAGCGACCCTGCTCCGTGACCCGCAGACGCTGCGCGTGCGCATCGACCTCGAGCAGCCCCAGGCGCTGGTAACGCTCGATTTCCGCCTCGGCTCCCGCCAGCCCGGCGAGCGCGACTCCCTCCCGCAGTCGCAGCCCCAGCATCAGGTGCTCGGTGGCCAGGTCCGCGCGGCTCAGCGGCTCGAAGGTCACCGCTGGCAGGTCGCGGCGCTGAATGAGGGCCTCCCAGTAGCGGGCAGGGTACTTGGCGTTAACCAGGCGGGTGATGCCAGAGAAGTCTTCCGCGCCAACGCGCTCCGCGGCCTCGGCCGGTAGGTACTGCGCCGCCGCGTCCTCTTGTAGCCGCACGCAACCGTGGGCTCCCGGGCCCGCGCCCCACCACTGACCGTCGCGCCAGTAGATGAGGTTGTGCTCGCACTCCCCGCCCGGCTTGGCCCAGTTGGAGACCTCGTACCACTGGAAACCAGCCTGGGCGAGCCGCTCGTCGATCATGCGGTAACGATCGGCGTAGACGTCCTCGTCCGGGGCGGGCAGCTCCCCGCGGCGGACCTTGCGGGCCATCGCGGTGCCGTCCTCGACGATGAGGGAGTAGGCGGAGACGTGATCCACGTCCGCCTCAATGACGGCATCCACGCTGCGGGCCAGGTCCTCGTCGCGCTCGGTGGGCGTGCCGTAGATCAGGTCCAGGTTCACGTGCTCAAAGCCCGCGGCCTTGGCCTCGGCCACCGCCTGTTCCGGGCGGCCGGGCGTGTGCTGGCGCTCCAGAACCTTCAGCACGTGCCCCGCCGCCGACTGCATGCCAAGCGAGATCCGGTTGAAGCCGGCCTCGCGGAGTCGGGCGAAGAATTCCGGGCTCGTGGACTCCGGGTTAGCCTCGGTAGTGACCTCCGCGTCCGGGGCCAGGCCGACAGTGCGACGCACCGCGTTGAGGGCACGCACCAGCCCCTCGGCACCCAGCATGGAGGGGGTACCGCCGCCGAAGAAGACCGTGCTCACCCCGGGGTCGGATGCTCCCTCGTAGAGTCCTCGCCGATCCCAGGCCGCTGCCGCCAGCTCGAGTTCCACCTCGAGCGCGTCGAGATAGCCGGCCGGGGTGCGCCCCTGCGCGGACCCCATGCTGGCGGAATCGGCGGCCAGCTCCGCGGGGGTATAGGTGTTGAAGTCGCAATAGCCGCAGCGCGAGGCGCAGAACGGCACGTGGATATACAGCCCGCTGGTCATGCCCAGCTACACTACCCGGCCGCGACGCTTCGTCAGCTTTACGATGAGCTGCTCGATGCGCGCCCGCTCGGCGAGGAACTGCGGTGGGGCTTCTCCGCGCATGGCTTGCGCCACGGCGGGTTGTTTGGCCACGCCCTCCTGCCAGTGCGCCACGATCTCCCGAGTGCGCTTCTCCGCCTCGTTGAAGACCTGCGGCAGGAGCACGGCTTGCGCGTTGATGGCCAGGTCGGTCTGCTGGACGACCCACTCGGCGAGCTTCTCCAACTCCCCGATGAGCTCCTCGTTGCGCTCGCGCAGCCACAGCCGCCAGCCGACGGTCGTCGCCATCTGCGGCCGGGCTTCGTCGTCAGCGTCCTGCGAAGAGGACGTCGCCCCGGTTGCAGCCTCACCGCTGTCAGTCGGCAGTGTGGGTGCACCTTTGCGCAGGAAGGACAGGGTGCGCCCGGGGTGGTGGAAGGTATTGGACATCTCGCCGCTGCGCACGCCGGAGACGAAGGCCTGGCGCAGGCCGTTGAGCTCCGCGAGCCCCGGCCGGACCTCCTTGCGCCCCTGGCGGACGACGGAGGTGAACTCGAGCAAGCAGTCCTCGACCAACTCGCCGTCCCAGTCCGCGATGGCCTGGGCAATGTGCTCGATGTGCTCGGCGATTTCATCGCCGATGTCGTAGATGTTCTGGGTGAGGTCGCGCACGCGCAGCGACGCATCGTAGTGCACGTGACCTCCCTTTTTCGCTTCGTCCACGACATCCGGCACTTCGCCTTGTAGCTTCCGGTTCCCTGTAGGGTGGCGCATAAAAGGCTGTACCCGCATCACATTATGTGAGTGATGCGGGTACGTCCGGGAGGCTTGGCCGTGTCCGGGGATTTATATGAGCTTTCGGCCCCTCACCGCCACCGGGTGGGGCGGCGATTGGGGCCGGGCAGCTACTTCTCGGAGTAGATCCAGGCGATGTCGTCGGCGAAGTTCTTCTCCACCATGAAGCGCTTGAGCTTCATCGACGGGGTGACCTCACCGCGCTCCTCCTCGAAGTCGCGGTGGACGATGCGGAACTTCTTGATGCCCTCCGCGTGGGACACCGACTGGTTAGCCTCGTTGATCGCGTCCTGAATCTCGCCGCGCAGGTTCGGGTTCTTCGCCAGCTCGCGGATCGAGGTATTGGCGGAGATGCCGTTGCGGGCCTTCCAGCTCTCCACCGCATCCTCATCCAGGGAGATCAGGGCGCCGATGAACTTCTGATCATCGCCCACGACCATAGCCTGGGAGATCAGCGGGGCGGAACGCAGGATGTCCTCCAGCGGACCCGGGGAGACGTTCTTACCGCCGGCAGTAACGAGGATTTCCTTCTTGCGGCCGGTGATGCGCAGGTGGCCGGTCGGCAGCAGGGCGCCCAGGTCGCCGGTGGCGTAGAAACCGTCCTCGTCGAAGGCCTCCTTGGTGGCCTCCTCGTTGTTCCAGTAGCCGCCGAAGACGACGTCTCCCTTGAGCAGGATCTCGCCGTCGTCGGCGATGCGGACGGTGTTACCGCCAACGGGGCGGCCCACGGTGCCGATGATGTTATCCGGCTCGAAGTTCACGGTGATGGCGGCGGTGGACTCGGTCAGCCCGTAGCCTTCGTAGATGTACACGCCGACGCCGCGGAAGAAGTGCATGAGCTCCGCGTTGAGTGCCGAGCCGCCAGAGATGGCGTACTCCAGCTCCCCACCCATGGCCTCGCGAACCTTGGAGTAGATCAGCTTGTCGAAGATGGCGTGGCTGGCCTTCAGGGCCAGGTTCGGGCCCTGTGGGGTGTCCAGCGCCTTGGAGTACTCCACGGCGATCTTCTCGGCGCGCTCGAAGAGCTTCTCGCCGATCTTGGATCCATCGGAGGCCTTAGCACGCATGCCCGCGTGGACCTTCTCGAAGACGCGTGGCACGCCCAGGATCATGTTCGGATTGGAGCGCTGGAACTCGGTGACCAGAGTGCCGAAGTCCGACCAGTGGGTCTGAGTGCAGCCGGTGATCAGCAGCAGGTAGGACACCGCGCGGGAGAGCACGTGAGCCAGTGGCAGGAAGGTCACCGCGCTCTTGCCCGGCATACCCAGGCGACCAATCGGGTGAGTTCCCAGGCCGCGGGCCTCGCTGAGCCAGTTGGAATGCAGCACCATGCAGCCCTTCGGTCGGCCGGTGGTGCCGGAGGTGTAAACGATGGAGCAGACATCGGAGGTACGCACGTCGGCGATGCGGGCCTCGACCTCGTCCTGGGAGATCTTCTTGTCGCGGCCGTCGTTGATGAGAATGTCGACGGCGCCGCGGTTGATGCCCAGCACACGCGTCAGCGGTTCCTTCTCGGTAACAGTGCCGTCCTCGGGGATGAAGTTCTCGAGGCGCTCGCAGTGCTCCTGCGTCTCACCGACGGCGAAGCTGGCGCCGGAGTCCTGCACGATCCAGGCGCACTGGGAGGTCGAGGAGGAGGGGTAGATCGGCACGGAGATCGCGCCTGCAGCCTGGATCGCCAGGTCGAGCAGCGACCACTCGTAGCGGGTTTCCGACATGATGACGACGCGATCCTTGGCCTTCACCCCATTGGCGATGAGGCCGCGGGCGACGGCGTAGACCTCGTCGAGGAACTGGGTGGTGGTGACGTCCTCCCAGTCGAAGTTCTTCGGGCGACTGAAGGAGACCACGCTGGGGTGATCTTTCTGCAGGTCACGCAGCGCGGTGAGAATCGTCTCGTTCTCGCCGATGGTATACAGCGGTTCTGAGGTGTATTCCGTCCTCATCATTCTCCTTTGTGGACCGTAGCTCAGGAATAGATTTCGCTACAGCTATAAAAACACACATAAGTGGTGCAGATCACTAAAACGCCAATTTTCCCGAGTCGTGCATCTTTGCGGGCCTCCCCCACCGCCAAGGGGTGAAGACCTTAAAGGACGTTAGTCGCGAGCCACGCCACGAGAAGGAGCACGAGCAGCAGGGCGAGGGCCTGCCGAACCTTCGAATGGTGCTTCATGGTTTCCTAAACACTCTCCTGTTCACCGCAGCGCCCGCCATCAGCATCGGCGCCGCACTCTGGCTGAGAACCCGGGGACCGTTGAGCAGACCCCGAGGTCGTAGGTTTTTCAACCTGCGCTGCCAGCAGCTTCACGCTCTCTGGCCCCAGAACCTCCGCCTCCTCGGCACTTCGCGGGATAATCCCCCAGAGCACCTTATTGAGCAGCCAGGAGGCACCCCCGGCGAAGGCAGCCAGGAACGCCACCACCACCGGAGCCTGGATCCATACCGAGGCGTTGATCAGCCAATTCATGTTCTCTCTACCGAGAATCTACTCGTTGCGCGCGCTTAGCCGTTAACCGCACCGGCCAGACCACGGCGGCGCAGCAGTGGTTCGACGCTGCGCTGGCGGCCACGGAACATCCAGAACGCATCCTCGTAGTCGATGGTCGCACCGCGCGAGAGGATCATGCGGCGGAAGCGCTCCCCGGCAAAGCGGACATCGTCCGGATCGATCTCGTCGGCGCCCGCCTCGTTGCTCGTCGCTGCCTCGTCAGCATCCACCGCAGACTCCCGGGCGGCCCCGGTGTCAACGAAGGCCTGGAAACCATCGGCGTCCAGGACTTCCGCCCAGAGGTAGGACCAGTAGTCCGCCGAGTATCCACCGGCGAAGATGTGGTTGAAGTAGGCGGAGCGGTAGCGCGGGGCGATCTTATCCGCGATATCGATGCCAGCCTCCTCGAGCGCGCGGCGCTCGAAGGCGGCGATGTCCGTAACCTGGACGGCCTCGTCTTCGGTGAGCTGGTGCCAGGCCAGGTCCACCACGCAGGCGGCGACGTACTCGGTGGTGGCGAAGCCCTCGCCCCACTGCGCCTGCTTCTGGACGGCGGCGGCCAGCTCGGCGGGCAACACCTCGCCGGTGTCCACGTGCTTAGCGTAATTAGCGAGGATCTCCGGCTGCAAAGCCCAGTTCTCATTGATCTGGGAGGGGAACTCCACGAAGTCGCGTGGCACGGAGGTGCCGGACAGGCTCGGGTAGCGAACCTCGGAGAGCAACCCGTGCAGGGCGTGACCGAACTCGTGGAAGACCGTGGCAACCTCGTCGAGGCTGAGCAACGCCCGCCCCACCTCGCCCGGCGCGAGTTCGGCCGACTTGGCGATATTAAGGACGTTGACGACCACCGGCTTGGTTCCCAACAGGTCGGACTGATCCACGAAGCTGCTCATCCACGCGCCTCCCCGCTTGGTGGGGCGGGCGTACATGTCCGTGATGATCAGGCCGATACCCTCCCCGGGGGTCGCTCCTGGGTAGCTGCTGTCCGCACCCTCGCGGACCTCCCAGACCAGGGCTTCCGGGTGGTAGCCCTCGAGGTCCTCACGGCGGACAACCTCGATGCCATAGAGGCGCTGGGCGACGTAGAAGGCGCCGTCGATGAGGACCTGGTCCAGTGGGAAGTAGCTGCGCAGCTCCTCCTCGTCGACCGAGAGTTCCTCCTGCTTCAGCTGGGCGGACCAGTAGGCCCAATCCGCGCCCGTCAGCTCCGGGCTCTCCTCGCCGGCAGCTCCAGCGGAGACGGCCTGCTTGTCCAGCAGTCGCTTGTACTCACCGTGGGCATTGCTCACTGCGGCGGGAATCACCTGGTTCAGCAGCCCCTTGACGGCCTCGACGGAGCCGGCGGTTTCCTCCTCCGCCACGAAGTCCGCGTGGGAGGCGTAGCCCAGCAGCTTGGCGCGGCGGGCACGCAGGCGGGCGATTTCCTTGAGGGTCTCATCGTTGGCAGTGCCCGCCCGCTGCAGGGAGGCCTCGTAGACCCGGTGGCGGACCTCCGGGTTCTCGAGGGACTCCAGGATGGGCTGCACGCTGGGTAGGCCGAGCCGGATGAGCCAGCCCTCCTTGCCGGCCTCCTTCGCATCGGTGGCCAGCACCTCGCGGGTGGCCTCGCTGAGGCCGGCGAGCTCCGCCTCCTCGGTGATCAGCACGGCGGAGGCCTCGGTCTGCTCCTGCAGGACGCGGCCGAAGCGGGTGGAGAGCTCGGCGAGGCGCTCGTCGATTTGCTTGAGCTCATCCCGCTGCTCCGGGGCGAGTTCCGCCCCGCCCCGGCGGAACTTGCGGCGCCAGTAGGCCATGAGCGCGGCCTCCTCGCTGTCCTCCTCAATCTGAGTGTTCTCGTCGACCCGCTTGATGCGCTCCCACAGCGCCTCATTGAGGTAGAGCTCGGAGAAGTGCTTCGCCAGTGGCGGGGAGACCGCCTCTTCCACGTCGCGGATCTCCGGGGTGGCCATCGTGCCGGCGTAGTTGAAGATCACCGCGAGCACGCGGTCGAGCATCCGCCCAGAGGCCTCGAGGGCCTCCACGGTGTTCTCCCAAGTCGGCTCTTCGGGGTTCGCCGCGATGGCCGCAATCTCCGCGGCGTGGTCGTCCACCGCGGTGAAGAAGGCCGGAACGAGTTCGCTGACCTCGACTTTGGCGAAGTCCGGCAGCTCGTAGGGAAGGCTGGAAGGCGTGTCGAAATCAAACATGCGCTCCAGTGTAGCGACCCGCCCAGACATGGCCGTGGGGCCGGTGGGCAGGCAGCAAGGCTAGGAGCTAGTCGCCCTTGGAGACTTCCTTGGCGATGATCTCCAGCGGCTCGAGGGAGCGCACCGACGGGTCCAGGCCAACGCCCGGGACGACGATGAACTTGTTCTCGCGCACCGCCTTCATGTTCTTGGTCGCGGGCTCGCGCTTGAGCTCGTCGATCTTCTCCTGCGCGGTATCCATCGGCAGGCCGCGGCCGGAGATGTCGGCGACGACGATGTAGTCCGGGTCTTTCTCCGCGAAGGCCTCCCAGCTAACTTCGTTGCGGGCCTCCTTGAGGTCCTCGAAGACGTTGGTCGAGCCGGTGAGCTTCGCGATGTCATTGGAGATCCCGTAGCGGCCGTCGACCCATGGGGCGGCGTCGTTGATGTTGAAGAGGAAGGCGAGGGACTTGCCGGAGTTCACATCCGCCTTATCGACGACCTCCTGGGTCCGGTCGATCAGCTTCTTGGCCTCGTCTTCTGCGCCGAGGATCTGGCCCAGCTGCTCGTAGTCCTTCTGGAGGTTCTCGAAGCCGGTCGTGCCATCCGCCGGGCAGTCCGTGTTCGAGACGAAGGTGCGCACCCCGTTATCCGCCCAGAACTCACGGGTGCCGGTGAGGCTTTCGACGAAGCTGCCGCGCTGGGTGGCGACGATGAAGTCCGGGTCCGCGTCGAGCACCTGCTCCGCCGTCGCGACTGTCTTGTTCAGCACGGGAATGTTGTCATAGGCCTCCTGCCACTTCGGCTGGACCTTGTCGCGCAGCGAGCTGGTGCCGACCATCTTGTCCTTCTGGCCCAGCTCGAAGAGATTTTCGGTGGTGGCCTGGCGCAGAGTGACGATGCGCTCCGGCTTTTCCTCGATCGAGATCTCCATGCCGCAGTTGTCGATCGTGCGCCCACCCTGGGCAGCGGTGTCCTCCTCCGAGCACGCGACAAGGCCTGCCGCCAGGGTCACGCCGACGATGCCTGCGCCGATCCGCAGAGTTTTATTCTTCATGTTGACCTTCCTTCATCAGTCACGGGGACCATCCGCCGGACCGCGACAGCTCCATCGACAGCCGACACGCCTGTCGCTCTGGCGTTCAATCGATACTCGATTCTAGCTAAGCGCCCAACGCCACAACATAGACAGAGTTGTCTACACCCCCGTCCGGGCGCGTACACTGTTGCCCATGACTAGCCACAACTCCAGCACACTCGAATTGCCCACCCTGGCGGAGCTGCGCCGCCGCGGTACGAAGAAGTGGCGCGGCTACCCCAATGACGTCATCCCCATGTGGGTCGCGGAGTCCGACTTTCACACCTGCCCCGCCGTTGCCCGCGCCATCCAGGACTGCGTGGACCGCGAATACTTCGGCTACTCCGCTGACGACGAGGAGCTACGGGAAGCACTCGCCGCCTTCTACGAGCGCCGCTTCGGCTGGAGCTTCTCCCCCGACTGGGTTCGCTCTGTCCCCGACGTAGTCACAGGCGTGACAATCGCCGTCGAGGAACTCACCCCCGCTGGCTCCGCGATCGTGCTGCCCGTGCCCGCCTATAACCCCTTCTTCGAGATCCCCGACGTCACCGGTCGGCCGGCGATCGAGGTGCCCATGACTCCGGAGGGAGGCTTCGACCTCGCGGCCCTGGAGGAGGTCTTCGCATCCGGCACCGCAACCACGCGCGGCCGCGTCGTCGGAACAGAAGAGGGACACGGCGGCAACGCAGAAGAATCTCACGGAACCGCACCGGCCGGGTCGCTGATCCTGTGCAATCCTTATAACCCGCTCGGCCGGGTGTTCAGCGAGGAGGAACTGCGCGACGTCGTCGAGCTGGCGGCGAAGCACAACGTGCGAGTCATCTCCGACGAGATCCACGCCCCCATCGTCTATCCGGGACACCAGCACACCCCGGCCGCCTCGATCAGCGAGATCGCGGCGGAGAACACCATCACGGTCACCGCCACGTCGAAGGGGTGGAATACCGCCGGCCTCCGGTGCGCCCAAATGATCCTGAGCTCCCCGCGCGACCGCGAAATCATGGCCGGAGTGCACAAGCTGCGCACCGGGGAGGCATCCACCATCGGGATCGCCGCCGCGACCGCCGCCTACAGCGACGAGTCCGGCTGGCTGGAGGAACAGATCGACTACCTTAGCGGCAACCTCGACCTGCTCGAACGCCGCCTGCCCGAGGTTCTGCCCGGCGCGAAATTCCACCGCCCGGAAGGGACCTACCTGCTGTGGGTGGATGCCCGCGACGTCCCGGGGCTGGGTGCGACCACGGGCGCGGACAGTGAAACGTCGACGGATCCAGCGGGGCCCACAGACCCAGCCGAGCAGATCCTGCAGCGGGCGAAGGTGGCCTTCAACACCGGAGCCATCTACGGCGCCGGTGGGGCCGGACACCTGCGGATCAACTTCGCGACCTCGCGGGAGATTCTCACTCAAGCGTTGGATCGGATCGCTGCGGCGGGCTTCGGAGAGAGCGCTTAAGACTTGTCTGCCCTCTTGACTAGGCTTCTTGGTTGTTAGACCTCAAGCCCAACGAAGGAGCACGCGAGTACATGATTGCCGCTTTCGGCAGGATTCTACGGTCCACGAAGGAGCTCATGCCCTTCTACGTGATCGTGATGATCTCGAGCATCCTCACCGCCGGCCTGGCTCTGGCCGCACCATTCCTGGTGAAAAGCGCCACCGACACGATCGTGGCCTCGGTGCAGGGCGAGCTCTCCCGCGACGCCGCGCTGCAGACCGTGATCTGGCTGGCAGTGGCCCTGCTCGGCGTGGAGCTGGCCAATAACCTGGTGCGCAACATCGGCGGCTGGTTCGGTGATGTGATGGCCACCCGGATGCGGCAGATCCTCTCCAACCGTTACTTCGCGAAGCTGCTCAGCCTCCCGCAGAGCTACTACGACAAGCAGGTCACGGGCACCATCATCTCGCGACTGGACCGCTCAATCCTGGGGCTGACCCAGTTCCTGCAGTCCTTCGCCAATAACTTCTTCTCCATGCTGCTCACGGTGGCGATGATCCTGGTGATCACCGCGATCTACTACTGGCCACTGGCCCTGCTACTGGCCATCATCTTCCCGATGTACCTGTGGCTCACCGCACTGACGAGCCGGAAGTGGATCGTCTGGGAGAAGGAGAAAAACGAACACATCGATACCGCCCAAGGCCGGTTCGCTGAGGTCATCGGCCAGGTGAAGGTGGTGAAGTCCTTCGTCACGGAGCTGCGCGAGCTGCGTATCTTCCAGAAGCACTTCGACGACACCGTGCAGATCACCCGCGTGCAGTCCCGCTACTGGCACATGATGGACATCTTCCGCATGGGCGGGATGAACATCATCTTCTTCGCCATCTACCTCACCCTGTTCTGGCAGACGATCAACGGGCGCTTCACGCTCGGCGATATGGTTCTGCTGCTGCAGCTGGTAGTCATGGCCCGCCAGCCGGCCAGCATGATGAGCTGGCTGGTGGACACCGCCCAGCGCGCCGCCGCCGGTTCCCGCGAGTACTTCGAAGCGATGGAGGAACTGGAGGAGCCGACGACGGCCCCCGCCCTGCGGGACGCTTCCCGGCCGGGAGGCAGCATGCTCGTCGACCAGGAGACCGTGGACGCCGCGCTCGTCCCGCAGCTCTCCGCCCCGGAGTCCGGGCCGGTGTTCGAGTTCCGGGACGTGGACTTCGAGTACCTGCCCGGCGAGCCTGTCATCCACGATGTGAGCTTCAGCGCCCAGCGGGGCCAGACGGTGGCGCTGGTCGGCGAGTCCGGCGGCGGGAAGTCCACCCTGGTGAACCTCCTGCTGGGCCTGTACCAGCCCACTGCTGGGACGCTCACCGTCTGCGGTAAGGACGTCTCGACGTTGACCAGCGCGGAACTACGATCCTCGGTGGGCGTGGTCTTCCAGGAGCCGGCGCTATTCTCCGGCACGATCCGGGAGAACATCGCCTACGCCACCCCGGATGCCAGCCAGGCGGAGATCGAGGACGCCGCCAAGCGCGCAAATGCGCACGAGTTCATCATGGGCTTCACCGATGGCTACGACACGGTCATCGGCGAGCGGGGCCTGCGGCTTTCCGGTGGCCAGAAACAGCGCATCGCGGTGGCCCGCGCGATGTTGAAGGACGCACCCGTACTGGTGCTGGATGAGGCCACCTCCGCACTGGATACCAAGGCCGAGCGCGTGGTCCAGGCAGGCCTGGAGCAGCTGATGGAGGGACGCACCACGCTGGTCATCGCCCACCGGCTATCCACGATCGCAAACGTGGACACCATCGTCACCCTGGACGAGGGCCGCGTCGACGAGGTTGGCTCCCCCGCGGAGCTGGCGACCTCCGGGGGCATCTATTCCGAACTGCTGAAGCTCACGGGCTCGACCTCGGCGGCCGACCGCGAGCGGTTGAAGCGCTTCGGCTTCTGGGAGGGCGATCCGGAGGAGGAGCCCACGGAAGGCTAAGAACCCGGGCTCGCCCCCCGGGTCCAGGCGACGCGACGACAAGAAAGGCTCCCACCGGAAAACCGGTTGGGAGCCTCAAAAATTTTCGGCTTAAGCGCCGGAACTTACGCCCAGGGGCTTAAACGAGGGAAAATTCTTTACTTGTCGGTCGCGTCGTTGAAGGCCTCAGCAGCCTTGTCCTTGACCTCGTTAGCCTTGTCCTGCAGGTCGGACTTAGCCTGGTCGATCTTACCCTCAGCCTTGGTGGACTCGTCGCCCGTTGCGTCGCCGAAAGCTTCCTTTGCCTTGCCCTTGATGTCGTCGATAGACATATGCTCCTCCTAGAAGTAGGAATTTTCCTTTGCCCCTTCCATGGTACAGAAAGTTCGCGCGCGGGGCAGAAATAATTTTTAGTACTCGTAGAAGCCCTTGCCGGACTTGCGGCCAAAGTGGCCTGCCTGCACCATGCGGCGCAGCAGCGGCGGGCAGGAGTACGTCGGGTCGCCGAACTCCTCGAACATCACGTCCGCGATGAATGCGCAGGTATCCAGCCCAACCATGTCGGCCAGGGTCAGCGGGCCCATCGGGTGCGCGGCGCCCAGCTTCATGCCGGTGTCGATGTCCTCTGGGGTGGCCACGCCCTGCTCCACCATGCGGATCGCGGAGAGCATGTACGGCACCAGCAGGAAGTTCACGATGAAGCCGGAACGATCCTTCGCGCGGATGGCGGTCTTGCCCATCTTCTCGGTCGCGAAGGTCTGCGCCTTCTCCACGGCCTCCTCGGAGGTGGTCAGCGCCGGGATGACCTCCACCAGCGGCAGGACAGGAACCGGGTTGAAGAAGTGCAGGCCGAGCACGCGCTCCGGATTCTTCGTCGCCGAGGCGATGGTCTGGATCGGCAGCGAGGAGGTGTTGGAGCACAGCGGGGCGCTCTTGTCCTCGACGATCTCGTCGAGCTGTGCGAAGACGTCCTTCTTGATCTTCTCGTTCTCGACGATGGCCTCCATGACCATCTCGCGGTCCGCGAAGTCCTCCAGGTTGGTGGTGTAGCTCAGTCGGGACAGGGTGGCGTCCCGGTCCTCTGCGGAGAGCTTGCCGCGGTCCACGGCCTTGGCCAGGGACTTCTCGATGCGCTCCTTGCCTGCGTCCACGGCCTCCTGCTTCAGTTCCCACACGAGGACGTCCGCGCCGGACTTCGCTGCAACCTCTGCGATTCCGGATCCCATGAGTCCTGCTCCGACGATGCCTACTCGCTGCACCATGTGAAACCTCCGTTTTGTCGGTAGATAGTTATATTTTTCAGCATAGTGACGCAGGCTACATTTCGCCGTCTTTTCCTCCTCTCCGCTGCCGCTCCCCTCGCCTCATTTCGCGCGGTCTTCCGACACGGGCGTTGCTAGGATGATCGGCGTGAATATCGACGGCCAGGAAGTCACAGTTCAACGCATTGATTCGCTCATCGACGGGCTGGTCGACGTGCGTTTCCACTGGGAGGCCACCACGCAGCGGGTTAACCGGCTCCGCGAGGGCGGACCCGCTCCCACACTGTGTTCCGAGGACTCCGCCCGCCTGTTCGGGCTTGGACAGAATCTCAGCACGGCTGCTTTCCTGCGCAGCATTGAACCAGGCCGGGCCTCGAGCATTCCCTGGAACGAGGTCAACTCCTCGCTGCAGACCGTGGGAGAGATCCCCACCCGCGACGAGCTCGAGGAGCAGCGCCCGGAGCTCAAGAAGCTCGTCGAGTACCGGGGCCTGCGCCGCCTATTCCGGTCCCGCCCACAGGCCCAGATCGACACCTACCGCAGGTACGCCGCCATCGACGGCGCCACGGTGCACTCGGTGCTGACTGGCGTGGACGCCGCCCTGGGTTCCACGGACCGCGGCCAGTTCCTGGGGATCGATCTGGCGGCGATGCGCCCGGCGATCACCGCCGAGCTGGAGCGCCTCACGGGCTGGGATGTGCACTGGCACCAGCCCGCGGAGCTCGATGTCCACCGGCAAGCACTCGCGCGGCTGGCCGAGGTCGACGCCACCGAGAAGTCCCTGCTGGCGGAGGTCGAGAGCCAGCAGCGCTCGCTGAAGAGCACGCTGGCGGACGCGGAGCTGAGGCAGACCGACATCCAGATCCTCGACCAGCTCACGCCGTCGACCTCCCTGCGCCTAGGCCCCCTGCATCACCTGAACCTGCTGGATATCGAGGCCGCCACCGTCAGCGACCTCACCCGCTACGACGGCGTAGGAGAACAAACCGCTCGGCAGGCGATCGCCGCGGCGAAGCGCTACGCCGCCGAGATGCGCGCGGACCAGCCCGCGATCATCGACTACCGGGATAAGGGCCCCTCCACCGCCTACGTCCGGGCGCTCGCGGATCTCCTCCAGTTCCGCGAGCAGCTGCGTGAGGCCCAGCTCACCGGCCCGTTCCTGGCGCTGCCGGAAGGCTTCGATGCCTACGCGCAGGGTTTCAGCGAATTTGCGCTGGCCCGCCCGGCCGATGGTCCACGTCTGATCACGCAGGCAGAGCTCGCGAAGATCCCGACCCGTAGAGCCCCACTGTCCGCAGAGCAGGCGTGGCACCTTTACGCCATCCGCGCGGCAGAGTTCCATGCCTTCGGCGACGACAAGTCTGCCACCGCCGTGCCGGAGGATATCGCCAAGTCCATCGAGGAGATCACCCTCCGTGGCGTGCTGCACGCGAGCTTGCGCGGCTACCAGGACTTCGGGGCGAGGTACGCGCTTGCCCAGCGCAAGGTCCTGATCGGCGATGAGATGGGCCTGGGAAAAACCATGCAGGCTTTGGCTGTGTTCGCCCATCTCGCTGCCCGCGGCGAGAAGCACTTTCTGGTGGTCTGCCCTCCCAGCCTGCGCATCAACTGGGAGCGAGAGATCAAAAAGTTCACGGATCTTGAGCCCCACATCATCGCCGGACCGTACAAGGACGCCGCCTACGAGGCCTTCAGCAACCGGGGCGGGGTCGCCATCGTGGGCTTCCCCGAGGTTCGCGGAGACTCCACAGTCATGACCGGTGACCTGGAATTCGGCGCGCTCGTCGTCGACGAAGCGCACCGGGCAAAGAACCCCAAATCCAAGCAAGCCCAGGGGGTGCAGCAACTCACCGCACGGACGGAGGTCGTCACCTACCTTTCCGGCACCCCGCTGGAAAACCGGGTGTCGGAGATGGAAACGCTGCTGGGCTACCTCGACCCAGAGCTCGAACCCAAGCTCGAGAAGGCACGCAGGAGCGCGCGTGAGTTCCGCACCGTCGTCGCGCGCCGCTACCTGCGCCGCAACCAGAGCGACGTCCTCGCCGAGCTGCCCCCGCTGACCGAAACAGAGGAATGGATCGAGGCCTTCGAGTCGGACCGTGAGAAGTACAACGAGGCCGTCGAGGCGGGCAACTTCATGCAGATGCGGCAGAGCTTCAGCGGGCCGGGGTCCGCGAAGATGGAGCGCTTCGCCGAGCTGCTCACCGACGGCCTGGATGATGATAAGACGATCGTGTTCACGTACTTCCGCGGCGTGCTCGATCACCTCATGAATAGCCTCGGCGACCGGGCATTCGGCCCGATCGCGGGCGGGGTGAGCCACCAGGAACGCCAGCAAGCGGTGGATGATTTCACGGCAGCTGAACCCGGCGCGGTGCTCGTCGCTCAGATCAATGCCGCCAGCGAAGGGCTGAATATCCAGGCGGCGAACCACGTGGTGCTCATCGAGCCCCAGCTCAACCCGGCGGTTGAGGCGCAGGCCATCGCGCGCGCCCACCGCATGGGCCAGATTAACCCGGTAGAAGTGCACCGGCTGCTCACCCCGGATTCCGTGGAGGAGCGGCTGCATCTGCTGCTGGCAACCAAGCGGGAGCTCTTTGATTCCTATGCCCGCGACTCGGTGGCCGCCCAGCAGAACCCGGAGGCCATGGACATCACGGACCAGCAGGTCATGAGTGAGGTGCTCGCCGCCGAGAAGGAGCGGATCAAGGAGCGTCGCGGCGAGACCCCGACCCTCTAGGTCGTTCTCAGGCGTTCTGGGCCACTCTCACCTTCTTAAGCGTGCCCAGGGGGGCGCGCCGCAACGCCCCGCCGGCAGGCGCCGGATACTAGCCCAGCTGGTTGAGCAGATCGTCGGCGCGGTTGCGCAGGTCCTGCTCGAGTTGGTCGGTGTCGGGCAGCTCGATGCCGCCGGTGCCGTTGCCCGGGTTATTGCCCTCCGGCGCGGGGTTGGTGTCCCCTCCCGGCTGGCCACCCGGGTCCTGGTTATCGCGACCGCCGAGGCGGTTGCGCAGGTCGTCCAGGTTCGGGCCGCGGCTGGGCTCCTCCTGCGTTTCTGGCGCTTCGGTGCTCGGCTCGGTGGTGACGGTGGTGGTGGACGTCGTGGAGGTCGAGGATTCGTCGTCCGCCGACTCGTCGGAACGGTTATTCCACCACATGAACCCGCCGATCAGCAGGGCGATGACCAGCAGGATTCCCAAGATGGGGCCCACTGGGGTGCGCCGCTTGCCCTGACCATTCTGCCCAGGGGTACCGCCGCTGAACTGGGGGTTGCCGTGCTGCTGTGGCTGGCGCGGTGGGTAGCCATTCGGCGGCTGCCGGTAGCCCTGCTGTGGGCCTGGCCCTTGCGGCCCCGGGTAGCTGGCACCGTAGCCCGGTGGCGGGCCTTGCTGATACTGGGGCGGGCCCTGCTGGTACTGGGGCTGATCATGGCGATACTGGGGAGGTTGCCCGTTCTGGTAGTCCGGCTGCCCGGCCGCCCCGTGCGGCGGATACTGCGCGGCCCCGTGGTCGGGGTAGTCACCGAACCCATCCGGGAGGTACTGGGTGTCGAACTGATCGGCGGCAGCGTGATTTGACCCGTGATCCGGCCCCTGCTCCGGGCGGATGACGCGCGTCGCATCGTCGTTTCCGTCGAAACCGCCGTCGGCCTGGTCAAAGCCCTCGTCGTTGACGCGGGGGAAGAACGAGGTCTCGGCGTCGTCGTCCTCGTAGTTCCAGTTCGGACGGCCGCTTGCGTTGTCGCGGTTGTTATTCACAGTCTGTTTCCTCCTTCAAGGGAAGAACCCTTTTCTTGAGGAACCAGTCTAGGTGACTTAAGCGACTACCAGGAGTGTGGGCGGGCGGACTTCACATCTTCCGTCTGCTTGGCAGGCCCACCCCAAGTGAAGGCGGCGGCGGTGTAATTCGCGCCGTAGCTGGCAGAGCTCACCGCGGTCTGGCCATAATCGGACCAGCCCCACTTGGTGCCTTCGGCGCCCGGCAGCTGCGCGGTACCCCAGTTTTGGCGGGTGCCGTCGCTGGCCACAGGGGCCGCCGTGCCCATCCAGAACAACACCGGGGAGTTGGGGGTGTGCTTGCGCAGATTATCGAGGAAGACCGCGGCGTCCGTCGCGCTCGTCAGCGAGGTGCCCCACTTATCCCCCGCCACGGTGCTCCACAGGCCATAGCGCTGGGCGGTCTTGGTGATCGCCTCCGGGTACTTCTTATAGAGCTGATTAGCGGCATCGTCGTCGGAGATCCGCAGCATCTTCTGCGTGAGGTACCAGTCCCGGCCGGACTTATCCCCGGACTTCAGGACGTAGTCCGCGATATACATCTTCATCACGGACAGGCCGGGGCGCGGTTCGTCGGCATTGCCGGTCTTCGCGATCCCCTTCCGGGTGACGACGGCCATCGTGGTCTCGGCAGGCACGTTGGCGATGTACTTGCCCAGATCTTCGGACGTCGCGGGCCACGCTGCGAGCGCGTCCTGCTTCGCCGCGTTCGTTGCACCAACCGGGCCAGCGACGGCGGAGACAGTAAGGCCCGCACCGAGGAGTACGGCAGCGAGCGAGCGCGCCGGTGTCGCGGCAGTGCGAATATTGAACTTCACTGTCTTCCCACCTTTCAACGTCCAGGGGCGCCCGCAGCAGGAGAAATGCCTCTGAGGGCACGAGGTTTTCAGATTAACCCTACCTTAGAGGCTTCTCAGAGCAATGCAGCCTGTCCGATTTTTCTCAGCGCAGACCTCGAGCAGCTCAGTGCTTAGTCACTCCCGGAGGCCATGAGGGTTTCCATGAGCTCCTCCTTGACCACCGGCTTCAGCCCCCAGGGGTCCACGCCCACATCGACCTGGCCGGCCCCGGTGATGGGGGTCGGCGAGTGAAGGTGGCCGTGCAGCATCCAGGGCACGTCCAGGCGCAGCTCATCGTGGCGGGAACCACCCGGGATATGGTCCTGGCCGGGGCGCGGGAAATGGTTGAGCCACACCGTGTGTCCCTCCCAGAGGAGGTTTTGCATCGACTGCACGGAGTCGAAGACCTCCAGGAAGCGGGGCTGGCGCAGGTAGGCGTGCGTGTGCAGCGGATGGGTCGAGTCGTGGTTTCCGCTCACCAGGTGGAGGTAGACCCGCGGCATGTCATCCGCCTTCAGTGCCGCCTGGATCTTGTCGAGTGCTGCCTCTTCTTGCGGTTTCCAGCCGCTGGAGATATCCCCGAGGATCCACAGGTGGTCCCCCTCTTGCAGGGCTTCGCGAAGGTTGCCTAGCAGTGTGGCGTCGTGCCGGGCGACCCCGGCCTCGTCCTCGCCGAAACCCCTAATGCCGGACACCAAGGGGTGCCCAAGATGCAGATCGCTCGTGAACCAGGTCGTGGATCCTTCTCCGCCGGTCAACATCGCGCACACCTCCCTTAATCCTCACGCGCGCTGCGCCCGCCGGACTGACGGCCGCGCTCTGTTGAACACTTTCGCTCCAGCTTAGCCATACTCAGCACAAAACCGCCCCGTTTCACACTTTGGGAACTTAATCCCATATAGTGGGTTTATGACACAGCACGACAACACCACGAACACCACCACCGTGGACGCCGAAGAGCGCTCGGCACGTATCGCCGTCTTCGCTTTCCCGGCGTTCATCTTGGCTGGCTCTGCCCTGGCCTTCTTCTCCCCGGGCACCTTCACCCCGCTGGCCCCGCACGTCTCCACGATGATCGCCATCATCATGCTGTGCATGGGGCTCACGCTGACCCTGCCGGACTTCAAGGAGATCCTGCGCCGCCCCTGGCCGATCTTCATCGGCGTCGTCGCCCAGTTCATCATCATGCCGCTGGGCGCGGTCGCGGTCGCCAAGCTGCTGGGGCTCAACCCGATGCTCGCCATCGGCCTGCTGATGCTGGGCTCCGTCCCCGGCGGCACCACCTCCAACGTGGTCGCCTACCTCGCGAAGGGCGACGTCGCCCTCTCCGTCGCCATGACTTCCGTGTCGACGATCCTGTCCCCCATCGCCACCCCGATCATCATGCTGCTGCTCGCCGGTGAGGAGACCCCGGTCGACGGCGCGAACATGGCCTGGTCCCTGGTCCAGACGGTGCTGCTGCCCGTCGTCGGCGGCCTGGTCATCCGCGTGATCTTCGACCGCTTCGTCACCGCGCTGCTGCCGATCCTGCCGTGGCTGTCCATCATCGCCATCGGTGGAGTGGTCTTCCCCGCTGTCGCGAAGTCCTCCGACACCCTCGCCCAGGTCGGCCTGCTCACCCTCATCGCGGTGATCCTGCACAACGCCATCGGCTACGGCCTGGGCTTCCTGGCAGCCAAGGTCTTCGGTTACCCACAGGCCGTCGCCCGCACCACCTCCATCGAGGTCGCCACCCAGTCCGCAGGCCTGTCCTCCGCGATGGCAGGCAAGTACTGGAGCCCCGAGGCTGCTATCCCGGGCGCGATCGCCGCGGTCTGGCACAACATCTCCGGCGCGATCTTCGCCTTCCTGGCCCGCCGCATCGACGCCAAGCGCGCCGCACAGCCCGCACAGCAGGCAGCCGAGCAGGCCAGCCCAGCGGAGGTACCGACCCCGGTCGCGGACTAAAAGCTCACAGAGCTTGCTCACCCTCCCGGCGCGTGAGCCCACGGGTTCACGCGCACAACCCAGAGACAGCTTCAATACACAACGATCCGGCGACGCCAAGTTTGGCGGCCGGGTCGTCGTCATAATCGAGGTCGCCACCCAATCCGCAGGCCTGTCCTCCGCGATGGCGGGCAAGTACTGGAGCCCCGAGGCTGCCATCCCGGGCGCGATCGCCGCGGTCTGGCACAACATCTCCGGGGCTCTGTTCGCTTTCCCCATGCGCCGCTTCGCCAAGAACTAGCGGACCCCTACCATGGGGTTCATGCGCATCTTCGGCTTTGAATCCTTCGGCGGCCCCGATGTCACCCGCTTCCTCGACGTCGCCGACCTCACCTGGCAGCCCGGCAGCGTGCTGATCCGCCCCACGGCGATCAGCTTGAACCCCGGCGACATTAAAGTGCGGAATGGCCAGCGCCAGGGTTCCTTCCCGGTCTCTTTCCCCATGGCCATGGGCCGCGAGGCCGCCGGCACCGTCGTGCAGGCCGACCCTTCTACCGGTTTCTCACCAGGTGATCGCGTCTTCGGCTCGGCTTTCTCCGGCACTGGTGCTGCGAGCGATGCTCTTGTTCTTTTGGACGCCACCTCGACCGCAGCTATCCCCAGCGGTGTAGAGGCCACGGATGCCACCTGCCTCCCCGCGGCTGCCGGGACCGCCTACGACGCTTTGGCAGAACTGCACGACCTGGAGACTTGGCCGGATGAGGGCGCCCGTCTGCTGGTGATCGGCGCAGGTGGCGGTGTGGGCACGCATGCCCTGCAGTTAGCGCGGCATTTCGACATTGAGGTCATCGGCATTGCCAGTGCTCGCAAGAAGGCGCTGGTAGAGCGCCTGGGGGCGCGGTTTATGGACACCGCGGAGCTAGGCAAGACCGGTTCCCACGTCACCGTTCCACCAGTGGACGGCATCCTGGATCTAGTCGGCGGCGAGGTCTTGGAGGGGCTGGCGCACCTTGCACCAGAGGGCGCGATCCGCAGCGCCGCAGACAAGCAGCTGGCCGCCCGCCTGGGTGGCAGTGGCATCACTCGAATCCGCACCCAAGAGCGTTTCGCGGAGCTCGCCCGCTTGGTCGCGGACGGCGCGATGCGCCCGGTGATCGGCAGAGAGCTACCTTTCAGCGCCGCCGCCGAGGGCTACCAGGAGGTCGAGTCGGGCCACGCGCTGGGAAAGGTTGTTCTCACTGTGAATGACTAGCGGAAGCGCTAGGCTTCTCCATTAATACGAATCTTTGCTTTGCTTAAGGGCATTTTCATGAAGCGCATGCCTGCCCTAGTCCTACTCACCGTCGCCGCGATGGGATTAAGCGCCTGCGGATCTGAAGATTCCAACGATGCCGCCGACTCAGGCAGTGCCGCCAACGCCTCTGCACAGCAGGATTCGGCAGCTAAGGATCACAAAGCCCGCTTGCCCTCCCGGCGCGTGAGCCCACGGGTTCATGCGCACAACCCAGAGCAGCTGAAATACACAACGACCCGGCGACGCCAAATTTGGCGGCCGGGTCGTCGTCATAAAGGAAGGAAGTTAGTCCTCACCCCCGGTGGACAGGGCGGCGACGAAGGCCTCCTGCGGCACCGAGACGGTACCGATGTTCTTCATGCGCTTCTTACCTTCCTTCTGCTTCTCCAGCAGCTTGCGCTTACGCGAAATGTCACCGCCGTAGCACTTCGCGAGGACGTCCTTGCGCAGCGCGCGGATGTTCTCACGCGCGATGATCTTCGAACCGATGGCAGCCTGGATCGGCACCTCGAACTGCTGGCGCGGGATCAGATCCTTGAGCTTCACGGCCATCTTGTTGCCGTAGTAGTGAGCATTCTCGCGGTGCACGATCGCACTGAACGCATCCACCGGCTCACCCTGCAGCAGGATATCCACCTTCACCAGGTCCGCCTGCTCCTCGCCGGCCTCCTCGTAGTTCAGGGAGGCATAGCCCTTGGTGCGGGACTTCAAGGAATCGAAGAAGTCGAAGATGATCTCGCCCAGCGGGATGCGGTAGCGCAGTTCCACGCGGTCCTGGGAGAGGAAGTCCATGTTCTTCATCTGGCCGCGCTTGGACTGGCACAGCTCCATGGTCCCGCCCAGCAAAGCTTCCGGCACGATGATGGTCATATCCACCATCGGTTCGTACACCGCCTGCAGCTTGCCGCCCGGCCAGTCGGACGGGTTGCGCACGAAGGTCTCCGTGCCATCCTCCTGGATCACGCGGTAAACCACGGACGGGGCGGTGGAGATCAGATCCAGGCCGAACTCCCGCTCCAGGCGGGTGCGGGTGATCTCCATGTGCAGCAGGCCCAGGAAGCCGCAGCGGAAACCGAAGCCCAGGGCGACGGAGGTCTCCGGCTCGAAGCTCAGGGAGGCGTCGTTGAGCTGCAGCTTCTCGATGGCCTCGCGCAGCTCCGGGTACTGGTCCGCGGAGATCGGGAACAGACCCGAGTAGACCATCGGCTTCGGCTCCGCGTAACCCTGCAGCGGCTCGGTCGCGCCGTTGTGCGCCAGGGTGACGGTATCGCCGACCTTGGACTGGCGGACATCCTTCACACCGGTGATGAGGTAGCCCACCTCGCCCACGCCAAGGCCCTTAGTCTTCGTCGGCCCCGGGGAGACAACACCGATCTCCAGGGTGTCGTGCTCCGTCCCGGTGGACATCATCTTGTTCTTCTCGCGGTCATTCAGGCGACCGTCCATCATGCGGACGTAGGTCACCACGCCGCGGTAGGTGTCGTAGACCGAGTCGAAGATCAGCGCGCGGGCCGGGGCATCCGGGTCGCCCACCGGGTGCGGGACAAGCTCGCAGACCCGGTCCAGCAGCTCCGGCACGCCCTCGCCCGTCTTACCCGAGACGCGGAGGACCTCCTCCGGCTCGCAGCCGATGATGTTCGCCAGCTCCTGGGAGTACTTCTCCGGATCGGCGGCCGGGAGGTCGATCTTGTTCAGGACCGGGATGATCTCCAGGTCCTTATCCATCGCGAGGTACAGGTTCGCCAGGGTCTGGGCCTCAATACCCTGGGCCGCGTCGACCAGCAGGATCGCGCCTTCACATGCCTCGAGGGCGCGGGAGACCTCGTAGGTGAAGTCCACGTGGCCCGGGGTATCAATGAGCTGGAGAACCAGCTCCTCGCCCTCGTGCTCACCGGACTTCGGTACCCACGGGATGCGCACGTTCTGCGCCTTAATGGTGATGCCGCGCTCCCGCTCCAGCTCCATGTTGTCCAGGTAGCGGTCGCGCATATCGCGGTGCTCGATGACGCCGGAAAGGTCGAGGATGCGGTCCGCCAGCGTCGACTTCCCGTGGTCGATGTGCGCGATGATGCAGAAGTTTCGGATCCGCTCGGGCTCCGTAAACGTCTCGATGGCGTAGTTCTTCTGCTTGGCGCTCATGCCGTACTCCTCGACTCTCCTTCAAGCCACTTCTCCCCAGCACCGTGCGGGGGTAAATCGCTATCCAAACCCTACTATGTTCCGCGGATTGTGCACTATCGTCGCGCCTCGTTCCGCACGCCCCGCCTACCGGGCGCGATAAGATCAGCGCTATGCCCCTTTTCGACAGGACGCCACCGCAACCGAAGCAGCAGGACCGGCCCGGCCGGATCACCCGGCTGCTCAACCGGCACTTCCGGCACTACGGGAACCTGGCCGAGGGGCTCGAGCTATTGAACTCCGAGCTGGGGCTCACGGAATCCGCGAGCGTGCGCTACGTGCCGCCCGAGCCCACCGTCAAAACACCAACGCATGTGCACGCGCGCGCCACGATCTACGCACCAGACATGGACGGCCAAGCAGACCCCGGTGAGGTGGTGTGGGCAGACATTCGCCCCAACCGTGGGGCAGAGATCCAACGACGCGCCGTCCTCATCGTCGGACGTAACCACCACACGCTGCTAACCCTGCTGATCTCGTCGAACGAAGAGCACCGCAACCACGACAACTGGACCGCGATCGGGCCGGGCGCGTGGGACATGAACCGCAGCGAAAGCTGGGTGCGCCTCGACAAGATCCTCGAAATCCCGGAGTCACAGATCCTGCGGCGCGGGCTGCACATGCCGGAACGGCGCTACGACCGCATCGCCCAGCGGCTCCGCGAGGACTACGGCTGGCACTAGGCCGGTTAGGTTTCGCGTCACGCAGCTGCTAAAATTCCTCGAGTTCCCCATGGCGGATTCGGGCCACCGGCCGCACGGCGCAGGACCTTGGGCATCGTGTGAGAGAACGTCGTTGGACACACTCGGCCACCATGGTTGTCACGAACACTGATTTTTAAGGAAGAGGTAGCCAGCACATGGCAAACATCAAGCAGACTAAGAAGCGCGTTCTCACCAACGAGATCGCACGTCAGCGCAACAAGGCAGTCCGCTCCCGCCTGCGCACCGAGTCCCGCAAGTTCCACGCACTCGTGGAGGCCGGCGACAAGGATGCAGCCGAGAAGCAGATGCGCGTTGCTGCTCGTCTGTACGACAAGGCCGTCACCAAGGGCGTTCTGCACCGCAACAACGCGGCGAACAAGAAGTCCCGCATGGCCGCACACCTGAACGGCATGAAGTAAAGTACGCCGTTTCAGGGGGACCGCGCAGCGCGGGGGTTTCTCCGCCGCGGGGTTCCACTAGAGTACGAAGGGATCGGTTCTCCGGTCCCTTTTTGCTTTCCTGCGAAACCGCAATTTCGCACTCCTCTTTTTGAGAATCCAAGGAGCCACAAGTTCTATGAAGGAACGCTTCCGTTCGGCACTGTTCGGCACCGCGTTGGGGGACGCATGGGGCTTTCCTTATAACGCCGAGCCCCAGTCGGACAGCACCCCGCTGCCGGATCAGCTGAAGATCAGCGACGACACGCAGATGACGCTGGCGCTGACCGCCGCGATGCGGGCGATCGACGAGGGCGACATGGACCGCGACGAGGGCATGGAGACCATCGCCAGCCAGTTCATCGCGTACCGCCGGGACCCGGACTACCAGCGCTACCCGGGCGCGTCGAACACCGAGTCCCTGGACCGCCTGCTGGAACACGGCCCCAAGGAGTGGGACAAGGTATCGACCCACTCCCCTGGTTCGGGCGCGGTGCTGCGTTCCTCGGCCTCCGCGTTCCTCGGCCAGGGCGGCACCGGCGTGGGTTGGAGCGTGCTGCAGACCACGCTGACCCACGACTCCTGCCCGGCACGTGCGGCGGCAGCGGTCGTGGCGTGCGCGCTGCTCGCGGATCCGGGTTCGGATCTGCTCGACGTGGCCTCCGGGCTGGCGGGCGACCGGCATTTCGATGAGGACACGATCCTCACCGACCAGGAGAAGTCGGACATCATCGAGGACCTGGAGAACGCGCTCATCACGGACCTGCCGGGCCCGGATGTGCCGCTCATCGAGCTGGTCAACCGCGTGATCGAGGTACGCAAGGTGATCAGCCCCATGCTGGCCAACGGCGACTTCGAGGAGCTCTACCGCGATGCCCACAAGTTCCTGAAGATCCTGGGGCGCGGCTGGGGCGCGGGTTCCGCGACGGCCTCCGCGCTGCTCCTGGCGCAGCTTTACCTGGACAACGCCGAGCGCTACGCCCCGCAGGACTTCCTGCACGTCGCCGTGAGCTGGAAGGGCAACCGCAACTCCCGCGCCGCGCTGACGGGCGCGCTGATCGGCGCGCACCTGGGGGATACCCGCTGGGAGGCGACCCGCAATTACGACTTCGGATCCCGCTACGACCAGGCGATCCACTCCGGGGTCTGGGCCGGCTTCGGCGTCTAGTTTCCCCGCGTCGCGGGCTGCTCGCTCCCCGGGGGAGCGAGCGACACACCATGGGTCGCGGGGTGGGGTTGGGCGGGGGCTAGGCCCAGGGCGCTAACGGCGGGCGATGAGCCCCGCGAGCTGCCGCACCGTGTCCTCCACCGCATACTCCGGGGCGGGCAGCTGCCCCTTCACCCCGGCATCCAGCTGCGCGACCAGCTGCACGCCCCGGGACACCGCCGCCGGGGGCCACTGCCTGGCCACCCGCAGCGTCTTCTCCAGCTTCCAGGGCGCCATCCCGAAGGCCGACGCGTCCCTGCGTGGGTCGATCCGTCCGGCACCGGCCACGCGCGCTACGTCTCGCATCGCGGTGGACAGCGCCGAGGCGATGAGAACCAGTGGCACGCCCAGCTGGATCGCCCGGCGCGCCGCGGCCACGGCCTCCCCCTGGCGGCCGGCCAACACCAGGTCCGCGATATCGAAGCCGGTGACCTCCGCCTGTCCCTGGTAGTAGCGCTGCACAGCATCCGGGGTGACGTTCGCATCGGTGTCGGCGACCAGCTGGCTCACCGCACTCGCCAGCTCGCGCAGATCGGAACCCACCGAGTCGAGCATCCGGTCCACGACCTCCGGGCCCACGCTCACCCCATAGGAGCGGAACTCCTGCTCCACGAAGAATCGCCGCTCCCGGGGCCGGAGTGGCTCCGCCGGGAAGATCCGCACCCCGAGCTTCTGCCACTCGTTGACCAGCCGCTTATTGCGGCCCTTCCCGCTGTGCAGCAGGATCAGCACCACGCCATCAGCCGGGCTTTCGATGGCGGACTTCAGCAGCGCCACCGTCTCCTTCCCACAGTCCGCGACCCCGGAGATCACCACGATCCGGTCCTCTGCGAACAGCGAGGGGCTCAGCAGCTCGATGAGCTGCGGCTCGCTCAGGTTGGTGGCCTTGTGCAGCTCCACGGGTAGGTCTGGATTGCCCGCGTTCTTGCGAGCCGCGTGGACGATGGCGAAGCGTTGCCGCTCGGCGAGGAATTCCTCCGCGCCCACGATCATGTTGACCGCGGAGATCGCCGGGGGTTTCTTGCTCGCCTGTTCGCCACGTGCCATGCCCAAAATCATGCCAGATCATCGCGGGCCACCGGAAACAACCAGCCCCTTCGGTGTGAGCAGCCCCGCCCCATCGGCGCAGGGATAGTGCACGGGCACCCCACCCGGCGTCTGGCTTGGCCGCCCGTGGCTGCGCCTCCCCGTGCCCTCGGCGGGCCCTTCGCAGTCCAGCACGACGATGAGTGCTGCCTCCCGGACGCTTAAGGCCTGCGCATCGCTGTTCACCGTCACTACCTTCGGCTCTCCGGCCGCTGCCTGTTCCCCTTTCTTTTCGACGACGCCGCCCGCTTGCAGTGTGAGCTTCCCCCGCGGCGTCTGGCAGGGCTGGCGCGTGCCGGTGGGATAGCGAAGCTGCCAACCGCTTGTCCCGTCTCCCGCACCACAGACCGCGACGGCCCAGTGTGGCTCGGCACCGAGGTCGCTGCCCCAGCCCGGCGCGGGTGCCGCTGCCTCGTAGGGCCCGAGCTGCCAGGTGCCAATGCGTACGAGAAGCATCGCGCAGGCGATGAGCACGGGGATGGTCTGCCACCACAGCACCCCCATTGCTGCCAGGATCATCGCCCCGAGCATCGCTGCCCAGGCCAGCGCCCACCAGGGACCGCCAGGGGTGTGCAGCACCCAGGTGCGGGAGCAACGCTCGGCCACGGTGTGGATCCACCATGCCGCGGGGGCTGCAGGAACGAGAAGCCAGGCGGCCAGACCCACGGGCATACCGAGGAGCAAGGCAGCGCTGCCGACGAGGCAGGCAACAAGCGCCAGCACCATCAGCGGGGCGACCGCCCATCCCACCGCGAGGTTGGCGGGCACGGCCGCGGGCGAGACGATGCCCGTCATCATGACGATCGCCGGCTGGGTCGCCACATCGGCGACGAAGGAGACCGCGAGAGCGCGCAGGAGCATCCCTTCGACCACCCGTGGCTCGCGAGCCCAGCGGCGCTGGGTGAACCGGCCCCAGACCAGGATGAGCCAGCGGCCAATCCGGGGGCCGGCGGTCACGATCGCCACGGTCGCCAGCACCGAGAGCAGCAGGCCGTACTCCACTGCCATGCCAGGCCGGATCAGCACCAGGGCCAGAACCGCCCCACCAAGGGCTGCCAGCGAGTCGCTCCACCGGGAGCTCAACACCGCCACCGCCCCGACGAGCCCCATAAACCCGGCGCGCAGGATACTCGGCAGCGGCCCCACCACCATCGTGAAAGCCACGAGGGTGCCCATGACGATGATCCACCTACCCCGCCGGGACACCCCGCATGCGGTGGCGGCGATGGTCACCGCGCTGATGAGCACGGCGACATGCAGCCCGGAGACGGCGGTCAGGTGGGAAAGCCCGCTGACGATGTAGTGCTGCCGAATGTCCTGGGGCATCTGTGAGATATCCCCGATGAGCATGCCCGGGATCAGCGCCTCCGCACCGGAAAACCAGGCCTGGTTGGCCAACGTAGCCATCGGCCCGGTGCTGGCCAGCTCGTTGATGTTCCGGCGCAGCCGTGCGGAGATCCCCATAACGCCCCGTGGCTCTGCCGTGATGCTGGGCTGCCTGGTCGCGGAGAGCCTGGCGGGCACCAGCCCAGGGCGCTCATCGGCCCGCACGGTCGCCGCGAGTTCGAGGGTGGTGCCGGGCTGAGCAGAAAGCAGCTCCGGGCTGCGGTGGCGGTCGTTCACAAACAGTGGCAGCTCGCCCAGCCCAGTGATCCGTACCGGGATCTTCAGGCTGCCGCCGTTGAGCACCCGTGCCCCACCGGCGATGGTGACCTCTCCCCGGTAGTGGCCCCGCGCCCCCTCCTCGTTTTTCTCACCTTGCTGGCCTGTCGATTCGCTGGAGCTGAGTTCGCGCATGATCGGGTGACTATCCACCCGGTGAACCTGCAGGGCTGTGCCCGCTGCGGCCAGGCTGGCGATCGCCGCCGCGACCACAAGGTTCCACCCGGCAGCCCGAAGCAACCCGCGCCAGCGCAGGTAGCTGCGCACCCGTGATGAGACCAGCACCGCTGCCACAACAACCGCAAGGCCCACCGCAGCGACTGCCACCCACGGGCCCCGCAGCAGGATCGTCATTGCCGTTGCGGCCCACGCGGCCGCGGCGGGAAGCAGCAGCCTGAGGTCCGGTCCACGGCGGGCGCGCTGCGCATCGGGTGAGCGCGGATCTCGAGCCGCCTCCGGGGGCCTGCGGCCCGCCACCGAGTCCACGGGTTGGGTCTGCTCACCCGGGTGCTGCCGCACGCTCACAAGCTGACCCCGTCCTTCATCGCCGCGAGTTTGCCCGGCCCGATGCCGCGGACCTCCATGAGCTGCTCCACGGAGCGGAATGGCCCGTTGGCCTCCCGCCATTCGACGATCGCCTTGGCCGTCGCAGGTCCCACCCCGTCCAGCGTCTCCAGCTGCGTGGCATCCGCGGAGTTGATGTTGACCTTCCCGCCAGCTGCACCTCCCCCGGCTCCGCTGCCACCAGACCCGCCAGCCGGCGTACCACCCGCTGCACCGCCCGATGGGCCACCAGCACCAGCCGGCCCGGCCTCTCCTGGCCGCAGCACATAGGAACCGTGCTGGTCCACAACGATCTGCAGGCCGTCGGAAACCTTCTCTGCCAAGTTCACGTTATTGAGATTCGCCCCGGGCAATCCCCCGCCGGCCTTATTGATGGCATCGCCCAGCCGCTGCTTTCCGGTCATCTCCAGCAGCCCCGGGGTGCGCACCTTGCCCTGCACGGATACGACGACCGCCGCGGCGTCGTCCTGCTTGCCGTCACCCGCCGCCGCGCCGGAGCCACTGCCCTGGCTGGTGGCGTCGGCTCCGGCGTCCCCGTCACCGGCAGCGCCGTCCTTCGCCGTTGCACCGCCAGCCCCGTCCCCACCCGCCGAAAGCACCCTCTCGGCATCTTCGCTATGAACGTTCCTGCCCGCCGGGTTGATGACGTCCTCTGCCTCGTCACCTGTCCGAGTGAGCAATCCGATGCCACCCACCGCGATCACCACAGCGGCGACGATCCCCACCAGCACTTTCGCCGACGCAGCACTCAACCAGGAGCGCTTCTCGAAGTCCACAAGCGCTGTCTCGTGCCCCGGCATCGGCTGGGTCAGCGCGGCGATCCGTTCCTGGAGCGCGCTGTGATCCTGCTTGCGTTGAAAACTGCCTCCCATGCCGCCCAGCGAATCACGGTTGCCGGGCAGTCCCACCGAAGCAGAAGGTAACCCCACGTCAAAAACCCTGGAGCCTGTGGACAACCCCGACCTGTGGATGGGGCAGGTTAGTCGCAGACCACGGCCACACCGATCGCACCCGGACCCGTGTGAACCGCGATTCCTTCGGAGACCTCGTAGAGCTCGACGTCGACCTCGGGCAGAGTCGGCGGCGTCGGCTCGGCTGAAGCACCCCCATCGGCAGTCTCCGCCGCGGCATCCTGCGCAGCCTTCGCCGCCTTGTCGGCTTTATCAGCCTTCTCGGACTTCTTCGACTTTTCCGGCTTCAGGGCCCGCTCCACCAGCTGCGCTGGGAGCTCAGCCAACTGTTCCTGGAGCATCTGCTTCAGGTGCTTGGCGGGCTCCACCGCCTCCGACTGCATAATCCCGATCTTCATGCGGCGGGGCTTGCGCCCCTCCTCGGCCGCGGCATCAGCCTCGGCGACGACGACCTCGCTGGCCATCTCCACCAGCTTCGCCATCGCCTTGGCCTGGGTGCGGGTCTTCGCCGCCAGCTGCAGCTCCCCGTCCGCAAGCTTGAGGATCGGCTTGATCGCCAGAGCGGTGGTCAGCAGCGTGCGCGCGGTGGACAGGCGCCCACCCCGGCGCAGGCTATCGATCTTGTGCACATACAGCCACAGGGTCGCGGTGCTCAGCACCCGGTCCGCGGCATCGGCCACCTCGTCGAGGCTGCCCCCGGCGCGAGCCACCCGGGCGGCCTCCAGCGCGGCGTAGCCGAGCGTCATACCCGCCGTGTTCGTGTCCACGACGCGCACTTTGCCCTCCAACACCCCGGCTGCGGTCACCGCGTTGGACCAGGTGGAGGACAGCTCCTTGGATAGATGCAGTGCGACCACGCCATCGTCCCCGCTGCGTTCCAGCAGGCGGGCATAATTCGCGGTCAGCTCCAACGCCCCCAGCCCGGCGGTGGTCTTCTCTGCCCCCTGCCCCGAGGTGTACAGATCCACCACCGTCACGCCCGCGGCGTCGGCGAGCTCGCGGGGCAGGCAGCTCGAGGAATCCGTGATCACATGAACGGTCACCGTGCTGCGCCCCCTTCATCCGGGTTGTCCAGCTGCTGACCCGGAACCTCTACTCCGACGTTCCAGCCCTCCAGGTACCAGCGCGGGCTCAGCCACCACTCGGCCGCGGCCTCCGGCACCTCAGGGACGGTCGAACCGTCCACCGCGGGCGCGGTCTGCGGCCCGTCCCCCTGCCCAGACACCGGGAAGTGCGGGCGCGCCACCAGCTCGGCCCAGCGCGCGTTGCCGAGCCGGGCGAATACCGGGTAGTGCTCCGCCGGGACATCCAGCAAGCGCGAGGTCAGCGCCGCAATCGACCCACCATGCGCCACCACCAGCACGGTGCCATCGAAGGCATCGGAGGCCATGAGGTCCGCGATCCCGGCCGCGGTGCGTTCAGCCACATCCAGCCGGGTCTCCCCACGGGGCGGTGACCAGCGCGGATCGTGGCGCCAATACGCCCGCTGGCCGGGGTATTGCTCGTCGATCTCGGTGTGGGATCCGCCCTGCCAGTCCCCCAGGTGCGTTTCCCGGAACCGGGGGTCGACCTCGACGTCCAGCTCCCAGGCCTCGGCGACGATACTCGCCGTCTCCACCGCGCGCTCCAGGTCGGAGGCGACCACCTTGGTGACGTTCCAGTCGCGGGCCACCGCGGCGACGTCGCGGGCTTGCTGCCGGCCAACCTCCGATAGCGGGGTGTCCAGCTGGCCCTGCATGCGCCCTGCGGAGTTGTACTCCGTCTCTCCGTGGCGCATCAGGATGAGCCTGCGCTGGCTCGCGTTAGCAGTCATGGCGGTGTTCTTCTCGGTCGTTTTGATCGTGGCCGGGTTTTAGAGCTCGTCGGCGTCGGGTTCTGGGCCAGCCAACGGCAGGTCGTCGATGGTCTGGACGTCGAGGACATCCACCTCAGCATCCGGATCCCAGTTGGCGCCGCGATCGACCTGCTCCACGCCCTCGACCTCAATCTGCGGGGCGTCGAGGAAGAGACGATCCAGCGCGTAGTACTCGCGCTCCGCGCGGCGCTGCACGTGGACGACGACGTCGCCGTAGTCCAGCAGCACCCACAGTCCCTCGCCGCGACCCTCGCGACACAGGGGCTTCGTGCCATTTTCGGCCAGGTGATCCTCGACTTCGTCAACGATGGACTGCACGTGGCGCTCGTTATCGCCGGTGACGATCACGAAGCAGTCGATGATGGCCAGGCGGTTGGAGACGTCGATGACGAGGATGTCTTCGCCCTTCTTCTCATCTGCCGCCTGGGCAGCGAGACTGGCGAGGGCGATGGATTCTGGTTGTGCGGTCAAGCGAAACCTTTCTAAAGAAGTATGCTCTGGCCCCCATGATAGCTGGGCATCCGCGAGGGCTCCGCGTGTTCCCGGCGCGTCGGGCAGTGCGGGGCGCCGTAGGTTGCTGAATGTCGCCTAATCGGCGTACATGCGGTGCTTGGCGATGTACTGCACCACCCCGTCGGGGACGAGGTACCAGACTGGCCGGCCGCTCATCGCGCGCTCCCGGCAGTCCGTGGAGGAGATCGCCATCGCGGGGATCTCCACCAGGCTCAATCTCCCGGCTTCCACTTCCCGGGCCAACGGGGAGTCCAGCATCGAGAGCTCGTAACCAGGCCGGGTCACCCCGACGAAGTTCGCCAAATCGAACATGGATTCCCAGTCCCGCCAGGTGATGATCTGGTTCAACGCGTCCGCGCCGGTGATGAAGAACAGCTCCGCGTCCGGGTAGATCTTGCGCATATCCGCCAGCGTGTCGACCGTGTAAGTGTTTCCCCCACGGTCGATGTCCACCCGGGAGACTCGGAAATTCGGGTTCGCGGCGGTCGCAATGACGGTCATCAGGTAGCGGTCTTCCGCCGGGGAGACCCGCTTACCCTTCTTTTGCCAGGGTTGCCCGGTGGGGACGAAGACGACAACGTCCAGGTCGAAACGGTCCGCAACCTCACTCGCGGCGACCAGGTGGCCATTGTGGATGGGGTCGAAGGTCCCACCCATGACGCCGACGCGGCGCGGCGAGTCGGGGTTCGCGGGAGCCTCCGTGGCCGGGGACGGGGTGTTAGTCATGCTGCTTAGGCTAGCGCACCGGGGTCGCGGGGCCGGTGCGCGCTGTGTCGCCTAGGGGCGGGTCTGACCCTCGCCAGTGAGCACCCACTTGGTGCTCGTGAGCTCCGGAAGGCCCATCGGCCCGCGGGCGTGCAGCTTCTGGGTGGAGATGCCGATCTCCGCGCCGAAGCCGAACTCCTCGCCGTCCGTCCAGGCGGTGGAGGTATTCAGGGAGAGCGCGGCGGCATCCACGTGCTTCTCGAAGTAGCGCAGCACCTCGTAGTCCCGTGCGGAGATCCCCTCGGTGTGGCCAGAACTGTAGGTGGTGATGTGCTCCACCGCGCCGCGCACCCCATCGACGATCGCGGCGGCGATATCGAAGCTCAGGTACTCGTCGGTCCAGTCCTCCGCGGTGGCCTCCACCACGTCCTCGGCCAGGCTATCCAGTTCGGCCTTCACGCCGTGGACGCGCACGCCGGCAGCAGCCAGTTCTGCGAAGACACGCTTCTTGGCGTCATCAGAAAGAGCCGCATCCAGCAGGACGGTCTCGGTCGCATTGCACACCGAGCAGCGGCGGGTCTTGCCGTTGAGCAGTAGCTGGATCGCCTCGTCCAGGTCGGCGGAGGCGTCGATGTAGAAGTGGCACTTGCCCGTGCCCGTCTCGATCGCGGGAACGGTCGCGTTCAGAACAACCGCCTCGATCAGTCGCGCCCCACCGCGCGGGATGACGACGTCGATCAGGCCACGAGCGGTGACCAAGTCCTGGACGGAGTCGTGGCTATCGCACGGCAGCAGCTGGACGATGTCGCGGGTAAGGCCCTGCTCGGCGGCGACGTCCTGCAGCAGCTCCACCAGCTTCTCGTTGGTCTGGCGGGCGGAGCGGGAGCCGCGCAGCAGCGGGACGTTGCCGGACTTGATGGCCAGGCCGAAGGCGTCGACGGTGACGTTCGGGCGGGCCTCGTAGACCATGCCCATCACGCCGAGCGGAGTGCGGACCTGCTTGAGGTCGATGCCGTTCGGGCGGGTGTGGCCTCGGACGACCTCTCCCACCGGATCCGGCAGGCCGACGATCTGGCGCAGACCGCCGGCGATGCCCTCGATGCGACCGGCGTCCAGGGCGAGGCGGTCGATCAGGGCGTCGTCGAAACCGGCCTCGCGGCCCGCGGCGACGTCCTTGGCATTGGCCTCGAGGATCGCGTCGGTGTTGGAGATCAGCGCGTCGGCGGCGGCGAGCAGCAGATCATTCTTCTGCTGGGTGGTGAGCACGACCCGGCTGGCCTGCTTCGCCTTGGCGGCCTTGGCGAGCACTTCTTCGCGCTCGGCTTGACGCTGTGGGGAAAGGTTATCGTTCTTTTCGCTCATCATGCCTCTTTCATCGTTGGGAAAGTTTGGGTCTGCCCTGGCGGGCCAAAGGAATCGTGGGGCTAAATTGGCAGCTGCTGGCGGCGGGGCGGCTGCCGGTTGGCGTAATAAGAGAGGTAATCGGTGTGGATCACAGGGCGCTGCGCGTCACCCGGAAGCTCCGATGTGTGGCGTCCCAGCATCGGGACCAGGTCGGTGGCGTCGTAGTTCACCTCACCGCGGCCGAAGATCTTTCCGTCGCTGCCCACGAGGTCCACGATGTCGCCGCGGTTGAAGTCACCCATGACCTGGGTGACGCCGACTGCGAGGAGGGACTTGTTGCCGTCGACCACGGCCTCCTTCGCGCCATCGTCGAGCTGCAGTGCGCCGCGGGACTCGGCGGCGTAGAGCACCCAGAACTTCCACGCGGACAGGCGATCTTCCTCGGGCCAGAAGCAGGTGCCCACGGACGCGCTTTCCAGGGCTGGGGCGATGTTCTCGGTGGAGGTCAGCAGCACCGGAACGCCCGCTCGGGAGGCCAGGCGAGCAGCGGTGACCTTCGCGGCCATGCCGCCGGTGCCGAGGCGACCGCCGTCGCCCGCTGCGACGCCCGAGAGGTCGTTGCTGCTGCGCACCTCGGAGACGAACTGTGCATCCGGCTCGTTCGGGTTGCGGTCGTAGAGACCATCCACGTCGGAGAGCAGGACGAGGGCGTCCGCGAAGACGAGGTGGGAGACGATGGCGGCGAGGCGGTCGTTATCGCCGAAGCGCATCTCGGAGGTCGCGACCGTATCGTTTTCGTTGACGATCGGTACGGCGGAGAGCTGGCGCAGGCGGTCGATGGTGCGCTGCGCGTTGCGGGCGCGGTCGCGGCGGCCGGCGTCGGCGGCGGTCAGAAGCACCTGGCCGATGGTGCGGCCATAGCGGGCGAAGCTCCTCCCCCACTCCTGGGCGAGCAGCACCTGGCCCACCGAGGCGGCCGCCTGCTTGGTGGCCAGGTCGCTGGGACGCTGGCGCAGGCCCAGCGGGTCCATGCCCGAGGCCACTGCACCGGAGGAGACGACGATGAGGTCCGTGTCATCCGACATGCGGGATTCCAGAGCATCGGCGATGGTGTCGATGCGGGCGGGGTCCACGCGGCCGGACTCGTCGGTGAGGGACGAGGATCCAATTTTCACCACCAGCCGCTTGGCATTGGCGATGCGGTGACGCACGGTGCCGGGTTCCGGCATCGTGGTGGCATCTAGCTGCTGTGTGGGCATTGAATTTTCGTTGCTCGCTGCAGACATGCCCACCAGTATGCCAAATTACTTATGAATCCTGAGGCTTTTGAGTTATCTAAACGTTATCTAATTCGCTACTCAACGTCGCGCTAACCCTGCCAGCGCTCGGTGTCCGCGACCTCGCCGTCGCCGTAATCATATTCGTCGATCAGGCCGCGTCGTGCCTGGGAGGCACGCTTACGCTGCTCTGCGGTCACGCGGTCCGTCTGCTCCAGTCGGCGGTCCTTGCCGCGGCCGTACGCTGGGGTCTGGTCCACGCCCGCCACGGTCTGCGGATCCCACTCGAAGGTGATCCCACCGATGGTGACCTCGGAACCGTCCACGGCACCGGCCTGCCACAGGGCTTCCTCGACGCCTGCCTTGGCCAGGCGGTCGGCGAGGAAGCCGATGGCCTCGTCGTTCTCGAAGTCGGTCTGCAGGATCCAGCGGTCGATCTTGTGCCCGGTGACGATGAACGCGCCCGGGTTCTGCTTATCCTCGTGGACCTCGAAGTCCGCGAAGCGGCCCTTGCGCTTCGGCCCCACCGACTGCGGGCGGATGACCTGCTGTGGCGCTGGGGTGTCCTCAACCTTCTTGCGGTGCTCCCGGACGATGTCCATCAGAGCAAAGCGCAGCTCGTTGAGCCCGGTGCGCGCGACCGTGGAGATGCGGAAGATCGGCCAGCCGAACTTCTTCAGCTCCTCTTCCTGCAGGTCCGCCATGTCTTCGGCGTCCGGGACGTCCATCTTGTTCAGGATGATGACGCGGGGACGTTCCCGGAGGTCGCCCAGGCCCGCATCGGCGCTGAGCTCACTCTGGTAGCTGTCCAGCTCGTGCTCGAGGGCGCGGATATCGTCCAGCGGGTTGCGCTCGGATTCCAGCGCGGCTGCGTCCACGACATGCGCTAGGACGGCGGTGCGCTCGATGTGGCGGAGGAAGTCCAGGCCGAGGCCGCGGCCTTCGCTGGCGCCGGGGATGAGGCCCGGGACGTCGGCGATGGTGAAGGTATCGTGATCCACGCTGACCACGCCGAGGTTCGGTGCGAGCGTGGTGAAGGGGTAGTCCGCGATCTTGGGCTTGGCCGCGGAAAGCACGGAAATCAGGGAGGACTTACCCGCCGAGGGGAAGCCTACGAGGCCGACGTCGGCCATGGACTTCAGCTCGAGGGTGACGTCCTTCTGCTCGCCGGGCTCACCGAGCAGCGCGAAGCCCGGAGCCTTGCGCGTCTTGGAGGCCAGGGAGGCGTTGCCCAACCCACCGAAGCCGCCCTGGGCGACGATGACCTTCTGCCCGGGGCTGACGAGGTCGGCGAGGACCTCGCCGTCGTCGTCGATGACGACGGTTCCCTGCGGGACGTGGAGGGTCAGGTCCTTACCACGAGCGCCGTGCCGGTCGTCGCCGGCGCCGTTGTTGCCGCGCTCGGCCCGCACGTGCGGGGAGAAGCGGAAGTCCAGGAGGGTGTGCACCTGGGGGTCAACTTCGAGGATGATGTCTCCGCCGTGGCCGCCGTTGCCACCGTCCGGCCCGCCCAGGGGCATGAACTTCTCGCGGCGCACGGAGTTACAGCCATTGCCGCCATCGCCGGCTTTGAGGTGCAGAACGACCCGGTCAACGAATTGCGACATGGATGTAAGTCCTTCCTTCGATCGGATTCAAATTTTAGCGAATAATGCAAAGAAGCTCCCGCCCTCGCCCCGGTGGGGCGGAAAGTGCGGGAGCTTCGTGCTCGTGAGGTTTTGAAAAACCGCGGGCCTTAAGCCTCGACGGCCTCGTCCTCCACGATGTTCACCAGGCGACGGTTGCGCTTGGTGGAGAACTGGACGGCGCCAGCCTTCAGTGCGAACAGCGTGTCATCGCCGCCGCGACCAACGTTCACACCTGGGTGGAACTTGGTACCGCGCTGACGGATGAGGATCTCGCCCGCCTTGACCTGCTGGCCGCCGAAGCGCTTAACACCGAGACGCTTTGCCTCGGAGTCGCGACCGTTACTGGAGCTAGAAGCACCCTTCTTAGTTGCCATGAGTCTCCCTCCTCGGGAAGAAGTAAGAGCACCCGCGCACTCAGCACGGACGCGTCTCGGTTATTACTTGATGCCGGTGATCTTCAGCACGGTCAGGGCCTGACGGTGGCCCCAGCGGCGCTTGTATCCGGTCTTGTTCTTGTAGTGCATTCCGCGGATCTTCGGGCCACGAACGTGCTCGACGATCTCTGCGTTCACGGCGACGTTTTCCAGCTTGTCGCCGGAGGTCAGATCCGCGCCATCGACGACGAGAACCGGGGTGAGAGCCACGGCGGAACCTGGCTCACCCTCGATCTTCTCGACCTTGACGAGGTCACCTTCGGCAACCTTGTACTGCTTGCCGCCGGTCTTGACGATCGCGTACATGGTAGGGCTACCCCTTATAAATCTCTTCGACTCAGGCAGCTCTCGACGACGATCCCACGTGCGACGCGAGCATCCTGACTGGACAATATGCAAAATTAAGTGTGTTCATTTCGGCATCACAAGCCGCGCCCGATTAGAGGCGATGAACAACGACTGCCCAATACTACCCAGCCGGGGCCGGAAAACCAAAATCTTTTTCCAGCCCATCGCAGGTAGCGCCCGGCTCAACCGCCTGGCTGTGAAGGGTGGGACGAATGTGGCGAAACCGGCACACGCCCCCCTCCCCGCCCGCGGTCGAGCACACAGAGGTGGCTGATGCACAGCCGCGGGGCAAGCGGGCAGCCGTGGCGCTAGCGCAACCGTGAGGTTAGCGTCGCGGGCTGCTGCGCACCACCCGGCGACGCCGACCGCGCGCCCGACCCTGGGTCTCCCCCTTCGCCGATTGCCCGGACTTCCCGGCGCTCTGGTTTTCCCGCTTCTGCTCACCCTTGGGCTGGGCAGCCTCGGGCTGCTGGCCGAAGTCCTCCGGCTGCGGGCGGCGATCCGAGACGGAGTTACCACGCGTACGACGGCGACGGCGTGGGGAGTTCTCGAACTCCTTCACCGCCTCCTCGTAGGTATTGGCGCCGTATTTCCCAGCACCCCGGGTCCCAGAGCGTCGCGCCCCGGCGTTGCGACGATCGCCTTCGGAGCCTCGCTTCTGGCCGGAAGGCTGGTCGCCCTTCCCCTTCTTGTGGGAGCTGTACTCGCCTGCCTGGCGGGCACCAGTCTGCCGAGCGGCTGGCTTAGAGCGAACCACGCGGCGGCCACGGCGACGCGCACCCTGGGAGCCACGCTCGGGCTTCTCCTGCTCATGCCGCTGCGCGGAGGCGCGGTCCTCGCGGGAGGAAATCTTCAGCTCCGGGGCATCGGCGTTCGCCGCTGACTTGCGCTGGCCGGTGCCACCGCGCTGCTGGCTAGGTGCCGTGCGCCGCACGATGCGGCGAACCACCCGGCGCGGAGCGCGCTCCTGGCCGGCCTGGGACTGATCGCCCGATCGGTCGGCAGGCTGCTTCTTCTCCGCGGACCCCTGCTCGGCGCGGGCGGTGGCGTCGTTGACTGCGGAGCTGGTGCGGCGCTTGACGGAACGGCGCCCGCCCCGGCGCGACGTCCTCGTCTCCTGCTTCTGACCCTCGCCGCTCTCCGCAGCGGACTCAGAACCAGACTGGGAACCCTGGCGCTGCTTGCGGGAGCGACGCTCCTGCCCCTCGGAATTGGAGTGGTCCCGGGAATCCTCGCGCCCCTTGCCGTGGGAGGCACTGGACTTGGGCCCCCTGCCCTCGTGGCCCTTCGCCTCTTCGCGACGCTCGTCACGCTGCTCCTCACGGCCCTGGTCCCTGGAGCCCTGATTCTTGCGCTGCTCCTTCGAGCCTTGTTCGTCACGGCCGCGACCATTGCCGCGGGAGGAACGGCGGCGGCGCTCCGGCTCCTCGTTGAAGTCCTGCTCGACTGGGTCCGGGTGCACGATCACGCCACGGCCGTCGCAGCACTCACAGGTGGTGGAGAAAGTCTCCAGCAGGCCGGCGCCCAGGCGCTTGCGGGTGATCTGCACCAGCCCCAGCGAGGTGACCTCACTGACCTTGTGGTGGGTGCGGTCGCGGCCCAAGTACTCGATGAGGCGTCGCAGGACCAAGTCCTGGTTCTCTTCCAGCACCATGTCGATGAAGTCGACGACGATCATGCCGCCGATGTCGCGCAGCCGCATCTGGCGCACGATCTCCTCGGCTGCCTCGAGGTTGTTCTCGGTGACCGTCTCCTCGAGGTTGCCGCCGGAGCCCACGAAGGAGCCGGTGTTGACGTCGATGACGGTCATCGCCTCGGTGTGGTCGATGACCAGGTGGCCACCGGAGGGCAGCCAGACCTTCCTGCTCAGCGCCTTGGCGAGCTGGTCGTCGAGGCGGTGCGCGGCGAAGACGTCCTCGTCGGCGTGCTGCTCGGGGTGCCACTTGTGCACCCGGTCCATCAGCTCCGGGGCCATGCGGCCCATGTAGTCGCGGACCATGCGCCAGGACTTATCGCCCTCGATGAGCAGCTCGGAGAAGTCCTCGTTGAACAGGTCGCGGATGACCGTGATCAGCATGTTCGGCTCTTCGTAGAGCGTGACGGGCTTCGCGCCCTTAGACTTACGCTCCTTAGCCTCAGTCTTCTCGATGTTCAGCCACTGCTTGTGGAGGCGGTTGACGTCCTCCTCGATGAGCTCTTCGGCCACGTTTTCCGCAGCGGTGCGGATGATCGCCCCACCCTGGCCCGGCACGACGCGCTGCAGAATCTCCTTCAGGCGCTTGCGTTCGGCCTCCGGCAGCTTGCGGGAGATACCCGCGGTGGTGCCGCCCGGGAAGTACACGAGGTAGCGACCCGCGAAGCTGATGCGGTTGGTCAGGCGGGCGCCCTTGTGGCCGACCGGGTCCTTGATGACCTGGACCATCACCTGGTCGCCAGAGCGCAGCGCCTGGTCGATGCGGCGGGACTTGGAGTGCAGGTGCGGGGAGTGCCAGTTGACCTCGCTGGCGTAGAGCACGGCATTGCGGCCGGTGCCGATGTCGATGAAGGCCGCCTCCATGGAGGCTAGAACGTTTTGCACCCGGCCCAGGTAGATATTGCCGATCATCGACTGCTGGGTGTCGCTGGTGACGAAGTGCTCCACCAGCTGGCCATCTTCGACGACGCCCACCTGGGTCGTCAGGCCGGTGTGGTCGTGTCGCTCGGCGTCGCGCACCATCATCTGGCGGTGCACGGACTCCCGGCGCGCGAGGAACTCGGAGCGGCTGATGGCCTTGTGGCGGCCGCGCTCGCGGTTCTCCTCACGCCAGCGGCGCTTGGATTCCAGGCGGGTGGAGCCCTTCAGGCGCACCGGCTCGTCGACGATGTCCGCTTCCTCGCGCTCGCCCGGGTGCAGCTGGTCGGCCGGGGTCTCCTCCTCGGCCGCGGGCTGAAGCTCGGCGGGGCGCTGCTCGGCCTTCTGTTCCTTCTTCTTGGGCTCAGCCTTCTTCGGCTCGGCCTTCTTCGGCTGCTCCCGCTTCTCGGCCATCTCCTCGGACGAGGCCTCCGCCTTTTTCGCTGCGGTGTCCTGCTGGATGGCGCGGCTGCCCACGCGGCGCACGATTCGGCGCACGCGGCGGCGAGCGGGCTGTGGAGCCTCCTCGCTTGTAGAAGCCTGCTGCTCCGGGGTCGTGGACGCCGCTTCTTCAGCCTGGGATTGTGGCGCCTCAGCGGCCTGGTGCTGCTGTGCGTTCTCCGCCTCGGCGTTCTTGGCTTCCGCCTTCTTGCTGGCCGTGCGCTTGGTCGTCTTCTTCGCGGCAGCCTTCTTGGCGCTCTTCTTGGCCGCAGCCTTCTTAGCCGTGGACTTCTTCGCGCTCTTCTTGGCAGCGGCCTTCTTGGCTCCCGCCTTCTTGGCAGTGCTCTTCGTGTCCCCGGCCTTGTCGGCAGCGGGCTCGGCGGCGTCCGCCTCGTCCTTCACCGCTGGCTGCTCAGACTGGGTTAGCCCTCCCCCGCCAGCCAGACGAGAGACCACGTCGGTGGCCTCCTCGTTCGACAGCGTCGAGGAAGGCACCTTGCCGGTGATCCCGAACTCCCCCAGCACGGCGATGAACTCCTTGCTGGTGATCCCCAGTTCCTTGGCCACCGAGTGCACGCGCACCCTGCGACCGAAGCTTTCAGTATTAATTTTTCCGGCCGATTCAATCAGCGCTGGTTCCGGCGTAAAAGCCACGTTTCTCCTTGAAAGTTTTTCTCGCGCTAGCTGGCGGCGTCCTAAAGAAAAAGATCGAGAACAGCAGCGGACCTGTGGAAACGACGGCCGCTGCGCCAGCCAGGCGCCAGAGCGACACCGAGGCCGGGCGCCTCAAAGGAGGCCTGGCGATGGAGGTGTGCTCGCAAACGATGTTTAAGTGTGATGGATTGCCCTTGCCGAACCGCATCGTCGTTGTGGGTACGGGTGTAAGGAAAATCCTGTCCCCCATCTTGTCATAACTTCCCCCGCCGGGAGGTAGCCAGCGTCCCGAGAAATCGTGTCTACACCGGTTGCTAACCTGATGGAATGTTCCAGATCAGCGAGAAGCAGCTTCAAGGCCACTACGCGAAGCATCAACCTTCCACGGTGCTTGGTTGGGCCCTCGGCGTTGTGTGGACGCTCGTCGTCATCGCCTGTTCTGCCCTGCCAGAAGTGTGGATGGGTTTCGTGGCGATTGCTTTTCTGCTGGGGCTGATGGTCTTCGGCTATATGAAGTTCTTCAACCGGCATGGCTACCGCATGAACGACTACGATCCGCTCAAGCCGGATGCGAAGCTGCAGCGGACCGAGTTCAACTGGCGCGAAGTGCTGCGCTTCGTTGTCCCCTACTCCGCAGCCTATGTGGCACTGAACCTCGCGCAGTCCGCGGCGCCGTGGGTGGTCGTCATTCCGGCAGCGATCGCCACCGGGTTGGGGATGGTGTGGTACTTCACCTCCGGGGCGCACCACCCAACGCATTATGCGGCGCCACCACAACTCTTCGGCGACGCGGGCGATGACTCCGCGCCACGTGGGACTGGCCAGGTGTTCGAGGGTCCGGATGCCATCGTGGCCTTCATGCATGCCGATGAGCTCGTGCCCGGCATTTATCAGCGTTTGGAAAGCGAGCTCGTGGCGGAGCTGGTCGCGCACGGGGCCGTCGAGCACGAGGTCAAGGCTGCCCTCAACGGGGCCGATGCGCACGGGCAGGTGGTGCGGATCCGCGAGATGCGACACCGCGGTAGCACCGACCAGTGGTTGACGCTGACTGAAGAAGCTAGCCAGGAGTACCAGGACAGCGTCCGCGCCACCCGTGGTCTAGCAAGCAAGTAACGGCACCGCTCCCCGCAGCATAAGAAAACGTCCCGGCGAGCCTATGTGGGCTTGCCGGGACGTTGTGCGTTGAGCAGTTTTTAGAGGTTCGGGAACCAGATAGCGATCTCGCGCTCAGCGGACTCCGGAGAGTCGGAGCCGTGAACGACGTTCTCGCCGACGGTCAGTGCGAAGTCGCCGCGGATGGTGCCCGGGGTGGCTGCCTCGACCGGGTGGGTGCCACCGGCCAGCTGACGCCAGGCAGCGATGGCGGACTCGCCCTCGACGATGCCCGCGACCAGCGGTGCGGAGGTGATGAAGTCCACGAGCTCGCCGAAGAACGGCTTGTCCTTGTGCTCCTCGTAGTGCTTCTCTGCGGTTGCGCGGTCTGCGGTGCGCAGATCCATCTCGACGAGCTTCAGGCCCTTGCGCTCGATGCGGGAGATGATCTCGCCGACGTGGCCATTAGCGACACCGTCCGGCTTAATGAGGATGAGAGTGCGTTCAGTCATGGTTCCTAAGGATAGCGAATTCTTAAAACCCTCGCCGCACCGGGTTCCCCTGCCCGGCGCAGCATTCCGCAATGGTTGCCGCTAGACGTGCTGGCTCGGAAGCAGGCCACGCCGCATGCGCTCCTGGACCACCTTACGCAGGTGGTAGATGTACCACCACACCCCGATGAAGATCAGGGCCATCACGCCGATCACCAGGTTGGCGAATACCCCGATCAGGGCCAGGATCTGCAGGCCCCAGTTGATCTTGTCCGCCGCCTCAGCCTTCTGCATGAAGGCCGCCGCGAACATCAGCACCGCCACGGCCAGGACGTAGCCGAACTGCAGCCAGACCGGACCCAGCCCCGAATCCACGCGGCCGACCACGGTCAGCCCCAGCAGCATGACGATCCCCTCCAGGATCAGGGTTCCCGCCATGACACCGCGAATGCCCTTCATCGGGTCGTTGGCTGGGGCGTGTCCCGGGCCGAGTGGCCCCATCTCCAGTTCTTCAGCCGGCTTGCGCGCCATCTGCTTCCAATCCTCCTGTGTACTCGAGCGTCCTACTCGGGCTTCTTGGCGAACAGCGTTCGCGCCTCACCTGCGGTCACCACAGAGCCGGTGATCAGCACCCCGGCCCCGGCCAGCATGCCATCGCTATCGTCCTCAGCCAACTGGATCGCGGTCTCCACCGCGGTCGGCAGCTGCTCGGCGACGTGGACCCGCTCCTCCCCGAAGGCATCCCGGGCGTACTCGGCGAGCACATCCACCGGCAGGGCGCGCGGGGACTGCACCTCCGTGACGACGACGTCGTCGAGAACCGGCTCGAGCGCGGCGAGAATGCCTCGGGCGTCCTTGTCCCCCAGCACCCCGACCACGCCGATGAGGCGGCGGAAATCGAAGTCCCGGTCCACCGCCTTCGCCAAAGCTGCCGCGCCGTGCGGGTTGTGGGAGGCGTCGATGAACACGCTCGGGGTGGCGCGCACGCGCTCCAACCGCCCGGGGGACGCCACAGTGGCGAAGCCCTCGCGCACCTTGTCGACGTCCAGCTGACGGTCTCCGCCCGCCCCGAAGAAGGCCTCCACGGCAGCCAGGGCGGTCGCAGCGTTGCAAGCCTGGTGCTCCCCGGACAGCGGCAGGAAAATGTCGTCGTAGGTCCCGGCGAGCCCCTTGATGGTCAGACGCTGACCACCGACCGCGACGGTGGATTCCACGGCACCGAACTCCACTCCGGCGCGAGCGACCGCGGCGTCGACCTCGACCGCACGCTCCAGCAGCACGCGCATCGCCTCGGGCTCTTGCTCCGAGATGATCGCGATATTCTCCGGCGGCGTGAGCAGATCCTCACGGTCCCAACGGGACTTGATGATGCCTGCCTTTTCACCGGCGATCTCGGTGAGGGTATCGCCGAGAAAGTCCGTGTGATCCATGCCGATGGGCGTGATCACGGAGACATCGGAGTTCACGACGTTCGTCGCGTCCCAGGTTCCGCCCATGCCGGTTTCGATGACGGCGACGTCCACCGGGGCGTCCGCGAAGGCGCTGTACGCGAGGGCGACCAACACCTCGAACTTGCTCATCTGCGGGCCACCCTCGGCCGTGGACTTCGCATCCACCATCTCCACCATCGGCTGGATCTCCCGCCATAAGCGGATGTAGTCCTGCGGATGGATCGGCTCGCCGTCGACGGCGATGCGCTCGGTGACCAGCTGCAGGTGCGGGGAGGTCGTGCGGCCCGTGCGGCGGTGGAATGCCCGCAGCAGGGACTCGATCATCCGCACCACGGAGGTCTTGCCGTTGGTACCGGCGACCTGGATGGTGGCAAAGGAGCGCTCCGGGTTACCCAACAGGTCCATGAGCATCTCGATGCGTTCCAGGGAGGGGTCGATCTTCGTCTCCGGCCAGCGCTGGTTCAGCTCGGCTTCGACCGCGGCGAGATCCGCCAGATCCTCCTCCGTGATGGGCCGAGGCGGCAGCGCGTCGTCGCCGCTCAGCTGACCATCCTCCTCACCGGGCTTCGCGCCGGCGGCATCGATGGGCAGCGCCAAGCCGTGCTCGTCGAGGCGCACTCCCCCGACGGCGGACGCGGCAACGGACGCCTCCTGGCCGGTCAGCTCGGCCGCACCGGCATCCCCTGCCCCGCCGTGGCCGCGATCCTCGGCCGGCGTGGTGTTCAGATCACGATCCGTGGAATCGGTCATTTCTTTGGCAGCCCCTCCAGACGGCGGGTGATGCGGTCGAACTCCTCCTGAGCCACGACCTGACGCTCCTTGATATCCGCCACGACGTGCTCCGGGGCCTTGTTCAGGAAGTTCTCGTTGCCGAGCTTCTTCGCCGCGTTATCCAGCTCCTTCTGAGCGTTGCCGAGGTCCTTCTCCAGGCGCTTGCGCTCAGCCTCAATATCCACCGCGTCGGAGGTGTCCAGCTCCACGGTGATCGTGGCCTGGCTAAGGCGCAGCTCGATGGAGGCGGTGGTCTCCCAATCATCCCCCGGTTCCTCAAGTCGGGCCAGGGAGCGGATGGCTGCCTCTTCCTCCTCGAGGTCCACGGCGGCGAAGTCCAGGCGGCCCGGGACACGCTGCTTCGGCTTGACACCCTGGTCGGCGCGGAAGCGGCGCAGCTCGGTGACCAGCTTCTCCAGGTCCGCCATGCGGCGAGCAGCCAGCTCGTCTGGCTCGGCACCGTTATTGGTCATGGACTGGTCCGGCCACTCGGCGATGACCAGGGACTCCGGGTAGCCCTCGACGTCCTTGGTCAGGGCGGTCCACAGCGTCTCCGTGACGAAAGGCATCGCCGGGTGCAGCAGGCGCAGCACCGCGTCGAGGACGCGACCAAGCACTACCTGGGTGTTCACGCCGCGGGCGTATTCCTCCTCGGTGGCGGAGTCCCAGTCACGCGGGATCTGTACCTTCGCGATCTCGAGGTACCAATCGCAGAACTCGCCCCAGGCGAACTTGTAGAGGTTCTCGTTAGCCAGGGAGAACTCGTAGCGCTCCAGGGCATCGTCGACGAGGGCGCGGGTGGCCTCCAGCCGGTCGAGAATCCAGCGGTCCGCATCGGTCAGCTCCTCGCGCGGTGGCAGCTCGCCGATCTGAGCGCCGTTCATGAGCGCGAACTTGGTGGCGTTGTATAGCTTCGTCGCGAAGTTACGGGAAGACTGCGCGGAGTGTTCGCCAACCGGCAGGTCCGCACCAGGGTTGGCACCACGAGCCAGGGTGAAGCGCAGCGCGTCAGCGCCGTAGTCGCGCACCCAGTCCATCGGGTCGATGCCGTTGCCCAGGGACTTGGACATCTTGCGGCCGTGCTCGTCACGGACGAGGCCGTGGAGGAAGACATCCTTGAAAGGCACCTGCGGGCGCCCATCACGAGCAGCCGGGTCCTCGCCATTCGCCTTGCCGTGCAGCGGGGAGCCCTCGAGCGTGTCCGCGAAGGTGGCGAACATCATCATGCGGGCGACCCAGAAGAACAAAATGTCATAGCCGGTGACCAGCACGGAGGTTGGGTAGAACTTCTGCAGGTCCGGGGTGTTCTCCGGCCAGCCCATCGTGGAGAACGGCCACAAAGCGGAGCTGAACCAGGTGTCCAGCACGTCCTCGTCCTGGCGCCAGCCCTCGCCTGTCGGCGGCTCATCATCCGGGCCGCAGCACACGACCTCGCCATCCGGCCCGTACCAGATCGGGATGCGGTGACCCCACCACAGCTGGCGGGAGATGGTCCAGTCGTGCATGTTGTCCACCCAGTCGAACCAGCGCGGTTCCTGGGAGGCCGGGTAGATGGTCGTATCGCCCTCACGGACGGCGTCGCCGGACATCTTCGCCAGCTTCTTCACATCCACCCACCACTGCAGGGAAAGCCGCGGCTCGATCGGCTCGCCGGAGCGCTCGGAGTGGCCGACGGAGTGCACGTAGGGGTGCTTGCGGGCCACAACACGGCCCTGCTCTTCGAGGGCCAAGCGGATCTTCTCGCGGGCCTCGAAGCGATCCATGCCGTCGAACTGCGTGCCCGTGCCGGACACGTGGCCGGTCTCGTCGAGCACCACCGGCATCGGAAGGTCGTGGCGCTGCCCCATCGCGAAGTCGTTCGGGTCGTGCGCCGGGGTGATCTTCACCGCACCGGTGCCGAACTCCGGGTCCACGTAGTCATCCGCGATGATGACCATCTCGCGGTCCGGCAGGAATGGGTGCGGCAGCGTGGTGCCGACGAGGTCGGCGTAGCGCTCGTCCTCCGGGTGCACCGCGACGGCCACGTCGCCCAGCATCGTTTCCACACGGGTGGTCGCGACGATGACGTGGGGCTCGTCGTCGTTAAGGGAACCGTAACGGAGGCTGACCAGCTCGCCCTCGACGTCCTCGTAGTTGACCTCGATGTCGGAGATGGCGGTCTGCAGCACCGGCGACCAGTTGACCATCCGGTTGGCCTGGTAGATCATGCCCTGGTCGAACAGGGCCTTGAAGATGGTCTGGACGGCGCGGGACAGCCCCTCGTCCAGGGTGAAGCGCTCGCGGGACCAGTCCACCGAGTCGCCGATGGCGCGCATCTGCTGCTGGATCAGGCCACCATATTCGTCCTTCCACTCCCAGACGCGCTCGACGAACTCCTCGCGGCCGTAATCAAAGCGGTCCTTCGATTCGCGCTTCTTCAGGTCGGATTCCACGCGGGTCTGGGTGGCGATACCTGCGTGGTCGGAGCCCGGCAGCCACAGGACCTCGTAGCCCTGCATGCGACGGCGGCGGGACATCGCGTCGATCAGAGTGTGATCCAGCGCGTGGCCCATGTGCAGCCGACCGGTGACGTTCGGCGGCGGCAGGACGATGGAGAACGGCGGCTTATCGCTCGTCGCGTCGGCCTTGAAGTAGCCGGCCGAAACCCAGCCTTCGTAGAGCTCCGATTCCACATCGGATGGGTTCCACTGATTGGGCAGCAGCTGCGAACGATCCTCGCCGCGCTGGACACCCTGGGACGTTGCAGGAGTATTGCTGGTCATCGCACCCTGATCACTTACTCGGGGACAAATTCTGTTGAACTCATCCCAGTGTAGTAGACGGGGCGGACACGGCTGGCAGCTCGTCGGCTAACCCGAGCCACCAGCCGGAACAGCGGTGTGGGGCTAGTCGATGAAGCCGGCTTCGCGCACCGCAGCCAGCTCCTCTTCCAGCTCCTGCTGGGTGCGCGCGATGCGCTGCTTCTGCTCCTCCCCCAGATCCAAGCCCTGGACGATCTCCCACTCGCCGTTCACGCTGCGGCACGGGAAGCCGAAGACCAGCCCCTCCGGAACACCGTAGGAACCGTCGGAAGGCAGCGCGACGGAGACCCACTCGTCGCCCTCGGTGCCTAGCAGCCAATCCCGCATGTGGTCGATGGCAGCGGACGCCGCGGAAGCTGCAGAGGAGTGGCCACGGACCTCGATGATCTCAGCGCCTCGCTTGGCCACGCGCGGGATGAATTCCTCACTGACCCACTCCGCGCCCAGCTTCTCGAAGACTGGCTCGCCGCCCGCGCGCAGGGCGGTGGCATCCGGGAACTGGGAGGCCGAGTGGTTGCCCCACACCACCATGCCCGAGAGCTCGGAGACCGGGACGTCCAGGCGGTCGGCGGCCTGGGACAGCGCGCGGTTGTGATCCAGGCGCATCATTGCGGTGATGCGGTTCGGCGCGACGGACTTGGCGTGGGCGGCGAGGATAGCGGCATTGGTGTTCGCCGGGTTGCCGACCACCAGCACGCGGGCGTTCGGGGCGACCTCACCCAGCGCCTCACCCTGCGGGCCGAAGATCGCACCGTTGGCAGCGAGCAGATCCGCGCGTTCCTGCCCCTTCTGGCGCGGCTTCGCACCAACCAGGAAGACGACGTCAGCGTCCTGGAAGCCCTCCCGGGCGTCAGTGTGGACGGTGACGTCCCCGAGCAGCGGGAACGCGGCGTCCTTCAGCTCCATGGTCACACCCTCCGCGGCGCGCTTTGCGGGCTCGATCTCAATGAGGCGGAGGTTCACCTTCCGTCCCGGGGAGATCTCGCCTGCCGCCAGACGGAACAGCAGGGAGTACGCGATCTGCCCCGCCGCGCCGGTGACCGCCACGTTCAAGGCACCGGAGGTGTTCTGCGAAGTGTTATCAACCATGAGTGAAACCGCCTTTAATCAGGATCGGGGGCACCAACCGGGGGCGATATCCCCCAATTGATCTTTCCGACCCCAGCCTACCCGCGAACAGTCATTACGATGAGGAGAGATAGTTTTGACTGGAGAGGAACAATGACCGACGACTCAGCTCGCCATCTTCCTCACTCGGCGCACCGGTACGACCTCGACCCGGTGGACTACGCCCGAGCGATGGAGTGCGCCCTGCCGATCGCCGTGGAATACGGGACGGATATCCCGAAGGCCCAGCTGGTGGCGATCCAACGCGCCGGTAACCTCCCCGCCAAGCACGCCCTGCTGAGTAATAACCAGGACCTCTACGAGGAGGCCCTGCGCTACGCGCTAGCAACCCTCTGGCCAGCCGAACCGAAGAAGTTTGAGGACGACATCGCCAGCCTCACCCCGGTGCAGGCAGTGCGGCGCCTCGTGCGCGAAACGCTCGCCCGGGCGCAGCGCAATCCGGATTCCATGCGCCTGATCGCCGCGGAGAACCTCTACAACCGAGCGGACGTGCCGAACCGTATCGACGTGCTCGAGCAGTCCCCCGTCATTCTCCAGATCGACCGTGCTCTCCTGCGAGGCCACGACCTCGGCGCCTTCCGCACCGGGGTGTCCGCGGAGGACGTCTACATCCTCATCCTGGGGCTATCCGGTTTCGCCACACTGCACCGCAACACCTTCTACGCGCTCTACGGGATGGACGTCCGCGAGCCGCACAACGAGTCCGGGGTCACCGAACTTGCCTGCGACGCCGTCGTCGCCTTCCTCACCACGCCGATGCGGACCAAGCAGGATAATTCCTATACCCACTCCTCCCCCTCCGAGATTGTGGGCGAATCGGTTGCCGCGAGCCTCTACGACTCCGAGGAGTTCTGGCAGGAGTAGCCCCGCCAACCGACCGCCCGACCCCACGCGGTGCACAGGGTGGGTCGCGGTTCACTGCCCCCTCGTGGACCGCGACCCCTAGTCGCCTTGTCCCCCTGGCGCGCTGCCTAAGCGGAGCGCTTATCCCGCTCGGCGACCTCCTCGTGGGTCAGGCGGGTCGGCTCGGATTCACCCTTCGCGGCAGCCTCGGTGATCAACACCTCGGCAATGTCCTCCTCCTCGGGGATGGAGTACATGATCGGCAGCAGGATCCGCTCCATGATGGAGCGCAACCCGCGCGCGCCGGTCTCCCGCGCGAGCGCCTGGCGGGCAACCTCGCGCAGCGCGCCGTCCTCGAATGCCAGCTGCACGTTGTCCATCTCAAACAGACGCTGGTACTGGCGCACCAGGGCGTTCTTCGGCTCGGTGAGCACCTGCACCAGCGCGTCCTCGTCCAGGTGTCCGACGTGGGTAACCACCGGCAGGCGGCCAATGACCTCTGGGATCAGCCCGAACTTCACCAAGTCCTCCGGCTCCACATACTGGAACGGGTCCTTGACCTGGTCGTTCTTGGAGGTGACCTCCGCACCGAAGCCCAGGCCCTTCTTGCCGCGGCGATCCTCGATGACCTTCTCCAGGCCCGCGAACGCACCCGCGACGATGAAGAGCACGTTCTTCGTGTCGAACTGGATGAACTCCTGGTTCGGGTGCTTGCGCCCACCCTGCGGCGGGACGGCAGCGACCGTACCCTCCAGGATCTTCAGCAACGCCTGCTGCACGCCCTCGCCGGAGACGTCGCGCGTGATCGACGGGTTCTCGGACTTCCGGCCGATCTTGTCCACCTCGTCGATGTAGATGATGCCGCGCTGTGCCTTCTCGACGTCGAAGTCGGCGCTCTGCAGCAGCTTCAGCAGGATGTTCTCGACGTCCTCGCCCACGTAACCGGCCTCGGTCAGCGAGGTCGCGTCCGCGATGGCGAAGGGGACGTCCAACATGCGTGCCAGGGACTGCGCCAGGTACGTCTTACCGGAGCCGGTGGGCCCCAGCATGAGGATATTGGACTTAGAGAGCTCGACCTCGTCGTCGTTGCGGCGGGCCAGCGCGTTGGCCTCTTCAACCTGGATGCGCTTGTAGTGGTTGTAGACAGCCACCGCGAGGGTGCGCTTCGCTTCATCCTGGCCGATGACGTACTTGTCCAGGAAAGCGGAAATCTCGGACGGGGTCGGCAGCTTGCCCTGTGGCTCCTGCGCGCTGGTGGCTACCAGCTCTTCCTCGATGATCTCGTTGCAGAGTTCAATGCATTCATCGCAGATGTAGACCCCGGGGCCAGCGATGAGTTTGCGGACTTGTTTTTGGCTCTTGCCGCAAAACGAGCACTTCAGCAGCTCTGCGCTTTCTTGCATCTGTGAGAACCAGTCTTTCTGAGAAATTGGTGGTGCTACGGCGGGGTATCCAACACTACCCAAAAACCCCGCTGCGCTGACTGAGCAACACTGCGGGGCTTGAGGGGCTGGGATCACCAGCCCCGGTCGCGGGAGCCGTGAAGCCGGGCCTCACGGAAACTATCGACCGCTACTCCTGAGCGGAGAGCTTCCGGTACTCGAAGACCTGGTCGATGATGCCGTATTCCTTAGCGGCCTCGGCGTCCAGGATCTTGTCGCGGTCGGTGTCGATGCGGATCTGCTCCGCGGACTTACCGGTGTGGCGCGCCAGGGTGGTCTCCATCAGCTGGCGCATGCGCTCGATCTCGTTGGCCTGGATCTCCAGGTCGGAGACCTGGCCCTGCACGCCGCCGGAGGCCGGCTGGTGGATCAGCACGCGGGCGTTCGGGAGCGCGGCGCGCTTGCCCGGGGTACCCGCGGCGAGCAGCACGGCGGCGGCAGAGGCTGCCTGGCCGAGGCAGACGGTCTGCACGTCCGGGCGGACGTACTGCATCGTGTCGTAGATGGCCATCAGGCTGGTGAAGGAACCACCAGGCGAGTTGATGTACATCGTGATGTCGCGGTCCGGGTCGAGCCCCTCCAGGACGAGCAGCTGGGCCATGATGTCGTTGGCCGCGGCGTCGTCCACCTGGGTGCCCAGGAAGATGATCCGCTCTTCGAAGAGCTTGTTGTACGGGTTGGATTCCTTCGCCCCGTAGCTGGAGTGCTCAACGAAGGATGGCAGGATGTAGCGCGATTCTGGCATCTTCATTCTTTACTTCTCCTTCGCAGAGCTGATGACGTGGTCGACGAAGCCGTAGTCCTTGGCCTGCTCGGCGGTGAACCAGCGGTCGCGGTCGGAGTCCTTCGTAATCTGCTCGACGGTCTGGCCGGTGAAGCCAGCGATCAGCTCCGCCATTTCACGCTTGGTGTGTGCAAACTGCTCCGCCTGGATGGCGATGTCGGCCGCGGTGCCGCCCACGCCGGCGGAAGGCTGGTGCATCATGATGCGGGCGTGCGGCAGAGCGTAGCGCTTGCCCTTCGTGCCCGCGGAGAGCAGGAACTGGCCCATGGATGCGGCCAGGCCCATGCCGTAGGTGGCGATGTCGCAGGGCGCGTACTGCATGGTGTCGAAGATGGCCATACCCGCGGTGACGGAGCCACCTGGCGAGTTGATGTACAGGGAGATGTCCTTCTCCGGGTCCTCGGCTGCCAGCAGCAGGATCTGAGCGCAGAGCTTGTTCGCGATTTCGTCGTCGACCTGGCTACCCAGGAAGATGATGCGCTCGCGCAGCAGACGCTCGAAGACTGAGTCGTTGAGGTTCATCCCAGCCGTGTCGGCGGACATGAGGCTGCTCGAAAGACTGCTCATTGTGCCCCTTTTCGTTCATTGGTTTATTCTTTGTGGCTTCCACAGTAGCGACTAACCCTCGGGTCGTGCCCGATGAAAAGCCCCTGTTCGCTTTAAGCGCACAGCACCCCCGGAGTATTCCTCCAGGGGTGCTGCGTCAAAGCGGTCGGTCAAAGCCGTTGCTTTAGTGTCACGACGCCACCGGCGCTCACCGAACCGAGTCAGGCTAGGCAGGCCGGGTGGCTAGCGTGCGCGAGGTTTACTTATCCTCGCTCTTCTTGGCTGCAGCCTTCTTCGTGGTCTTCTTCGCTGCGGCCTTCTTGGTCGTCTTCTTGGCGGTCGTCTTCTTGGTGGTCTTCTTCGCCGTGGACTTCTTGGCGGTCGACTTCTTGGTCGTCTTCTTCGCCGTGGACTTCTTAGCAGCCTTCTTGGTGGTCTTCTTCGCGGAAGACTTCTTAGCGGCCTTCTTCGGCTTCTCGTCCTTCTTGGCCTCCTCGGCCTTCTCGGACTCCTCCTCGGTGCCGAAGAACTGCTTCGGGTCGATCTCGTTGCCCTCGGAGTCCTTCACGGAGCTCTTGGAGATGTTGATCGCCAGAGCCTTGCCGCGGCGGACGTCGGCGAACAGGCTGCCAATCTGACCGGCCTGCTGCAGCTGCATGATGAACTGGTTCGGGTCCATGCCGTACTGGGCAGCGGTGAAGCCGATGTGGTCCATCAGCTCCTCCTGGGAGACCTCCGGCTGCTCGACGTCAGCCAGGGCGTCCAGGAACAGCTGGGTGCGGACGGAGCCCTCGGCGGCCTCGCGGGCATCTTCCTCGAACTTCTCGCGGGTGATGTCCTGAGCTGCGAGCATCTGCTCGAAGACCTTCTCGTCGCCACCGAACTGGCCGATGAGCTGCTGGATCTGGCCCTGCACCTGCTCGTCAACCACGGACTGCGGCAGTGGAACCTCGACCTTTTCGAGCGCAGCCTCGAGGACCTTGTCGCGGATCTGGCCGGCCTGGCCGTTCTTCAGCTGCTCCTCGACCTGGGTTGCCAGGGAGTCCTTGAGCTCGTCCAGGGTGTCGAACTCGGATGCCAGCTGTGCGAAGTCGTCGTCCAGCTCCGGCAGCTCGCGCTCCTTGACGGAGCCGACCTTGACGGTGACCTCTGCCTCTTCGTCGGCGTGCTCGCCGGCAACCAGCTTGGAGGTGAAGGTGGACTCCTCGCCGGCCTTCATGCCGACCAGGGCGTCGTCCAGGCCCTCGATGAGGGAGTCGTTACCGACCTCGTGGGACAGGCCCTCGGTGGTGGCCTCGTCCACGGTCTCGCCGTCAACGGTGGCGGACAGGTCGATGGAGACGAAGTCGCCCTTCTTGACCTTGCGGTCAACGGACTTCAGGGTGCCGAAGCGAGCCTGCAGGTTCTTCAGCTCGCCTTCGACGGCCTCATCGTCGGCCTTGATGGCGTCGACCTCAACGGAGATGTCGGAGAAGTCTGGGACCTCAATCTCCGGACGGACGTCGACCTCGGCGGTGAAGGTGACGGACTCGCCGTCCTTCAGCTCGGTGATGTCGATCTCCGGCTGGCCGAGAGCCTTGACGTCGTGCTCCTCGACAGCCTGGCTGTAGCGGGACGGCAGCATTTCGTTGATCACCTGGTCGAGGACCACGCCGCGGCCGAGACGGGTCTCGATGATCTTCGCCGGGACCTTGCCCTTGCGGAAGCCAGGGATGCTGACCTGCTGGCTCAGGGAGGCATACGCCTTGTCGAACTCCGGCTTGAGCTCGTCGAAGGGTACCTCGACGGTGATCTTGGTGCGGGTAGCGCTGAGCTTTTCAACAGAGCTCTTCACGAGTGCACTCTCCTGTGTATTCATGGTTGCTGACGGCCTGTGTCGCCAGTCAGCGTTGGACATCGACCAAGTTTATAGGGTCTTGATTTTCCGTGTCACCACACCCCCACCTAGTTTTGGCCAAGGTCGCCCCACCAGGCGAGTTTCGGCCAAGCGGAAATCACGCAATTTCGGTTCACCCGTCCGATCATGCAGCGGCGATGAGGTGCCCTCTCCTCCGCGCCAAGTCGTGCCAGATTCGTGCCAAATGTGGGTTAAGTAAAGAAAAGTGTGTCCGCATGCCACCATAACCCCAGACCACACACCACAAATCACCAAAGAATAGCTC
>NZ_JASODY010000030.1:0-12331 GCF_030212265.1 Corynebacterium sp. UMB9976
ATCCGGAAAGGGCCCATGAGATAAAAAGGGTCCACCCGGCGACACGCCGGGCAGACACACTTTTTGCTACTTAACCCGCCACTGAGTAGTGGCAACCACGGGCGCTGAAAGCACTGGTGAGGCGCTGGAGTTTTGGATTTTTTAAGGCCGTCGCGTGGCCTTGTTGGTTTCGCTGCTTTCTAGCGGCGGTGCAGCAGCGCTGCGGCGGAGCACAGCGCGTTGGCGATCGAGGTATCGCGATCCGAGCCGAAGCCCACGGCCCAGGTTCGCTTCCCGTTGTGGGTGGCGAAGATGAAGGTCGCGGTGGCTTCGAAGATCTCGTACTGGTGGAACTTCAGGATCTCCACGGCCAGGTCGTGATCAGCCAGGATCTCGGACATCGCGGAGGATGCGCCCATCGCGGTGATGGACACCCGGGTGCCCTGCTGGTCGGCGCGCAGGCCGCGGATGCTGATCTCGTACTGGCGCTTGCCCGCGGACTTCCGCTGGGAGCGCAGCTGCTCCACCTGGATGTCGTTGGGGGAGTAGGAGCGCCGGAAGGTCTTCCAGTCCATGCCGCGGGCCTCGCCGCGCATCGCCTTGGGCAGTCGCTGTCCGAAGCGGGAGCGGAATGGGTCCTCGGCGAAGGTGCGGGTGCGCTGGCGGCGCTTCTGGATGCGCGTCTGGGTTTGCGCGTTGAAGGTGATGGAGTTGGAGCGCAGCGCCGGGGTGGTGGTGTAGCTCTTGTGCTCTCGGCGGCTGGTCTCCGGCTTCGCGAAGCGAATCATTGTGGTGCTCATGGTCACTCTTCCTTGTTGTGGTCGGTCCTGGTGGCGCTTGGCGGTTGTGCTTGTGCGCCGGTTGTTCGGTTCATGGACCGACTCTTAAGCGTGTGCGCTTGTTACCCCGGTGGTGGAGGGGTCAGTCCGCGCCTCCACCCGGGTTGGGTACTCGCTTAAGAAGAATTGTGATCATGGGCATGAATATATCCCTTTCTTTTTACCCCCGCGAGTTGTTCAACAGTTTTTAGGCCCAAATGGGGGTGCAGTAGGTGGGATAGATTGTCCCATAATATGAGACGCGGCCCGGGGTGTGTTCCCGCGGACCGCGTTCACTGTTCCCCCGCCCTTCCTTATATTTAGGACGTCCCCCAGCCTCACGCCTGACGCTCAGCCCTGCGGGATATGCAGCTTCTCCCAGGCCTTCCATCGCGGGGAGGGCTCCAGCAGTTGGTTCTCCTCGCCGCTATCGAAGCGCTTGCCGTCGAAGACCTGGATGTGGCGGGCTGGGTCGGCCCCTTCCGCAGTAGTCGCCTCACCGCTCTGCGCTGTGGCTCCCGCGCCGTCCGCGTCGCCCCGGTAACGCTCGAAGCCCGGGTCGAGGTCGTGGAGGAACTTCCGCCAGCGGCCCAGCATGGCCTCGCTGGTTCGGTTCATCTGCTTCGCGCCGCCAAGGGCGAGGGCGAGCTTGCCGCGGCTGGTGTCCACCCGGCGGAACAACAGCGGCAGGTCGAGGGCGTGGGTCGCACCCATGCCGCTGAGCTCCAGGGAAGGGGTGGTCATGTCCAGCCGGTAGAACCACACCTTGCCCGTGGGGTGCTGCTCGGCCAGCAGATAGGCCGGGGCCACGAAGATCGCGTGCCCGGTGAACTCGCCCACCGCGGAGCGGCGCTGAACACCCTTGTAGTGCTGGAGCAGTTCCTCCACATCCGTGCTCACGTGCTCGGCGAGCGCGACGGTGCGTGACCACTGGTGCTTGGTGCGCAGTGGCTCCCAGCGCATGAGCCGGTACTCGTCGCGGTTATAGCCCACGAGCAGCGGCAGGTCGCGCTGCGCCCCCTTGGCCAGCGGGTGCTTGGGCAGCAGGTCGCCGTCCACGATGGGTGCGAAGGGCCCGGATACCCCTGGTGCGTAGCGGAGGTTGTGGGCCACGAGCGCCTCGGTGATCTCGCCCAGCTCGGTGGCGGTGGCATCGAAGAGGTCATCGATGCTGAGTCCGCCGGTTGCTGGGGAGGGTTCGGCGCTAGCAACCGTGGACTTGGTCGATGCCTTGTCCGAGCCCTTGCCCTTGTGTTTGGTCTTAGCTTCGTCCTTCTCGACGAGCCCGCGGATCCGGGCGAGCTCCGCCACGGCCTGCTCGCGCCAGTACTTGGCATTCTCCGGGGTGTGCACCATGGCTCCCGCGGGGGACTGGGCGATCGCGCCGGCGATCACGCCCTCCAGGGCAGGGCTGGTCATCAGCGCGGTGACCATCGCCCCGCCCGAGGACTCGCCGAAGATCGTGATGCGCTCTGGGTCGCCGCCGAAGGCACGGGCGTTGGCCTGGATCCACCTCAGGGCCTCGATGATGTCGGAGAGTCCGGCATTCGTGTCGATGCGCTCGTCGTCGAAATCCTCTCCGAAGAAGAGCTGGCCGAACATGCCGAGCCGGTAGTTCACGCCGACGTAGATGGAATCGGTGGCCTGGGCGAAGTGCTCGCCGGAGCGTTGCGGATCGGCCGCGGAGCCGTGGACGTTGCTGCCGCCGTGGAGGTGCACCGCGATGGGTCGGCGCGCATCGGCGTCGATCGCGTGCTCCTTATTAATAGGGGCTGGTGCGTTGTCCGCGCCTGTGGCAGGTTCCGCGTCCGTAGCAGTGTCCACGTCCGTGGCGCTGTCCGCGTTCGTCGTGTTGTTGCCCCGTGCCGTACCGCGCGGCACGACGACGCTCAGCCACAGGCAGTCCTCGGAACCGATCCAACCGGTGGCCTTGTTGCGGAACTGGTAGCAGTACTCGCCGTCCGCGCGGGCCTCGAAGGTTCCCTCCCAGGGTTCGATGGGCTCGGCGCGGCGGAAGCGGCGGGACCCGATGGGTGGCTGGGCGTAGGGGATGCCGCGGAATGCGGCAGTACCGGTTTCCGCGTGCCCCTTCACCGCGCCGGTGGTGGTCTGGACGGTCCAGAAGTCACCGGGCGCGGGGGAGCGCTGTGCCGCGCCCGCCTGTCCGGTACTTTCCTTCTTTTCAGCGCCGCCCATCTTTCCTGCACCACCCGCGTTCGCGGGCCCCCTCTTCGCCCCGCCTGCTACCGATTCCGCCATTGCGCTAGTTCACCTCAGCTGCCGTGCGGGCGAGGAAGAGCAGCTGTGCCGCACCGACGGAGTGGATCTCAGTCGGGTCCACGGACTCATCCGCGGAGTGGATGCGGGCCTGCGGCTCGGCCAGGCCGTAGAGCGCCAGCTCCGCGCCCGGGTGGGCGGAGAGCAACTTATTGGTCAGCGGGATGGAACCGCCGGAGGCGACCTCCGCGATGTCCATGTGCTCCTTGCCGGAAGCCGCGGCGTAGGAGTCACCCAGTGCGCCAGCCAGGCGCTGCAGGGCCGGGCCGGTCAGGTCCGCGCTGAAGGGCTCGGCCAGGGACTCACGCTCGATGCTCATCTTCGCGTTCGGGGCGTGCTTCTCCAGGTGGGCGACCAGCAAGTCTTGGCACTCCTTCGGCTCCATTCCCGGCGGCACGCGCAGGCTCACCACGGCCGCGGACTCGGCCGGCACGGCGTTGACCGCGTCCTTGACCGGCAGGGCGTCGATGGCGGTGACGGTGATCGCCGGGCGGGCGACGGTGAGGTCATTGGGCTTCAGGCCCTGGTCCGCGCCGTAGACGTCCACGCCGTCCAGCACGCCGGCGTCGCGGCGGAAGGTGGCCTCGTCCGGGCCCACGCCCTCCCAGGTGGTGCTCGGCGCCAGGCCCTCGACGGCGACCAGGCCCTTCTCGTCGTGCAGGGTGCTGAGCAGCTTGATCAGCTCCACGGTCGCGTCCGGGGCGGCACCGCCGAACTGGCCGGAGTGCAGCGGCTGCTCCAGGGTCTGCAGGCGGACGGTGACCGCCGCGGAGCCGCGCAGGGCGGTGCAGAGGCTCGGCACGCCCACGGAGTCGTTGCCGGAGTCCGCGATGAGGAACACGTCTGCGGCGAAGAGCTCCGGGCGCTCGGCCAGCAGGTTCTCCAAGCCGTAGCCGCCACGCTCCTCGGATCCCTCCACGACAACCCGGATGCCGACCTTGTTCAGCACCGGGTACTGCTCGGCGAGCTCGTTGAGGGCGCGAAGGGTGCCCAGGTGCATGCTCACGGAGCCCTTGCAGTCCGCGGTGCCGCGGCCGTACCAGCGGCCGTCGCGCTCGGTCAGGGTCCATGGGTCGGAGCTCCAGGCATCCATGTTGCCGGCGGGCTGGACGTCGAAGTGGCTGTACAGCAGGACGGTGGGGTAGCCGTCCTCGGGTTCCCGCAGGCCGATGACGGACTTCGATCCGTCGGAGGTGGGGTAGGCCTCGACGGGAACTCCGACCTCCTGGAACTGGCGAACAACCCAGTCCGCGGCACCGTCGTTGTGCTCCTGGAGCTCGGGGACGGAGTGGATGGACTGGAAAGCGATGAGTTCGGTCAGCGCGTCCTTAATAAAGGGCAGTTGTGCCTCGAGGGCCCCGCGGGCCTCGTTCGGGGTGGGAATTGCGTTATTTGTCATGAGATCCAGGGTAACGCTTTTCCCAAAGTTGCGAACCTTGCACTCAAGGGGTGTGAGTGCTAAAAACGGTGTTAGCACTTGCACTGGTTGAGTGCCAGATAAAAGAACGATCGAGTTCAGTGAGGACGGGTGGAGCGGCACTTACCTGTCCGTGCCGTCGCGGGCGCTGGATTCGACCCGCATGTGTCGCACCAACTCTAACGGAGGATCTGAAGCCTAATGGCGAAGATGATTGCATTCGACGAAGAGGCCCGCCGCGGCCTTGAGACCGGCCTGAACACCCTGGCTGACGCCGTCAAGGTCACCCTGGGGCCGAAGGGTCGCAACGTTGTTCTCGAGCGCAAGTGGGGCGCACCGACGATTACCAACGACGGTGTGACCATCGCTCGCGAGATCGAGCTGGAGGATCCGTACGAGAAGATCGGTGCGGAACTGGTCAAGGAGGTCGCGAAGAAGACCGACGACGTCGCCGGTGACGGCACGACCACCGCTACCGTTCTGGCTCAGTCCCTGGTCCGCGAGGGCCTGCGCAACGTGGCTGCCGGCTCCAACCCGATGGGCATCAAGCGCGGCATCCAGGCTGGTGTCGCGAAGGTGACCGAGCACCTGCTGGCGAACGCCAAGGAGATCGAGACCCAGGAGCAGATCGCCTCCACCGCTGGCATCTCCGCTGCGGACGAGGAGATCGGCAAGCTGATCGCCGAGGCTATGTACAAGGTCGGCGATGGTGAGCTGAACAAGGACGGCGTGATCACCGTCGAGGAGTCCAACGCTTTCGGCGTGAACCTCTCCGTCACCGAGGGCATGCGCTTCGATAAGGGCTACATCTCCGGCTACTTCGCCACCGACATCGAGCGTGGCGAGGCTGTCATGGAGGATCCGTACATCCTGCTGGTGAGCTCCAAGATCTCCAACGTCAAGGATCTGCTGCCGCTGCTGGAGAAGGTCATGCAGTCCGGCAAGCCGCTGCTGATCGTGGCCGAGGATATCGAGGGCGAGGCACTGTCCACCCTCGTTGTGAACAAGATCCGCGGCACCTTCAAGTCCGTTGCCGTCAAGGCTCCGGGCTTCGGCGACCGCCGTAAGGCTCAGCTGCAGGACATCGCGATCCTGACCGGCGGCCAGGTCATCGCCGAGGAGGTCGGCCTGAACCTGGAGACCGCCGACCTGCCGCTGCTGGGTACCGCCCGCAAGGTCGTTGTCACCAAGGACGACACCACCATCGTCGACGGTGCTGGCTCCAAGGAGCAGCTGGAGGGTCGCATCAAGCAGATCCGCCAGGAGATCGAGAATGCTGACTCCGACTACGACCGCGAGAAGCTGCAGGAGCGCCTGGCGAAGCTCTCCGGCGGCGTGGCCGTCCTGCAGGTCGGTGCCGCCACCGAGGTGGAGCTGAAGGAGCGCAAGCACCGCATCGAGGATGCCGTGCGTAACGCGAAGGCTGCTGCCGAGGAGGGCATTGTCCCGGGCGGTGGCGCTGCACTGGTGCAGGCTGCTCACGTCCTGGAGGACAGCCTGGGCCTGGAGGGCGACGAGGCAACCGGCGTGCAGATCGTGCGCGCGGCCCTGGCTGGTCCGCTGAAGCAGATCGCCCGCAACGCTGGCCTCGAGCCGGGCGTTGTGGAGGACAAGGTCAACAACCTGCCTGCCGGCGAGGGTCTGAACGCCGCCACCGGCGAGTACGTGGACCTGCTGGCCGCTGGCATCTCTGACCCGGTGAAGGTGACCCGCTCTGCGCTGCAGAACGCTGCCTCCATCGCTGGTCTGTTCCTGACCACCGAGGCTGTGGTTGCGGATAAGCCGGAGCCGGACGCTCCAGCGATGCCGGACGCAGACGCCATGGGTGGCATGGGCGGCTTCTAAGCCCCGTCACTGAGCCCCGCTGCCTAAGCCCTAGGGCTCGCGTTCTGGGTTCCTCGCACCCCGCTGGGGTGTGGGGGGTATCGAAGGCTCCCGCTGGAAATCATCAGGATTCCCAGCGGGAGTTTTTTGCGCTTTTCAGACGGAGGATAGGGGAGGGGTGGGGAGGGATATCCCCTTGCGGGTTTTAGTCGCTCTATGCGGTGTTCCGGGGCGTGTTGTTGTGGCCGGTGGGCGCGCTGTGCTCGTGTGTATGCCTGAGCAGGCGCTGCCGCTTAGGAGATTCTCAGGAAGGCTGAAAAGCCGCCCTAGGTTCTAGTTGGAAATGTTTTTCAACTGCCTTGTCTGGGCACTTCCTGAGAGGGTGCCCTTAGGTTAATTGCAGGTTAACCAGCGGAGATGTTCGATCGGGGCGGGTGGTGAAAGGTTATAAATGTGATCCTTCTCACATGTTGGCAGGAAAACGTTATCCTCTCTTGACATAAGTGTTTCCTGTGCCATAATCGGTAGCCGTAACGCGCTCAGCGTTGATCCACTGTAGGTCCCGTGAAAGTGGCGGGGCTGTCTCATTTATCGAGGAGTTCACATGAACGTCGACATGATCACCACCTTCCTGAACGACTTCTCCACCTTCTGGAAGAACATCTGGGAGTTCCTGAAGCCGATCTTCAACATCATCCAGGGCAAGGACAACTTCGAGAAGGGCGAGCACCTGAAGAACCTGAACGAGCTGGCTAACGCTTTCGGCAAGAAGCCAGAGGTCGGCGAGGGCTACACCCCGGTCGAGCCAGCAGGTTCCTCCAAGGCTGAGTAATTCGCTGGAAACCGTACTGGTTTCCGATTATCGCTAGTAGCTAGCGGTACATCACTACCCCGCCCGGCGGGGTCCCCTAAAAACAGTTTCACCACTCGCCTGCGGGCGAGCGGACCTACACTCTAGGAGTTTCCAAGATGGATAACGCAACCTTCTTCTTCGAGTCCATGGCCAACGTCGCTGACTGGATTGGCGCACTGTCCAAGCTGATCGGCCTGCTGCCGAACTTCCTCCAGGCATTCGGCTTCTAATTTAAGCCTCGCCTAGAGCGATCAAACCCCGCCACCGCAACGGTGGCGGGGTTTTGCTTTGCCAACACTCCGCCACGCTCACCGACGAATTTGTGACGGTTCTCCCGACCCACACCGAGCTGCAATTCATAGTCCCCGTTAAGGGGAGGTGTGGCCCACCCCCGAGCCTGTTAAGCAGTAGAATGGAAGGCGTAGAAGTCTCACTCACTAGGCCGAAAAACAGGTGCACAGCATGAGCAATAGCAACGAAGAAGACATGCACTTCGTCGACCTCGCATCCACCGAGGGATACATGGTGGATGACTCCGATGAAGACGACCCGGTACTGATCACCCCAGACGGCCAGCGCGTCGACACCTGGCGCGAGGACTACCCCTACGAAGAGCGCATGAGCCGTGATGAGTACGAGCACATCAAGCGCGCCCTCCAGATCGAGCTGCTGAAGTGGCAGAACTGGACCAAGGACACCGGTCAGAAGCACATCATCCTCTTCGAGGGCCGCGACGCCGCCGGTAAGGGCGGCTCCATCAAGCGTTTCAACGAGCACCTCAACCCCCGTGGTGCGCGCACCGTCGCCCTGGAGAAGCCGACCGAGCGCGAGTCCACCAGTTGGTACTTCCAGCGCTATATCCAGCACTTCCCGGCCGGCGGCGAGATCGTGTTCTTCGACCGCTCCTGGTACAACCGCTCCGGCGTCGAGCGCGTCATGGGCTTCTGCACCCACGCGCAGCACGCCGAGTTCATGCGCGAAGTCCCGATGCTCGAGAACATGATCATGGGCTCCGGCATCTCCCTGACCAAGTTGTGGTTCTCCGTGACTCAGAAGGAGCAGCGCACCCGCTTCGCGATCCGCCAGGTCGACCCGGTCCGCCAGTGGAAGCTTTCCCCGATGGACCTGGCATCTCTGGACCGCTGGGATGACTACACCCGGGCGAAGGAGGAAACCTTCCGCTACACGGACACCAACGAGTCCCCGTGGATCACCATTAAGTCCAATGATAAGAAGCGCGCCCGCATCAACGCGATGCGCTACGTGCTCAGCAAGTTCGAGTACACCGGCAAGGATCACGAGGTCGTGGGCCAGCCGGATCCGCTGCTGGTCAAGCGCGGCCGCGACCAGATCGGCGACTAAAACCCTCTAGCTGCCCGCGGAGCCCGCGGGGCAGCGTGATACTGCAGCGCGTTCGTCACGCGCTCATAGCGAAGGGAGGGCTACCCAACCAGGGTGGCCCTCCCTTTTTCGTTTCCTACGGAGTCAGCTCCGCGACGATCGCCGCAGCTGGCCCCGGTCGCGTGAGTTCATAATTCTCCCCGGCCCACAGGTTCAGGTACTCCCGATCGCCGGCCTTATCCGCCGTGCCGCGCAGGCCGGAGGTTAGGTAGTGCAGCTCTGGGTACACTTTCCACTATAGTGGAGTTACATTCTCGACCTCCTGCCAACAGCGATGGCGGGAAGATTGGCGGTACTAAATTGCGCACTTCCATTCTCTCCACTGTGGTGGCAACTCTCCTGACTGTTTGTGCTTCCCCAGCTGCGTTTGCAACTGAAGATAGTCCTAAAGCGGAGGAAAATCCTTACTCTATTTTAGAGCTATCCCAAGGAGAATCTGTTTCAGTTCCTCATGGATATGACATCGGTTTTGTAGAAGAAAAGCCATCTTTAGCTCAGATGGCTCGTTCTGCCAATACCGCTCCATCCTGCGTCGAGGCGAGGGTGGAAAAACTTGCTGTCCAGGTTTATAACAACTGCGAGTCCGATATGAGAGTCAAAGTTATTATGACCGCCAACACGTCTCCTATTTTGGGGGCTAAAGACAGCGCCTGCAATACGATTGCTCCAGGTACCAGGTCAAATGTTAGATGGATCATCCGCGGAAACGAGAAGGTAGATAGGGTAGAACTTTGCTAAGAAATATTTCTAAAACCTCCAAGTGGATTATTTCCATTCCGGTTGCTTTTTCACTACTGTTCGTTAGCCCAGCTCCGGCTTTTTCGGCTGTGAAAAAAAATGAACTGGGCATGTACACAGTGAAGTGTCAAGTTGTAAAGAATGAACCGGGAAACCCAATAGTAGGGTTGGTTTACGGCAATCATCCGAAAGATCCTACAAAGGCGGAGAAAGATGCGGATTTGTACACGAACAAATTCGGAAAAAATGTGCATAAAAGGCACTGCTACCCTCAGCCTAGGTATACAAATTCTGGAGCTTTCACTGTAGACGGTGATCCGATTTAATATGTCTGGCGAAACGCTGCTTTTTACAACTTACTTCCTCGCTCGAGAGTCTGACCTTGAACAATTCCATAAACAGTATTTAAAAAGAGTGGATAAGGCGCGAGCGATCACACAGATACTCTATGTAACTGACGAAATTACACATGGGGGAGACGAAGTAATTCGCGAAGTCATGATGCAAGATTTCCGTAGGGATATGCGAGACTTTGGCACTTACCCATTTGATGAATCTGAATGGGGTTTGTATAGCCTTTCATGTGTGGCTAAAGACGTTGACGAACCCGCCATGGAAGGGGCTGGTGTCTCTCGACTATGGCGTGATTTGGCATTAGGTGAAGAGACAGTGCCTAGGGAATTTACCAGTCATGTAAAAGCCGTTAATGTGTCGAGCGATGGCAGAAGGTTCCCTCTGGGATCTATTTGTGCTTGATTGTGATCCAGAAATTCAACGGAATATCAATATGATAAATGCCGTCACCTCTTGATTAAGGCGTCAGCGTGTAGTCTGGACGATTAGGCTAATCACTGGTGCACATATCCGGTGGCTCCATCAAGCGCTTCAACGAGCACCTCAACCCCCGTGGTGCGCGCACCGTCGCCCTGGAGAAGCCGACCGAGCGCGAGTCCACCAGTTGGTACTTCCAGCGCTATATCCAGCACTTCCCGGCCGGCGGCGAGATCGTGTTCTTCGACCGCTCCTGGTACAACCGCTCCGGCGTCGAGCGCGTCATGGGCTTCTGCACCCACGCGCAGCACGCCGAGTTCATGCGCGAAGTCCCGATGCTCGAGAACATGATCATGGGCTCCGGCATCTCCCTGACCAAGTTGTGGTTCTCCGTGACTCAGAAGGAGCAGCGCACCCGCTTCGCGATCCGCCAGGTCGACCCGGTCCGCCAGTGGAAGCTTTCCCCGATGGACCTGGCATCTCTGGACCGCTGGGATGACTACACCCGGGCGAAGGAGGAAACCTTCCGCTACACGGACACCAACGAGTCCCCGTGGATCACCATTAAGTCCAATGATAAGAAGCGCGCCCGCATCAACGCGATGCGCTACGTGCTCAGCAAGTTCGAGTACACCGGCAAGGATCACGAGGTCGTGGGCCAGCCGGATCCGCTGCTGGTCAAGCGCGGCCGCGACCAGATCGGCGACTAAAACCCTCTAGCTGCCCGCGGAGCCCGCGGGGCAGCGTGATACTGCAGCGCGTTCGTCACGCGCTCATAGCGAAGGGAGGGCTACCCAACCAGGGTGGCCCTCCCTTTTTCGTTTCCTACGGAGTCAGCTCCGCGACGATCGCCGCAGCTGGCCCCGGTCGCGTGAGTTCATAATTCTCCCCGGCCCACAGGTTCAGGTACTCCCGATCGCCGGCCTTATCCGCCGTGCCGCGCAGGCCGGAGGTTAGGTAGTGCAGCTCTGGGTACAGGCTCGGGGCCAGCGGCTGGAAGCGGTCGGTGAAGGCATTGCGGATCGCACGCGCCGGTTTGCCCGTGAACGCCGTGGTGATCACGGTTGGCCGCCCCCTGAGCGTCTGCAGCGCCTGCTTATGCGTCTTCTTCGTCCCCGCCTCCACGGCCAGAAGGAAGCGGGTGCCCACCTGGGCGGCAACCGCGCCGTGCTCCAGGGCCTCCGCCACGTCCTGCTTGGTGGCGATGCCGCCAGCGGCGATCACCGGCTTATCGGTGGCTTTCTTTGCATGGGCCAGCAGCGCGGCGAGCGAGTACGCGCAGCCCGCCTCCGGGGTGGAAAGCACCGTGCCCCGGTGACCACCGGCCTCCTTGCCCTGCAGCACGATGGCGTCGCAGTCCGTGCCCGCGAGATGCTCGATCTCCTCCGGGGTCGTGGCGTTGAGCACCACCAGCTTCTGCTTGGCGTGCAGGGCGTCCACGACCTCCGGGGTTGGGTAGCCAAAAGTAAAGGACACGACCTTGGCGGTGGAGGAAAGCGCGATCTGCACCTTCTCCTCATAATGATCATCGGTGTTGCGAGGGGCGTCCGGAAAAGAGGCCTGCACAGCCGAGTAGGCGTCCAATTGTTCGCGATAACGCTGCCAACTGTGCAGCTCCGCGGTGGAAAGACCCGTGTGGGGCGGTGGGGAGAAGATATTCACCCCGAAGGGCCAGGTGGTGAGATTCTCTATTGCTGCAAGGCGTTCGCGGAACGCATCGGGGGAGAGGTAACCCGCGGCCATCATGCCGAGACCACCGGCATTGGATACGGCGGCGACGAGCTCCGGAGTGGAGGGGCCACCGGCCATCGGCGCCAGGACGATGGGGCGTTCCAGCGACAGAAACTCACTCATGGGGGCTCTTTCCTAAGGGTTGATGGGTGGTGCGTGTGTGCGGGCTATCGCTCGGGGTGATTGCGCTTGCGTTTGGCCTCCTTGTAGGAGGCGAAGCCCATCGCCGTGGTGGAGCCGACCGCGAACAGCAAGATCAACGCCATGAGTACATTGGCCTGTAGCTGCGGCATGTCGTTGAGGGCCGGTGGTGGCCAGAAGAGCATCACCAGCAGGACCAGGATTGACGCAACGGATAGGAGCCTCAGCGCCAGCAGCTTCTTCATGGGGGCCTCTCGTTTGGTCGGTGGTTCATGGCTGGGAGCCTTTAGCTTTCCACACTATCGGGCGGATTCTAGGGGTCGTTGCAACATTTCCTAGCTTTCAGCTAAATCTAACAGCTCCGCCATCCGCTCCGCAGGA
>NZ_JASODY010000031.1:0-11207 GCF_030212265.1 Corynebacterium sp. UMB9976
AGCTATTCTTTGGTGATTTGTGGTGTGTGGTCTGGGGTTATGGTGGCATGCGGACACACTTTTCTTTACTTAACCCAACTTCGCCGCTACCTGCCAGCCTGCTGATCGCGCGCCCGTTCCGCACGCACGGACGCCACCATCAGGCCCACGAAATTCAGCCCGATCAGGCAACCAACGAGTAGGAAGACCAAGCCCGCAGCCCACAGCCCCGAGGAATCACCGGCGGCAGCCCAAAAGGACCACGCGAGCGAGAACCCCGCGGTGAAACCCAGCACAACTCCCAGCGCGCCGGCGAAAAGCCAGCGGGTCCGCAGCGAAAGCATCACCACCGCACACACCGCACCGACACCGCACGCAACCACTTGCCAATCTGCATAGGGGCCACCCATTGGCAGGCCCAGCTGGTCAGGGGTCCAGCTGAGGAAAAGAACCCAGACCACGAGCCCGGCCAAGAAGGCCCACACCCCAGCGCGCACCGTTCCAAGCAGCTTCCACCAATCGCCATTCGCTACCACGTCCTGCCCGTTCTTCTGCTCACGGCGTTGCACAAGCCAGGTCGCGAGCAACTGCAGGCCGAGGGGAAGTGGCCCGACAATGACGTACACCAGCAGTACGCCAAGCACGAGGTTAATAACTGAACTCATAGAGCAATTTTACCGCCAAAAGCTCTCCCTGCCGCACTCGCGACCGCGTGATGAAGAACACCTCCGGGCCCTCGCCACGCAGCTTCCGCAATCCCCCGCGCAGCACCGCGCCCGTGGGTTAGCGTGATCCCATGACAGCCCGCAATGAACACTCTTCCGCCGCAGCACCGGACAGCGCCCACAACGACGACCCCGCCTCCCGCCACGGCGAGGTCACGCTGAACGTCGAGGACGGCATCGCCTACGTCACCCTTCGCCGTCCCGGCAAGCTGAACTCCCTCACCCTGTCCGTTCTCGACGACCTGGTCGCCACCGCGCACAAGATCCGACGCGACCGCACGATTCGGGCCGTCATTCTCGCAGGTGAAGACCATAATTTCACCGCAGGTTTGGACTTCGGCTCCGCGTTGAAGACCCCCGCGGGCATCGCCAAGGCCTTCGCTCCCCGGCCGTGGCGCGGTACCAATACCTTCCAGGAGGCGTGTTGGGCTTTCCGTCGCCTGCCCGTGCCCGTCATCGCGGCAGTCGAGGGCTTCTGCTTCGGCGGTGGTGTGCAGCTCGTCGCGGCCGCGGATTACCGCTTCACCACCGCGGACGCCCAGTGGTCCGTGTTGGAGGCCAAGTGGGGCCTGATCCCGGACATGTCGGGGATCTTCTCCCTCAAGCAGCTGCTGCCCATCGATACCGCCAAGCGTTTGACCATGACCGGCGAGGTTTTCGACGGCACCCGCGCCGTAGAGCTGGGGCTCGCCTCCGAGGTTGCGGAAGATCCGGCCGCGGCCGCCCGCGCACTCGCCGAGGAGCTGGCAACCCGCTCCCCGGATTCGGTGGCCTACGCCAAGCGCATCATCGACGAGACCTGGACCGCCGGCCCGCGCCGCACCTTCTTCATGGAACGCGCCCGCCAGGCCCGCCTGCTGGTGGCCAAAAACACCAAGATCGCCCAGAAGGCGGCGGCCAAGGCGCGCGGCGCAGTTGTGGACGCCCGCTTCAAGCCCCGCGAGGTCCGCTAGCCCCCGCTCGACCGCCCCCTCCCGTTCCGGACGGTTCCGCCGTTCTTGAGTGCGTTGTTCCCGCGAGGTCCGCTAGCCCAGGTAGGTCACCGGCTCGCGGGAGAGCAGCTCCGGACGGAAGCTCGCCGCCCAACCTTCGAGGATCTCCGCCGGTGACGCGCCTTGCGCCAGGGCGTCGCGCACCCCATTCGGCTCGCCCAACGCCTCCCCCAACGATTCGCCGATCCACGCCAGGGCATCCTCTACCCCGAGCTCGCGCATCGTCACCGCGCCGTCGCGCTTCGCCAGGCGCTTGCCCTCCGGCCCGAGCACCAACGGCACGTGCAGGTATTCCACCTCCGGCAACCCCAGCAGCCCAGCCAGGTACGCCTGCCGGGGTGCGGAACTCAGCAGGTCATCCCCGCGAACCACCTGGTCCACGCCCGCGAGCGCATCGTCCACCACGACGGCCAGGTTGTACGCATACTCGCTGCCGTCCAGCTGCGCGGTGTTCCCGCCGCGCCGCAGCACCATGTCATCCACCTCGCCGGTATAGGTCCCTTCTTTTAGGACGTCACCGCCCAGCGCCTCCCCGGCAGCGAAGCCTTCGGTGATCGTGTGGGTGGTGACCAGGCTGGCCGGGGTGGCGTCGGAGGAAGAAAGGTTGCCGACCCGCAACCGCAACGCAGGACTACGGCCTGCCTCGGCGAGCTCCGCCCGGCGCGTGGCTCGTTCCTCGTCACTGAGGTTCCGGCAGGTCCCGGGGTAGGCCCCTGGGGCGGCGTGTGGGGCACGGGAGGCCTCCTGGATGTCCTTGCGCGAGCAGTAGCACTCGTAGACCCGTCCCTGGTCAGCAAGCTTTTGCAGGGCAGCCGCGTAGTGGTCGAGGCAGTCGCGCTCGTAGACGATCGGGCCGTCGTGGGTGATTCCGAGTGCAGCGAGGTCCGCGAGCTGCCGGCGGGCGGATTCCTCGGAGGAGCGCTGGGCGTCGATGTCGTCGACGCGCAGGTGGAAGGCCCGGCCACTGTGGCGGGCGAAAAGCCACGCGAGCACCGCGGTGCGTAGGTTGCCCAGGTGCAGGTCGCCGGAGGGGCTCGGCGCGTAACGCCCGGCGCCCCGCGGTGTTGAACCGGCGCCCCGCCGTCTTAGACCAGCCCCCTGGCTGCCCACTCCCGCTCCCCCATTAGCCAAGGCGCTGCTCCCAACCCGGCCCGTAGTAGCGCCCCATGAACTCAGCCCGGTACTCCTCGAAGCGACCCTGCAGCATCGCCTCCCGAATGTTGTCCACCAGCTTGATCATGAAGTGCAGGTTATGCAGCGTGCACAGCGTGCCCGCGAGGTATTCCTTCGCGCGCAGCAGGTGGTGGATGTAGGCGCGGGTGTAGTTCTCAGACACATAGCCGCCGACCTCGGCGTCCACCGGCGTGAAGTCTCGCCGGAAGCGCGCGTTGGAGAGGTTCATCCGCCCATCGAGCGTGTACACCCCACCGCGGCGACCGAGCCGGGTTGGTGCCACACAGTCGAAGGTGTCCGCACCTGCGGCGATGGCGGTGAAGAGGTCATCCGGTTCGGAGATGCCCAGCAGGTGCCGCGGCTTGTTGTCCGGCAGCTCCTGGGAGACCCACTCCACGATGGTTCCGAGGTTCTCCTTCTCCAGGGCCCCTCCGATCCCGAAGCCACCGAAGCCGCGCTTACCCTCCGCCTCGGCCTCCTCAGAAAGCTGCACCAGTCCGCGGGCCGCCTGGCGGCGCAGGTCCTCGTACTGCGCCCCCTGCACCACGCCCCACAGGGACTGCAGCGGCCGGTGGCTACGCAGCTCCGTCTGGCGCTGGTGCTCCTCCAGGCAGCGCTTCGCCCAGCGGTGGGTGCGCTCCACCGACGCTTCCTGGTACTTCCGGGTATTCGCCAGCGTGGTCAGCTCGTCGAAGGCGAACATGATGTCCGCCCCCAGCTGGTGCTGGATCTGCATGCTGACCTCGGGGGTGAAGCGGTGCTTGGAGCCGTCGATGACGCTGCGGAAGTCCACCCCGTCCTCGTCCACGATCGCCATGCGCTTCTTCTGCTGCGCGATGACCTTATCCTCGGAGACCTTCGAGTCCATAGCGAGGACCTTCTTGTAGCCCACGCCGAGGCTCATGACCTGGAATCCACCGGAATCCGTGTAGGTCGGCCCGTGCCAGTTCTCGAAGGTGGCCACGCCGCCGGCCTCGTCGACGATGTCCGGGCCGGGCTGCAGGTAGAGGTGGTACGCGTTGGAAAGGATTGCCTGCGCCCCCGCGGATCGCACCTGCTCCGGGGTCAGGGTCTTCACCGTCGCTTTGGTTGCGACGGGGATGAAGGCGGGGGTGTTGATGTTCCCGTGCGGTGTCTTAAGGACGCCCACCCGGCCCTGCGTCAGTCGTGTTTCGCGGTCCCCTTCGCCGGAGTGCGATGCGATCGGGTCGGTCACCTCGCCCAGGGGCTTGAGGAGCTCGAAGGACGTATCAGTGGCAAACCCGGCCGCGTCGTGCGGTGGCTGCGAGTGGGATCCGGAAGTCATAACCGACAGTCTAGTGCTCGCCCCGGACATGCCCGTGGCGAACTGCTGGGCGGTGTCCACGAAGGCTCAGTGATACCCCGCGCCGCACGTGGAAAACTCATACTGAGAATAAGACTGGGAATATTTCACAGTGTCATTCCAAGTTTACAAGTATTACTGATACCTATGCGACCTGCACTAACGTCAGTGCTGACCAACGCACACTTTTAAAAACTCCAAGTCTTAGCCCGAAACTCTTGTTTTTAGAGGTTTAAACCTTTAAACTTTCAATCATGACGTGGGATTCGGCACGCATTCAGCAAGAGGTCTCCTGGTTTCGCCTCCGTCAAGGGGACTCAACAACCGTCGAGGTGAAACGCGCTGCCCACGGCCTGCCAGAAAACTTAGGGGCAACAACCTGCGCTTTCGCAAATATGCCCGAGGGCGGAACGATCATCCTTGGCATCGACGAGCGATCAAACTTTGACATTGTGGGAGTGCCAGAACCCGCGAAGCTCGAAGCCGGGATTGTCGATCAGGCGCGCAACGCCATCTCCCCGTGCCCGTACATCAACACGTACTCAGTGAGAATGGGCACCGCCGAAGACGCCCCGACCGTCGTTGTCGCCGAAGTTCAAGGTTTGCCGATCCAGGAAAGACCCGCTCGGTATAAGCATCGCGCCTATCTCCGACAGGCTGATGGCGACTACGAAATGCACGCATCCGACCTGCGGATGATCGAGGCCGCGAAGTCTCCGGAAAACCCCACGGCGGACTACGACATGCGGCCCGTGCCCAACACGTCGGCCAAAGACCTGGACGAAAAACTCGTCCAGCAAGTCGCCAACGACCTGCGCCAAGCGGTGCGCCCCTTCCGGGATATCGACGATGACCTCGAGATTCTCAGGAAAATTACGGCCGTGCTACCCACCGGGGAGCTCAGCGTGGCCGGGTACTACGCCCTCAGTACTTTCCCCCAAGGGGTCTACCCAGCTCTCAGCGTGACCTGTGCGGTCCGGCTCCCCGACGCGCCCCCTTCACACAGCCAGTCGTCCGCAAGAACCCGGAACCTCGAGCGTTTCTCTGGTCCACTGCCCACCCTCCTCGACCAAACGATGGAGTGGATCACCGCTAACCTCAGCACGTACCAGGCCTACCTCCCCAACGGGCATATGGTGGATCGTCCAGAGCTGCCGCTCAACGCCATCCGAGAGGCCGTGGCCAATGCACTCATCCACCGAGACTTGGGCCCCGACACCCTCGAAGAGGGCCGCAGTATCGATGTCCGCATTACCCACAAGGCACTCATGATTATGAGTCCCGGTGGGTTGAAATCCCTGTCGGTCAGCCAACTGAAAAGCGACGAGCTCTGGCGCCAAGAAGTGAATCAGCGGCTCTACCGGCTCGCGAGGTCGCTGCGGGATGACGCTGGGCACAGAATCATCGAGGGTGAAGGCGGTGGCGTCCAGACCATCCTGAAATCCCTTCGCGAACAGGGGCTCAAGCCGCCCACATTCGTCGACACGGGTGTGAAGTTCACCGCGTTCTTCTGGCGCGATACTGAACCTCAGCTGCGCCCCGACATGGGTGGCGAGACTGCTGCCCCCGAGGCTACTGCCCCCGAGACTACTGCCCCGGCGCCGACCGATTCCCAGGCCTCTCCGGCGCCTACGCCTACCTCGCCGACCCGCACCTCAAAGGCACAGCCATCCCCGCAGTCATCTCCCGCAGCGCAGCCACGCCCCGACCTGGAAAAGCTCGGCAAGAATGCCCCGGCTGTGTACAAGGCAGTCCACACCGCGGGGGTTGGAGGGGCCACGGTAACGCTAAAAAGCATCATCGACGCAACCAACCTCAGCGAAAGCCAGGTAAGGTACGCGCTCAAACCACTGATCGAGCAGGAGCTCGTCCACATGCATGGCGGTCAAGGGCGACGCGGTACCACCTACACCGCTGCACGGTGACCAGCTCCCCCAACCACACGCCTAGCGCTTGGCAGCCTCGCCGATCTCCCCGCTCGCGAAGGCCTTCTCCAGCGCCGAGCCCTCCACATCCACGGTGGGTAGCACCTTGTCCAGCCACTTCGGCATCCACCACGTCCCCTTGCCGAAGAGGAACATCAGCGCCGGGACGAACGTCATACGGATGAAGAAGGCGTCGAACAGCACGCCCGCGCCGAGCGCGAAGCCGAAGATCTGAATGAACGGCAACGGCTGGAAAACGAAGGAGGCGAACACGCCGATCATGATCAGCGCCGCCGCCGTCACTACCTGGGCACCCAGCGAGAAGCCACCGATGACGGAATCCTCCACCGCGGTGTAACGAGAACCGCGCGCCGCGGCCTGCGAATCGTGCAGGAAGCGTTCGCGCATGCGGGAGACGATGAACACCTGATAGTCCATGGCCAGGCCGAAGGTCACGCCGATGAGGAAGATCGGCACGAAGCTGACCAGCGGGCCCGGCGAGTGCCACAGATCCCACAGCCCCTCCTGCCAAAACAGCACAGTCACGCCGAAGGCCGCACCCACGGAGAGCAGGAACCCGAGCGCCGCGATGAGCGTGACCACGATGGAGCGGAAAACCATCAGCAGCAGGATCAGCGCCAGACCCACCACGAGCCCCAGGTAGATCGGCATCGCGTCGGCTAGCTTGTCGGTGACGTCCTGCTGGATCGCGGTCAGGCCGGTAATGCCGATCGTCGCGCCGGTCGCGGCCTCGATCTCCGCCTGCTGCGCCCGCAGCGTGTGGATCAGCTGCACGGTCCGCTCATCCGTCGGGCCTGCCTTCGGGGTCACCAGCAGCTGCGCGGCGGTTTCGTCCTCACTCATGCCGACGATCTGCGCGTTGACCACGTCCGCGTTCTGCCGCATCTGGTCCGCGGCGTACATGAACGTCGCTTGCGCCGGGCTCGGTTGATTGTCCGACGTCGGTTCCGTGCCGCCACGGTAAGGCTTCAGCGCCTCCGCATCCCCGCGGGCCTCGGAGCCGTCCACCACGACGAGCATCGGGGCGTTCTTGCCGCCGCCGAAGCCCTCTTCGAGCATCTCCGCGGACTTACGCTGCGTGGAGGTGACGTTCGCCGTCTTATCCGAGGGCAGCGCGAGCTCCAGGTTCAGCACCGGGATCGAAAGCCCGGCCAGTACCACCATCACCAGGGCGAGCATGAGCCCGGGCACGCGGTGCACCAGCTTCACCCAGCGCACGCTGAAGGTGTTCTTCTGCTTCTCTGGCGGCACGGCGCGCGCCTCGGTGTCGTGCGGGCCGGCTGCTTCCTTCTTGAACACCCGGTCCCCGAGCACGCCCAGCAGGGCGGGCAGCAGGGTCAGGGCCACCAGCACGGCGATGAAGACATTCGCCGCGGCCGCGTAGCCCATGTATGTCAGGAAGGTGATGTTCGCCAGGCGCAGCGAGACCAGCGCGATAATCACCGTGAGACCCGCGAAGACCACCGCCGAGCCCGCGGTACCGGTCGCCAGGCCAATCGCATCCAGTCGGCTGCGCCCGTGCCGCAGCTCGTCGCGGTAGCGGGCCATGATGAACAGCGCGTAGTCGATACCGACCGCCAGGCCCAGCATGAGGCCCAGCGTTGGCGTCATAGAATTCAACGGCACGAAGAAGGTCGCGCCGACCGTCAACAGCGTGCCGATACCGATGCCAACCACCGCGGTGAGCAGCGGCAACCCGGCGGCGAGCAGGCTGGCGAAGGTCACCCACAGGATGATCAGCGCCACCGCCAGACCGGCGATCTCACTGATCGGTTCGACGGCGACGGGGTCCGCAAAGCCCAGGCCACCGGCCTCGACGGTGAGTCCTGCGTCGCGGGAGATGTTCATCGCGTCGGTGACGGCGGCACGGTCCTCATCGGTGACATCCGCTGGCACGGGGACGTCGAAGCTGAAGCTCAGCACCCCAGTGCGGCCGTCGTCGGACACAGCACGCAGGGTGTGCGCGTCCAGCAACGCGGTCTCGCGCGGCAGCCCCATCTCCGTTTCCTGCTTGACGAGCTCCTTCTGCAGCCCGTCGTTCATCGTCACGGGATTGTGCAGCTGGAGGGTGTCGCCGAGGTGCGAAACGTCCTTCTTAATGGCCTCGACGGTGCGGTCCATCGCCGCCATGTAGTCGGGGTCCTTGAGCTGCTTGCCCTCCGGGGCCTGGAAGACGACGTTGACGATCGATTCCTCGCCAGGGTCGCCCATCTCGGGGAACTTCTCCTGGAGCAGCTCGGTGGCGTGCGTGGAGGGCATGTCGTCGATTTCGAAGACGTCGTTGAAGCCCTTCTGGCTCGTGAGCGCGGCCGCGCCAATGCCGACGAGGACGACCAGCCAGATGCCGATGGCGAGCCACTTACGAGTAAACGACCAGCGTCCGAGGTGAAACAGGAACTTCGCCACGAGCTAAGGCAGCCTTCCATGCCGGGAAAAGGGGTATCACTCCCAGCCTAGTGGGTCGTGGCTTAGGTGCCCTAAGCGTGTACGGACAGCTAGGCAGAATAAAAATCCCCGTCCGGGAGGGACGGGGATCGCGTTGCGGTGGTGGAGGGATTTGAACCCTCGGAGGTTTTACCCTCACTCGCTTTCGAGGCGAGTACCTTCGGCCGCTCGGACACACCACCAGGATCACGGCACGAAGCCATGAAAACCTTCGATAAGAGTAGCAAAACCGCACCCGCGCCCCAAAAGCCACGCCACCGCTTCGGCGGCGACCTGTGCCGGTAGTGCCCCGGCGGCCCGTGCAGTAGTGCCCGGCTCCCCGCAGGGTTAGCGGAGCTTTTCGAAGAAACCCCTCAAGAGCTGCTCGCACTCCGGCTGCAGCACGCCCCCGCGCACCTCGGCCTTATGCAGCGGTGCCTCCCGCGGCAGGTCCCACACGCTGCCGCAGGCCCCGGTGCGCGGCTCGTAGGCGCCGAATACGATGCGGCCCACCCGCGCCCCCAGCGCAGCTCCCGCGCACATCGCGCACGGTTCCAAGGTCACGACCAAGGTGCAGCGCTCCAGCCGCCAGGAATCTCCGAGAGCTCGGACCGCCTGCCGCAGCGCGAGGACCTCCGCGTGCGCCAGCGGGTCGGCGTCCTGCTCCCGACGGTTCGTCGCGGTAGCCAGGAGCTGACCGTCGGCGTCGACGACCAGCGCACCGACCGGTACATCCCCCGGCGGCGTGGAACGGGCGACGTCGATGGCCTGCCGCATCAGCTCCTCGTCAGCGACGTGCCCACCCTGCCGGGGCAGACCGCCCCCGATGAGCCAGTCCGGTTGGGCCGGGCTGCCAGGCTCAGTCGTCATCGTCCTCGTCGTCAGGCAGGTTGGCGTCCAGCAGGTCGGAGAGCTCCTCGTCGAAGCCCAGCTCCTCAGCCACACAGATCAGCTGCTCCGCCGGGTAGTACTCCGGATCGTCGAAGACAACCGTGAGCAGTTGCTCGGACACACCCAGGTCCTCCAGCATGTCGAATTCACCCTCTGGCCAGGGGGTATCGTTCTCGTCGGCCTCGTCGGCCTCTTCCTCGGTGGGGGTGTCGACGTCCAGCTCGTCGAGCATGTCGGTCGCCAGGTAGTCATCGATCGCCGCGGTGGCGTCCGACATCAAAATCCCCACTCCACCAGGGACGGGGCGCACGATCGCGCACCAGGAGTCCTCGATACAGACCAGCCCCAGAACGGCACCTTCGGCGCGTTCGCTGCGGAGGTGGTCGACGAGGCTCTCGAGGGAATCGGTCGCGTCATCAGGCAGCTCGCGGAGCGCCCAGCCATGCTCGGTGCTGGTCGCCACGACAGCGATCGTGTCGAAGGAGTCAGTGTTACTCATGTTTCGGATTTTAGCCGGTCGCCGGGCGTGAGTCTGCACCGCTGGGGCACCCGCTGTGGTCGGCACTCCGGCTGCCGCGCGGGCTGCTTCAGTCCCCGGCGCGTATCCGGGGCTTATGAGAGAATTAAAGCGTGAGTACGCAGCATGAATCCGAGTCCACCCGTCACCCTCTGCACCCGTCCCCGGGAACCCCGACCGCGTTCGAGCGCTTCCCGGTGTGTGTTCTGGGTCTGGGGTTGATCGGTGGCTCTCTGCTGCGTGATCTCGCGGACGACGGCTGGCCAGCGTTCGGTTGGAATCGTTCCGCGAAGACGGTTTCTCAGGCCACCGAGGATGGTTACGACGTCTCCGGGGACCTCACCGCGACCTTGCAGCGCGCGGAACGGGAGGACGCCCTCGTCGTCCTCGGGGTTCCGGCTCCTGCGCTACCGGAGATTTTGGACGCCGTCGGCCAGCACGCCCCGAGCGTGGGCCTGACCGATGTGACCAGCGTGAAGGGCGAGGTCCAGGCGCTGGTCGAGGATCGCGGGATGGCTGATCGCTTCGTCGGCGGGCACCCGATGGCAGGAACTGCGCATTCGGGCTGGCGCGCGACCCTCAACGGGCTCTTCGACGGCGCCGTGTGGGTGGTCGCCTACGACCGGGCCGTCGCTGAGAACGAGCCACCGCGCGCGTGGTTCACCACCTTCGAGCGGGTGGTGCGCATGGCAGAGACTACTGGTGCGATCACAATCCCGAGCCGCTCGGGTGCGCACGACCGCGCGGTGGCCCGGATTTCCCACCTGCCGCATGTTTTCGCCGAGACCTTGGCGATGGTGGGCGACCAGGGCGGGCCGCTCAGCCTCGCCCTGGCCGCAGGGTCCTTCCGGGACACCACCCGGGTGGCTGGCACCGCCCCATCGCTGGTCCGGGCGATGTGCGAGGGCAACCGGGATGCGCTGATCGAGTGCTTCGATGAGGCCCTGGAGATCCTCAACCAGGCTCGCGAGGAGCTGGAGCACAAGGACCTCAGCGCGCTGACGGAGGCCGGCTATGCCGCCCGGAAGCGCTACGAGGCTACGACGAAGCACGGGGATGCCACGGATCCACGCCCGGTTATTCGTGTGAGCCCCGGGGCGAAGGGCTGGGTGGATCAGCTGCTCAGCGCGGAGTCCATCGGCGCACGCATCGAGATTTTGGGTTAAGGGTCAAAAAGTGTGTCTGGCCCGGCGTGTCGTGGGGGTTAGATTTGGCCTTTTTGGATGCCGATTGAGT
>NZ_JASODY010000032.1:0-9584 GCF_030212265.1 Corynebacterium sp. UMB9976
CCTGCGGAGCGGATGGCGGAGCTGTTAGATTTAGCTGAAAGCTAGGAAATGTTGCAACGACCCCTAGAATCCGCCCGGGGCTACTTGCCGGTCTTGAAGCGCTTTGTGGCGCGGTTGAGGACGTCCTGGGCGGTCTTCTCGATCTTCTGCTTCACCTTGGGTGGGACCTTGGACTCGTAGAGGCCCTGGCCTTTCTCCTTGAGCCACTTGCCGCCCTTCTCGCCGCGCTCGACGAGGTAGTCCGCGGTTGAGACGACGGGGTCCGCGTAGCGCTCTGCGAACTGGATGGCCTGTTCTGCGGCCTTCGGGTCGATGAAGGAGGGGCGGTGCTCCTGGAGCTGTTCTCGCACGGCTGCGCTGAACGCGGTCTTGCGCTCCCAGCGCTCGTCGAGTTTCTTGAGTTCCGCGATGAGGGCCGCGTTAGACCCGCCGTGGTCCGGGTGGTGTTCGCGGACGATGGCGCGGCGCGCCTTGACGTATTCCGGGTTCTTGCGGAAGCTCTGGTTGCCGCCGGTGTTGCGGGCCTGGTTGGCCATGGAAGCCTCTTCTCGATGTTTGTGTGCCCTTGTTGGGTGCTTTGGAGCCCTGGTGGCGTGCTGGCGCTGCCGGGCTCGCTCTGGCGCTGCCGGCCTTACGCGGCCGCTGCGCGCAATGCCTTTCAGGCTATCGCAGTTGGGGGCTCGTGTGGGTATAGAAAAGCCCACCCCCTCCGCCGGATGGTCCGGGGGAGGGGGTGGGCCGGGGTGTTAACTGCCCGTTGTGCCTAGAGCGTTGTGCTCGGCGGGTGAGGGGCGGTTAAGCGTTGATGCCGTTTTAGGCGAACAGCTTGCGGGAAGCTGCGAATGCGCCAGCTGCAACCATTGCGACGACTGCGAGTGCAGCCAGGCCGCGTGCGGCAGCGTTGGAGCCGGTCTCGGCTGCGATACCACGGTCGGTAGCTGCGGCGTCTGCGCCCTCAGCCAGCTGACCGCCCTGAGCGATGACCTCGTCCTTGTTCTCGCCGAGCAGCTTGTCGGAAGCAGCCTTCTCCTCAGCGGTCGGGTCCTCGTTCTTGCGACCCTCGTCCGGGGTGTAGGTCTGGCCGTCCTTCATCAGGTGGTAAACGATGCCACCGATGATCAGGGCTGCCGGCAGAGCCAGCCAAGCCAGCTTCTTCTTGTCGAAGTCGGAGCTGCCCGGGTTCTCCGGGGCGTCCGGCTTAGCGTCTGGGAAAGCCTCGTAGTAGGCGTTGCGGAGCTCGTCAGTGACTGGGGCGTTCCAGTCGTTGCGGTCCTTGACGTAGATCTCGCCGTCCTTGTGCTGGTACCAGGTGTTGCCCTCGGAGTCCTGCTTGGTAGCCGGTGCCGGGATGTCGGACTCGTCGACCTCAGGGGTCTCAGGCTGCGGTGCGGTCTTAGCGACGCCGGCCTCGGTCAGCATGGCGTCAGCCTGCTCTGGAGTCGCCTTGACTGCGTTGCCGAACTCCGGCTTCGAGGCGTAGCCATTATCGTTTTCGTTCTTGAAGTACTCGACACCGTCAGTAGAGGTGAAGGACTCCGGCCAGTTCGTGCGCTCCTCGGTCTGGGTTTCGGCTGGAGCTGCTTGGGCGTCCTGTGCATCTGCGACGGTTGCGCCACCGACGGCCAGGGCGCCTGCCATGACGGCGGCGGTCAGAGTGCGTGGAAAAAGCTTCATGGTCTCTCCTTGAAAGAGATTGGTGTTGCGTAATGCCAAACATCGGGGGCGGCATCAACAGTGTCAACTATAAGCGCTTCCTTAACTCTCGCAACAAATTTTGCATTCCCAATGAGAAACACCCTCAAAAAGGGGTGGAATTCTCAGCTTGTCATTACTCCGCTTCTTGGGGTGCTTGCTCCTCCGCGCCCTTGCCCACCGTTGTGGAGGTGCCCTGGAACTGCCAGCCCACCACCGCATTGCGGACCGCCGGGGCGAGCAGGTTCGCCGGCTGAATGCAGCTGATCGTCAGCAGTCGGCCCGGCATGGGGCCCTCGCCCCAAATCTCAGGGCTTTGTGAGAGCCCCTCCTTCTGCGGGTCGTGGAGGTCGGTGGCGGAGTATACGAGCCAGGTGTCGCCGGAAGCCTGGGTGCGCAGGTAGAGCTTGTCGCCGATGCTGACCTTGTGCTTATCCTTCGCGCCGTCGTAGAGGTCGTTAAATACGGCGGGGACGCCCGCGCCCGTGTGTCCCGTAATGACCACGATGTCTTTGGCATTCGTGCCGGGCAGGGAGTAGGGCTTGTCCTCCGAGGTGTAGGTGCAGGCCTTATCCATCGTGTCTGGATTGATTGCACCGTCCTTCACGCGGCACGGACCCTCCTCGAAGGTGGCGTGCATCTTCAGGGCGGGTACGTACATCTCGATCACAGGGGAGGGGTCGATGGGAGGCGACTGCTCTGCGACTACTTCGTTATTCTCCAAGTCCTCCGGAGGGGAGAACTTGCCCGAGGGCCAGAGCGCAAACACGAGCACGAGGGCCAATGCGGCGGCGCCGAGTTTCAACCACAGTGGCTTCTTCTTGCCATCGCGCGAAGAGGTCTCCCGCCAGGCAGAGCCAAGCTGCGGTTCCGGCCGCCGGTGCTGAGCTCTCTTTTCATCCCGGCGGGCGCGGCGCTGCTGCACAGCGGCCATCTCCGGGCCAAGTGTGCGACCCTGCCTCGGGCCGCGGTGCCCATGATCACGGCTACTGGACGTCGCGGTGCGCCGACGAGGAGTCGAGCCTCCTGGCTGGCCATCCCTGCGGTAACGAGGTTGCTCCCCGGCAGGCCGCGGGCGGCGCGGGCGTCGAGCGTTCGGTTGCCCGTCAATGGGCGCCTGCGGTCGGCGGCGCTGGGGTTCGCCCTGCGGACGTGGACGGCGCTGGCCCGGCGGAGTGGGGCGGCCCCCTTCTGATGCCTGGGGGCGGGGACGGCGCTGTGGTTGGCCCTGGCGTGAACGGAGGGTATTGGCCTCTCCCTGTGGAAGCGGGCGGCGGCGCTGGGACCCACCCTGCGAGCGGGGGCGTTGCTCACCTTCCGGAATGGGTCGACTGCCGCGAGGCTGCTGCGCACGAGGGCGTGGGCGCGGGTGAGGGCCTTGAGCCGCGCCGTGATCTGCGGAGCGAGGGCTGTGCGTTGATCGTTGCCCTGCCTCCCGCTCCGGCGCCGGTGTGTTCGCGCGCCGGTAGGTCGGCGGTTGCGGGCCGCCCTCGTCGGACTGCGGGGAACGTGGGGCGGGCAGCGGGGATCGCCTCGGGCCCGAGTGGCGCCGACGGGGATCCATAGAATCGCTCACTGTTTTGCCCTCCTTATATATGAGGTGTCAGCAACGATCACGCCTGAAACCTCTACGAGAAAACTATGTGGCGATTCTAATGCGTGTTGCACATGCTGTGTTAAAGCTCCCGTCGTGCGCGGCCCACCGTGAACGAGCCACCGCGGGCTCAGAAAAATAAATTTGGCCTCGCGCGTTCGATGTGGTTGAATACTTGACGTTGCTTTAACACGGCACATGAGGCCATGCGTGCTTGATTAAGCCTAACCGGAACTGATCAGGATAAAACGCCCAGCCAAGAAGGTGCTGATGGTGAAGCGAGCATGAACCAACACAGTGGGGGATAACTCTGCTGTGCGGTACTTCGCGCGGGAACGGCGACACGCCCGACCGCGGGTGCCGGAGTGGGACATGGTAAATGAACAGCGGCAGTAAGCATAAGGAAAGAACCTTTTGCCTCCTCTGCGTCCACAACTGCAGATAACCAGCAGTATTTAGGCGCATGAGCACTAGTCCCCACGCGGGGAGGGTCTCTTCCAACACACAGTGTGTGCTTTGTGAACAACGCAAACGCGATCGTTTACCACCCCAACCGGTGCAACGAAGTGAACAGAGAAGACACTGAGCAAACTGGCGTCTGGACCAGGCCCCACGGCCGGACAGCGTTAAGACAAGAAAAGAAGCGTGTTCGCTCACAAGCTCGACAGCAGGTCGAGAACGTGGGCACGCTGAGGAAGAGGACAAGCGTGGCGGGACAGAAGATCCGCATCAGGCTCAAGGCCTACGATCACGAGGCAATCGACGCTTCTGCCAAGAAGATTGTTGAGACGGTCACTCGTACCGGCGCCCGTGTAGTCGGCCCGGTGCCGTTGCCAACTGAAAAGAACGTTTACTGCGTCATCCGTTCGCCGCACAAGTACAAGGACTCGCGCGAGCACTTCGAGATGCGTACTCACAAGCGCCTGATCGACATTCTCGACCCAACCCCGAAGACTGTTGATGCCCTCATGCGCATCGACCTTCCGGCAAGCGTCGACGTCAACATTCAGTAAGCCTGAGTCGAGTCTGAATACAGCAGCTTAAAGGCAGCGGAGAACAAAACTATGAGTGATATTGAGATCAAGGGCATCCTGGGCAAGAAGCTCGGCATGACCCAGATCTTCGATGACGAGAACCGCGTCGTACCGGTCACCGTCGTCGAGGCTGGGCCTTGTGTCGTAACCCAGGTGCGCACCAAGGACATCGACGGCTACGAGGCCGTCCAGATCGCATTCGGTGAGATCGACCCACGTAAGGTCAACAAGCCTGAGTCTGGCCACTTCAAGAAGGCCGGCGTTACCCCTCGTCGCCACGTCGCCGAGATCCGCGTCGCGGATTCTTCCGGCTACGAGGTCGGCCAGGACGTAACCGTCGAGATCTTCAACGAGGTCGACTTCGTGGACGTCACCGGCACCTCCAAGGGTCACGGCTTCGCCGGCGGCATGAAGCGCCACGGCTTTGCCGGCCAGGGTGCAGCACACGGTAACCAGGCAGCGCACCGTCGCGTCGGTGGTATCGGTGGAGCCGCTACCCCGGGGCGCGTCTTCAAGGGCAAGCGCATGGCAGGTCGCATGGGCAACAACCGCGTGACCATGCAGAACCTGAAGGTTGCCAAGGTCGATACCGATTCCAACCTGCTGCTCATCAAGGGCGCAGTTCCGGGTATCAACGGCGGCATCGTCGTTGTCAAGACCGCAGTGAAGGGCGGTGCTAAAGCATGAGCAATCTGAAGCTTGATGTACATACCGCTGATGGTAAGACCAACGGCAGCGTAGAGCTCCCAGCATCCATCTTCGATGTTGAGGCGTCCGTCGCGCTGATGCACCAGGTCGTTACCGCTCAGCTCGCAGCGAAGCGCCAGGGCACGCACGCAACCAAGGGTCGCGGCGAGGTCCGTGGCGGTGGCCGCAAGCCATTCCGCCAGAAGGGCACCGGCCGCGCACGCCAGGGCTCCATCCGCGCACCACACTTCACCGGTGGTGGCACGGTCCACGGCCCGCAGCCGCGCGACTACTCCCAGCGCACCCCGAAGAAGATGAAGGCCGCCGCACTGCGCGGCGCCCTGTCTGACCGCGCACGCCACTCCCGTATCCACGTGATCGAGGAGCTCGTGCCGGGCCAGATCCCATCCACCAAGTCTGCACGTTCCTTCCTGGAGCGTCTGACCGAGCGCAAGCAGATCCTGGTCGTCCTCACCCGTGAGGACCTGACCGCTCGCAAGTCCGTCGCTAACCTGCCGAACGTGCACGCACTGCCGGCAGACCAGCTGAACACCTACGACGTTCTGTACGCAGACGACGTCGTGTTCTCTGTCGAGGCACTGGACGCCTTCATCAAGGCAGCAAGCGGCGCCAACAAGGCCGAGGACCAGAACACGAAGGAGGAGGCTAAGTGAGCAACAAGGTTGTAGATCCTCGCGACGTCATCATCGCTCCGGTCGTGTCTGAAAAGTCTTACGCCCTGATGGAGCAGAACGTTTACACGTTCCTCGTCGCACCAACGTCCAACAAGACCCAGATCAAGATTGCCGTCGAGCAGATCTTCGGCGTGAAGGTCGCCAGCGTCAACACCGCAAACCGTGAGGGCAAGCTCAAGCGCACCCGCTACGGCTACGGTCGTCGCAAGGCCACCAAGCGCGCCATGGTGACCCTGGTCGCCGGCAGCGATCCGATCGACATCTTCGGTGGCACCGTCGCGTAAGCGCCGGCAAACCGACAGGTAAAGAGGAAGCAAAAGTATGGCTATTCGTAAGTACAAGCCGACTACGCCGGGTCGCCGCGCGAGCTCCGTCTCCGAGTTCAGCGAGATCACTCGCTCCACTCCAGAGAAGTCTCTGCTGCGCCCGCTGTCGAAGACCGGTGGCCGCAACGTTCACGGCCACATCACCACCCGTCACAAGGGTGGCGGCCACAAGCGTCGCTACCGCGTGATCGACTTCCGTCGTAACGACAAGGACGGCGTGGTCGCAAAGGTCGCTCACATCGAGTACGACCCGAACCGCACCGCAAACATCGCACTGCTGCACTACCGCGACGGCGAGAAGCGCTACATCATCGCCCCGCGCGGCCTGAAGCAGGGCGCACTGGTTGAGTCCGGCCCGAACGCAGACATCAAGGTTGGTAACAACCTGCCGCTGCGTAACATCCCGGCCGGTACCACCATCCACTGCGTCGAGCTGAAGCCAGGCGGCGGCGCCAAGATGGCCCGCTCCGCTGGTGCCTCGATCCAGCTGCTGGGTAAGGAAGGCAAGTACGCAGTCCTGCGTATGCCGTCCTCCGAGATCCGCCGCGTCGACATCCGTTGCCGTGCAACCGTCGGCGAGGTCGGTAACCAGGAGCAGATCAACATCCGCTGGGGCAAGGCCGGCCGCATGCGCTGGAAGGGCTGGCGCCCGACCGTCCGCGGTGCTGCTATGAACCCGGTCGACCACCCGCACGGTGGTGGTGAGGGCCGCACGTCCGGTGGCCGCCACCCAGTGTCCCCATGGGGTCAGCTGGAGGGCCGCACCCGCCGCCCGAACCGTCCGAGCGACAAGATGATTGTCCGCCGTCGCCGTCCCAACAAGAAGCGCTAAGAGGAGGTAGCAGAGAATGCCACGCAGCCTTAAGAAGGGCCCATTCGTTGACGAGCACCTCCTCAACAAGGTGGATGCTCAGAACGAGAAGGGCACCAAGCAGGTCATCAAGACCTGGTCCCGCCGCTCGACTATCTTGCCCGACTTCATCGGTCACACCTTCGCCGTCCACGACGGTCGTAAGCACGTGCCGGTGTTCATCGATGACTCGATGGTTGGTCACAAGCTGGGCGAGTTCGCACCGACGAAGACCTTTAAGGGTCACGTCAAGGACGACATGAAGGGTCGTCGATAATCATGACTGAAACTGTGAATTCCGCACGCGCCACCGCGCGTTTCGTGCGCGTCAGCCCGATGAAGGCACGCCGCGTGATCGACCTGGTCCGCGGTAAGTCCGTCGAGGACGCCCTGGCAATCCTGAAGTACGCCCCGCAGGCTGCTTCCGAGGACGTCGCCAAGGTTGTTGCCTCCGCAGCGGCTAACGCTGAGAACAACTTTGGTCTGGATCCGCGCACCCTGGTCATCTCCGAGGCATACGCCGACGAGGGCCCGACCATGCGTCGTTTCCGTCCGCGCGCTCAGGGTCGTGCTTTCCACATCCGTAAGCGCAGCAGCCACATCACCGTGGTAGTCGAGAGCCAGAAGGGAAGTGCTCAGTAGTGGGCCAGAAGATTCAACCCCACGGCCTCCGGCTGGGTATCACCTCCGATTGGCGGTCCCGCTGGTACGCCGACAAGCAGTACGCTGACTACCTTGCCGAAGACATCAAGATCCGCGAGTTCCTCTCCGAGGGGCTCGAGCGCGCCGGCATCGCGAACGTGGTCATCGAGCGCACGCACGACCGTGTGCGCGTCGACATCCACACCGCACGTCCGGGCATCGTGATCGGGCGTCGTGGCTCCGAGGCTGACCGCATCCGCGGCAAGCTCGAGAAGCTCACCGGCAAGCAGGTCCAGCTCAACATCCTCGAAGTCAAGAACGTTGATGCCAACGCTCAGCTGGTGGCTCAGTCCATCGCCGAGCAGCTGGTCAACCGTGTTGCATTCCGCCGCGCTATGCGCAAGGCAATCCAGGGTGCAATGCGTCAGCCACAGGTCAAGGGCATCAAGGTTGTCTGCTCCGGTCGCCTGGGCGGCGCGGAGATGGGTCGCACCGAGCGCTACCACGAGGGTCGCGTTCCGCTGCACACCCTCCGTGCCGAGATCGACTACGGCACCCACGAGGCCCACACCACCTTCGGCCGCATCGGCGTCAAGGTGTGGATCTACAAGGGTGACGTCGTCGGCGGTCGCCGCGAGTCCCTGATGAACGCTCGCGACGAGCGCCCGTCCCGCGGTGGTCGCCGTGAGCGCCCGCGCCGCGGTGGTGCACGCCGCCAGCGCGCCGAGAAGAAGCAGGAGGGCTAAGAACAAATGCTTATCCCCAAGCGCGTTAAGTTCCGCCGCCAGCACCGCCCGAACCGTAGCGGTATGTCCAAGGGCGGCAACCGTGTGACCTTCGGCGACTACGGCCTGCAGGCCCTGGAGCCGACCTACATCACGAACCGTCAGATCGAGGCTGCACGTATTGCCATCAACCGCCACATCAAGCGTGGTGGCAAGGTGTGGATCAACATCTTCCCGGACCGTCCGCTGACCCAGAAGCCGCTTGGCGTGCGTATGGGTTCCGGTAAGGGCCCGGTCGAGAAGTGGGTCGCCAACGTCAAGCCTGGCCGCATCCTGTTCGAGATGTCGTACCCAGATGAGCAGACCGCGTTGGAGGCTCTGCGCCGCGCCGGCGCGAAGCTGCCATGCAAGGTGCGCATCGTGAAGAAGGAGGATCAGTTCTAATGGCTACTGGTATCCCAGCCTCTGAGCTCCGCGAGCTCAGCAACGAGGAGCTGACCACCCGCCTGAAGGAGAGCAAGGAAGAGCTGTTCAACCTTCGCTTCCAGATGGCGACCGGCCAGCTGACCAACAACCGTCGTCTGAGCGTTGTCAAGAAGGACATCGCTCGCATCTACACGGTCCTGCGCGAGCGCGAGCTCGGGCTGTCGACCAACCCTGGTGGTGACGCAGCATGAGTGAGGCTAACGTGAACAAGAAGGAAAAGGGCCAGAAGAAGGTCCGCACCGGCTACGTGGTCTCCGACAAGATGGCTAAGACCATCGTCGTCGAGCTGGAGGACCGCAAGCAGCACGCCCTGTACGGCAAGATCATGCGCACCAACTCGCGCGTGAAGGCACACGATGAGGAAGGCCTCGCCGGTGTCGGCGACCGCGTCCGCATCGAGGAGACCCGCCCGCTGTCCAAGGACAAGCACTTCCGTCTCCTGGACATCGTAGAGAAGGCTCGCTAGTTTTCTCTAAGACTTTCCGGTCTTTGCCGGTGTGCTGATGTAAGTCAGTCGTGGTAAGGTGGAAATTCGCACTATATACCCGCCGTAGGCAACCGCCTATGGCGGGTCTTTTGCTATCCACGCCCCTTCTCAAAAGCTGCATATTAGGTTATGCTAAGTTAATTTACGCTTGCTGCACTTGTGCCACCACTTTGGCCAACGCAGCCCATAAACCCGTTATTTCCGGGTTAAGGGTCAAAAAGTGTGTCTGGCCCGGCGTGTCGCGGGGGTTAGATTTGGCCTTTTTGGATGCCGATTGAGTGGGTGTAGTCGGTGTCGATAGCGTTGTCGTAGAGGGCTGGTCGTCCTGTTTCGTGGTCGGCTTGGTTCTCGTTTCGGGTCAGGGTG